>NZ_VYQA01000025.1:0-43763 GCF_008710165.1 Sphingobium limneticum | reverse complement strand
CTGTCTCCAAAGGGTTGAGTCGACAACTTCACTTTAGAGACCTGCGGGCCGATCATGACCGCCTTGATGAAGCCTGCGGGCGCTACGCGCCCTTGCCTTCATCAAGGCAGTGCGCCCCTTCGAGGGGCCGCTTCCCAATGTGCTATGGCACTGAATTTACGAGCCGGGCGATCCTGCAATGGGCCAGTCAGAACAAGGTCGAGTGGCATTACATCGATCCCGGTAAGCCCCAGCAGAACGGCTTCATCGAGAGCTTCAACGGCTCATTGCGCGATGAGCTGCTCAACGAGGAGCTGTTCGACAGCTTGGCTGACGCCCGCCGGAAGCTGGCCATCTGGCGCTACGACTACAACCATGTTCGCCCCCACTCATCGTTGGGAAATCGAACGCCTGCACAAGCGCGTCGGACGTTCGTGCAGGACGATAGCATCACGCCCGGCGCGCTTGTGCAGGCGAGCATACCGGAATATTCAACCGCAAGACTCTCGTTATGATCGAGGGGCCGCCGGGGGGCAGGTCACTTGCCTCGAATTCCTGAAGGCCGGCGACACCTTGGTCGTTTGGAAACTCGACCGTCTCGGGCGATCATTGACCAATCTTCTGGCGATCATAACCGATCTGAAAAATCGAGGTGTGGCCTTCCGATCGCTAACGGAGCAGATGGACACAAGCACGCCCCATGGTGAATTGCTGTTTTCGCTCTTCGGCGCGCTCGCCCAATATGAACGCGCGCTCACGCGTGAGCGGGTGATGGCAGGCTTGGTCGCAGCTCGACGACGGGGCCGGCGCGGGGGCCGGCCGCCCAGCATTGACGCGGAAACGATCGAGCAGATCACGGCAGCCCTCGATGCCGGCGCAAGCAAGGCGTCGGTGTGCCGATCATTCAAGGTGCCGCGATCGACCCTCATCGGCACGCTCGATCGCATTGGCTGGACGGGACCGGTCAAGGCCTGAACCGATGCCCCGCCGCTCTGTTCTGACCGAGGCGCAACACGCCGAGTTGTTCGCCTTGCCGGAGAGCGAGCCAGATCTGGTGCGATACTGGACGCTCAGTTCCGCAGATCTGCGCGTCATCACGAGCCGGAGGCGTCCCCACAACCGCCTCGGTTTTGCGCTGCAGCTCTGCACCTTGCGATATCCTGGCCGATTGCTGAAACCCGGCGAATTCATCCCTGATGCTCCTCTCAGGTTCGTCGGGGATCAGCTTGGCGTCGAGCCGGACGCGCTTGCCGATTATGCCACGCGTGGTCCCACCCGGTATGAGCAACTCGATACGCTGCGCGAGGTATTCGGTTTCCGGCAATTGAGCCGTCCGATCCATGCAGAACTGCAGGCTTGGCTCTTGCCGATCGCACTGACCATGGTCGGTGGAATCGATCTCGCGTGGATCCTGATGGAAGAATTCCGCCGCCGGCAGATAATCGTGCCCGGTATCACGTCCCTGGAACGCATGGTGAGCAAGGCTCTGTTAGATGCCGAGCGGAACGTGGGCGACCTGCTGACGGGAAGTCTGACTTCAGTGCAATGCGGCCTGCTGGACTCGCTGCTGCTGCAGCACAATGCAGGCCGCATCAGCATTCTTGCCTGGATCCGCCAACCACCCGGTAGACCGGGACGACGTGCCTTCGCGGAAATTCTCGAGCGATTGTCCACATTGCGGGCAATCGGCTTGGAGCCTGTCCTGCTCATCGCCTGGTTGATGCCGATCGTGACGCTGGGCCTGGCGCTGCTGCTCCTCGGGATCGTCATCGCGCTGGGCCGCACCGCCTGGCCACGCTGGTTCGCAGCGCTGGCCAATCCCGTCTCGCTGGTCGCGATCGGCATGCTGATCGCGCGCATCCTGCCCGAGCCGGCGCACACCTGGCTTGACGGCGCCGCGTTCAACCTCGGCTGGCTCGTTGTCTATGCCGTCTCGACGGCGCTGCTCTGGAATGGTGGCCGTTCGCCGGTCGCATCACGGGACGAAGCAGCATGACCGAAGCTGCGACAGCGACAGGCGACGAACAAGTGGGGGAGGAAGCATCAGGCGCTTTCAGCATGAAGCCACTGATGTTCGAGACCTTCGTCTGCTCGATGGCGATGATGTCGTTCGTGGCGCTCGCGGGCCCCATCGCGCGCGTGCTTGGCCTCGAGCCATGGCAGGTCGGCGGGGCGATGACCGCGTCGGGCATCGCCTGGATGATCATGGCGCGGTTCTGGGGCGGCCTTAGCGATCGGCGCGGCGCTCGTCGCTGGACGGCTTGATTGGATCGGGGGCGCCGCGATCAAGCGTTACCGCTCGGTTAGAGAATGGGATGACCAAATTATCGCTGCAACTTTGCCATCGCTTCCACTTCGATGGTTGTAAGCTCGTCGATTGTCAGGTCGAGCGCAGAGCGCTGCGTCTTCAAGTCGACCAACCTTTCCCGGATGCGGGCAATCAATCGCTCCATTTGCTCCTTATGCTCGGGATCGGCATCGTAGAGATCGAGAAACTCCTTGATTTCCTTGATGGAGAAGCCAAGGCGTTTGCCGCGCAAAATCAGCTGTATGCGTCCGATCTCACGCCTGGAATATGCCCGGGTACTGCCTACCCGTTGAGGGGCGATAAGCCCCTCCTTTTCGTAGAAGCGTAGCGTGCGAAGTGTCAGTCCGAGTTCCTGAGCGACATCCTGGATGCCGTACACTTGTAAATCCGCATCCTTTGCGCGGGTTCTCTCCTTGTGCGTGGGGTTGTCGCGATCCGCGTCCTTAAGCGTTTCATCGTCCTCGGCGAGGTGGAGCGAGTTCCCCATGCCATCCACTCCCTGTCCTCCAATCACGGCTACCCTACCACTCAAGCGCATAAGCCTCGTAGCTTGACAGGGGATAGAGGCTCAGGCGAGCTTTTTGTTCTCCTCCTCGATCAAATCCTTCTTCGAAAGTTTGCCGATCAACGTCTTGGGCAGGCTGTCCCGGAATGCGAAGGCCTTGGGCATCTCGATCTTGCTGAGGCGATCCTGCAAAAAGACCTTGAGTTCATCGACGGTCAGGTTCGATCCCTCGTGCAGCGCGATGAACAACTTGGGAGATTGACCTCTGTAGGCGTCAGGAATCGCGATTGCGATCGCCTCCTTTACCGCCGGGTGCTGGTAGGCCGCATCCTCGATGATCCGGGGATATACATTATATCCGCCACAGAAGATGATGTCCTTGATGCGGTCGACGAGGAAGAGATAGCCATCCTCATCAAAATAGCCGATATCGCCGGTTCGTAGCGCGCCATCGACGAAGACAGCACTGGTTTCTGCAGGGCGCTGCCAATAGCCCTTCATCACCTGAGGGCCGCGGGCGCACACTTCTCCGCGTTCTCCCTGGGGAAGAACCCGCGAGGGATCCTCCGGATCTCGGATCTCGATGATGGTGCCGGGGAAACTTGGGCCGCAGCTATTGTCCTTCACCGTCCCAAACAACGGGTTGCAGGCGATGATCGGGGCGGTTTCGGAGAGCCCATATCCTTCCACGACCCTGGCACGCGTGCGTGCCTCGAACTCCTCGCGTACCTCGAGCGGGAGCGGTGCGCCGCCGGATATACAGGCGCGCACGGCCGAGAGATCGGGTATCTCGTCGTCCGGAAGCGCGTTCAGGGCAACATAGATCGTAGGCACGCCGAAGAACTGTGTCGGCGGCTTGCGCTTCATCGTGTTGAGAACCTGCTTCATCTCAAACCGTGGCAGCAGGACGATTTCGGCGCCGATTTCGACTGAGAAGTTGAGCACCGTCGTGAGTGCGAAGACGTGAAACATGGGCAGGACGCCGAGAGTTCTCTCCTGCTGCGGGCGAAGTCCTCCCACATGCACCACCATCTGGGCGCTGTTCGCCGTGAGGTTGGCGTGGGTCAGCATTGCGCCCTTGGGCACGCCGGTTGTGCCTCCGGTATATTGAAGGACCGCGACATCATCAGGGTGACGTTCTACCGCGTCAGGTTCGGCATCATGGGCGAGAAGCGCCTTGAGCCGGACATGAAGGCCTTCGTCGAGTATCCGCGCGTGGTCTTTTCGCTTGAATAGCGCAAAGCCCAGGCCTTGCAGCCAGGGCAGCATATCCCTCATGCCGCACAACACGATCTTGTCCAGCCCGGCACGTGGCGCGACGGCTTGCACTTTCTCGTGGATTATCCGGACGTCCGGTACCGCCATCATGCGCGTTCCCGAGTCCCGGATCTGATGCTCCAGTTCGCGCTCCGTGTAGAGCGGGTTGAAGTTGACCACGATCGCACCCACGCGCAGCGCCGCGAAGTACAATATCGCGAAATAGGGGCAGTTCGGCAGGCACAGGCCGAACCGATCGCCCTTACGCAGCCCCTGATCCTGCAATCCACGTGCTGCACGGCGAACGAGTTGCCCCACCTGCGCATAAGTCCAGGTTCGCCCGAGAAAGTCGATGGCGACGCGTTCGGGATAAAGGTTCAACGCATTGTCGAGGAGGTCGGTCAGGAGCCGTGGCGGAATTGCCGGTTCCGGTATCGACGGGAAGGCGCTGATGGCGGGCTGGGGCATGGCGATCTCCAGCATCAGAAGTGGAAACGTCCGCCGAGCGACAGCACGACGGCGTGCGCGTCCTCGAGCTTGCCGTCCATCAGGATCGGCGTCTGCACGGCCGTGCCGGCATAGGCCGCTGTCGTGCGATCAATAGTCGTATCCTTGAACGTAATATACGCTGCGCCCGCATCGAGCGTGAACCGGGAAGACACGGCATAGCTTGTGCCGGCAGCGAAATTCCAACGGTTGCTGTCAGGCACTCGAGCGTCCCGATTGCCGTTGCGCGTCGGGGTCTGGGCGTGTTGAACGCCGGCACGAACGGTCCAGGCTGGTGTGACCGCGTAATCGATGCCGCCTGCGAAGCTCCAAGTGTCCCGGTAATTTTCCGGGATTGAAACGTTGAGCGGCGCGCCGAGCCGGATAGCGTCGAATTTCGACCAACCCATGCGGGTCACCTGACCGTTGAGGGTGACCTTGGGCGACACCGCCACGCGCGCTCCGAAGATCGCCTGCCAGGGGGTCTCGAACGTGGCGTTTGCATTCACTACGCTGTTTTGCCCGGCGAGCGGACCAAGAAGACCAGTCGTCGTCACCGAACCGTCGAGATTATGCTTCACGCTCGACTTGTAGCTGGCGCCCAGTTGCATGGGGCCGGTGCGATATTGCAGCCCGGCCGACCAGCCAAGATCCCAACCATTGCCTTTCAGCTCCTGGTGGCCGTCGGCGAGAAGAGGCGATAGGTTCGGCAGATAGTTGGACAATGATGCGTCGGCATATTCGATATTAAGCGCGGCGCCGATGCTGAGATTTGGCGTAACGAGGTAGGCGATCGATGGCTGGATGTCGTATGTTCGCAGCTTGGTCTTGTCGGCGCTATACCGTGCCCAGCTGTCGGCATCATAATTGGTTGTGAAGCTATAAGGGGAGGCGACGGTCAGCCCCAAAGCGAGCCGTGATGTCAGGCCGACGGCTATCGCGCCGGAGGGTAGTACGCCATTATTGATCGGATCACGAGAGCGTTGGCTCCCGCCTACAGCCGCAGCCGACTGCCCGGGACGGACAATGAGCGTGTTGACATTGTCAACCGACCCTTTGGGAAGGATTACGCTTACGGCCTGGTGGGCATCGACTCCTTCCATGCCTGCGATCGCAGCCGGATTCCACCAGAGGGACTGTACGCCCTGGTCGGCGACCTCGCCCGAAAAGGCTCGTCCGGCACCTCTGGACGATTGTTCCTGAAGGTAAAAGGCCTGCGCGCTCGCGGCTTGCGGCGCGAGCAATCCAGCCGCCACGGCCGATGTTGCGATCCCAACTTTCCAATTTTTGCCTGCCACGCCCATCTCCCCTTTCGTGATTGTCAAATTCCTCGTGCTTATCGGAGGCGCGTCCATGTCTGCGTCTTGCACAGGGGCCAGACGATGCAGCCCTTGAGGCGCAAATGATCCCGATCGGCTAACGTGACCGTCGCGCTGTATGTACCGCCATCCTCAGCGTTGTAGATGGAACCACCCGACCAACTGCCCGACTTCCACGTAAAACCCTGCAGAATCTGCAATCCACGAAGCGGACGACCGCGCAACGCAGCGGTCTTGTTCTTTTCGTCACGTAGTTCGGGGTTGGCTTTGATCCCGTCGGAACTGATCAAGGCACCGCAGATCGATTGCCCGCAGCGGGTGATTTCCACGACGCCATGACGGCTCTCGGTTTGCCAGCGACCGACAACGGTGTCGGCGGGCAATGCAGTGCTCGAAGCCAGTAGTGTCAGAATGATCGACATTGTTCCTCTCCGCGCGCCTTCAGGCGACCGTCTGTTTCACGTCTGGAGCCAATATGCGGCAAATCAGCGTCCCATAACCATCTCGATGACGTATAGGTAAGTCAATAGCTCAATGCGTCATCAAAATGCCTATTAGGTTGTGTGCGAATTGGAGGGGTCAGGCGCTGCTGGCCCCGTCGTCAGGGTTCGGGCGTGTTCGTGTGTGACGCCGTCAAGCTATTGATCTGTGCGTGCCTTCAAGCAAGGAAAGATTGCGATAATTGCCCAGTTCCTGAATGCGCTGGATGGAACGCGACACTTCGCCGTCAGCCGCCCCGTTCGCGGCAACGACCAGGCGCCCGTAGCCGCCGGCGTGAATGCGAAAGTCGCTCCAGATCCGGACGCTATCCCCGATGATGCAGGAGACGAGATGGCCCGGATGGAAGTCGGCCCGATCGACAACCGGCTCGGCGTAGCTATCGTTCGCCACAACGACGATGTGGGTTGCGCGGATGACCAGGCCCGGCAGCGTTTCCATCCACTGCAAGGTATCACTGAAGGGGCCGACGTCGGGAGCAGACCAGAACTGCGCGTCCGCGCTGACCGAGGTTGACGTTAGCGTCGTGGTGACCGCTTCACTGTGCCTTTCCCAGGCCAGCCGCCCGTTGGCGGACCACTCCGTTTCCAGGTGGCGCAGGTTGCGATCGAGTCCAGAGGCACATCGCTGCTCCAGGATCAGCCATTCCTTCTCCCGGTCATTCTCATCGACCAGGCGAACCGTCTGAAATGCCATGGCGGGCAATTCGAGTGCAGGAAAACGGCGCAGATGCATTTCGCCGACGATCTGACGCCGGAGGGGATGCTCAGAAAATCGCATGTGTGCGCCTTCGAAAACAGGTGCAGTGGCGCTTGGGGAGAGGCGCAGCCGTCGATAAGACGGGCGCGAGCATCATCGCCGGGATGAGAGTGCGCGGTTTTTCACTGGCGAGCATCCGTACGTTCCTCGGCCAAGACCTCCGATATCAAGCCTCCCGGGAACCGGTGCATGACGATTCCCTCGACGGCGTGAGAAGAGTGTCAAAGATTTTAGTTGACGTAAACGTCATTTCACGCACCATTAGGTAATCAGATGTCCGATTCCCTGGAGAGGCTATCATCGATGCGTAATGTGGTTGTTGCGGGCTATGCCCGGTCCCCCTTTCACCTGGCAGGCAAGGGCGCGCTGGCGCGCGTCCGCCCTGACGATCTGGCCGCTCAGGTCATTCGCGGACTGATTCAGCAGACCGGCGTGAAGGCCGAAGATATCGAGGATATCGTGCTGGGCTGCGCTTTTCCTGAAGGCGAGCAGGGCTTCAACATCGCGCGCCTTATCGGTCTTCTCGCCGACCTGCCGCTCTCTGTCGGCGGCATGACCGTTAATCGCTTCTGCGGATCGTCGATGAGCTCGGTCCACATCGCTGCGGGCCAGATTCAGCTTGGCGCCGGCGAGGCCTTCATCTGCGCGGGCGTGGAGTCGATGAGCCGCGTGCCGATGATGGGGTTCAATCCGCTGCCGAACCCCGAGCTCGCGAAGAAGAGCGCCGCCTATATGGGCATGGGCGACACGGCGGAGAATGTCGCGACCAAATATCAGATCACCCGTGCCCAGCAGGAAGCCTTTGCGGTCGCCAGTCAGGACAAGGCGGCCGCGGCTATCGCGGCCGGCAAGCTCGAGGCCGAGATCGTGCCGATCACCACCAAGGCGGGCGTGGTCGACAAGGATGGCACGCCGCGTGCCGGCACGACGACGGAAACCCTCGCCGGGCTGAAGCCGGCCTTCAGCCAGGACGGCACGGTAACGGCGGGAACGTCCTCGCCGCTGACCGATGGCGCAAGCGCAATCCTGGTCACGAGCGAGGATTATGCGCGCGCGCATGGACTGCCGATCCTTGCCCGCATCAAGTCGGTTGCTGTCTCTGGCTGCCAGCCGGAGATCATGGGCATCGGACCGGTCGAGGCCTCGCGCAAGGCGCTGCAGCGGGCGGGGCTCAGTGTGGACCAGCTTGACGTTGTCGAGCTCAACGAAGCCTTTGCGAGCCAGTCACTGGCCTGCATCAGCGACCTGGGGCTTGACCAGTCGAAGGTCAATCTGGACGGCGGCGCCATCGCGATAGGCCACCCTCTGGGGGCGACCGGTGCGCGGATCGTGGGCAAGGCCGCGGCTCTGCTGAAGCGCGAAGGCGGCAGCTATGCGCTTGCCACCCAGTGCATCGGCGGCGGTCAGGGCATCGCCACCGTGCTGGAGGCGGCGGAATGAGCGAGCAGGCCATCAAGCCAGTCGGCGCCCCGCCGGAAACCATCAAAAAGGTCTGCGTGATCGGCGCAGGCGTCATGGGCGCCGGCATCGCAGCGCAGGTCGCCAATGCCGGCGTGCCGGTGCTGCTGCTCGATATCGTGCCCAAGGAGGGCGGCGATCGTGACGCCGTGGCGAAGGGTGCGGTCGCGAAGATGCTGAAGACCGATCCGGCGCCCTTCATGTCGAAGGCTGCGGCGAAGCTCGTTGAAACGGGCAATATCGACGACCATCTCGAGCGGGTGGCCGAATGCGACTGGATCGTCGAGGCGATCGTCGAACGGCTCGACATCAAGCAGGCGCTCTACGCCAAGCTCGAGCAGCTCAAGCGTCCGGGCACGGCGGTATCGTCCAATACCTCGACGATTCCGCTTGGCCATCTGGTCGAGGGGCGGAACGATCAGTTCAAACAGGACTTCCTGATCACCCATTTCTTCAATCCGCCGCGCTACATGCGGCTCATCGAAATCGTGACCGGCCCCGACACTGATACGGCTGTGGCGAGGCGCGTCTCGGATTTCGTCGATCGAAAGCTCGGCAAGCGCATCGTGCCGGCGCGGGACACGCCGGGCTTCATCGCCAATCGCATCGGTACCTACTGGCTGGCCGTCGCGATCAATGCCGCGATGGACCAGGGGCTGACGGTGGAGGAAGCCGACCAGATCGGCGGAAAGCCGATGGGCGTGCCCAAGACCGGCATTTTCGGCCTTGTCGATCTCGTTGGCGTCGACCTCATGCCGCTGCTCACGAAGAGCCTGTCCTCGACGCTGCCGGCAGGTGACGCCTATTTCGACACGGTGAGGCCGATGCCGCTCGTCGACAGGATGATCGCGGAAGGCTTTACCGGGCGGAAGGGCAAGGGCGGTTTCTACGCGTTCGACAAGGCGACGAAGACCAAGAAAGCGCTCGATCTCGCGACCGGCGAATATCGCGTATCGGTGAAGCCGGCTTCCTTGCCGGGCCGGGCCGAGAAGGACCTGGCAGCATTGGTTGCTGCGCCCGGCAAGGTCGGCGCCTATGCCTGGGAAATTCTCGGCAAGGTTCTTTCCTATGCCGCGAGTCTGGTCGGTGAAGCTGCGGACAACATCGTCGGCATCGATGACGCGATGAAGCTCGGCTACAACTGGAAGTTCGGGCCGTTCGAACTGATCGATCGCCTCGGGCCGGGCAAGCTCGCCGAACGGCTGGCCGCCGAGGGGCGGGATGTTCCCGCGATCCTCAAGGTAGCCGGAGATCGGCCTTTCTACCGGGTGCAGGACGGCCGTCGGCAATATCTCGATGCCGCCGGCGACTATCATGATGTCGTGCGGCCCGAGGGCGTGCTGCTGCTGGAAGACATCAAGCTCCATAGCCAGCCGATCCTCAAAAATGGTTCGGCGGCACTCTGGGATGTCGGCGACGGCGTTGCCTGCCTTGAGTTCACCGGCAAGATGAACGCGCTCGACGGCGATGTGATGAAGCTGATCGGTCAGGCGATCCCGGTCGTGCAGGACAAGTTCAAGGCGCTCGTCGTCTATAATGAGGGCAGCAATTTCTCCGCCGGCGCCAATCTCGGTCTTGCTCTGTTCGCACTGAACATCGCGGCATGGGGCGAGATCGAAAAGCTCGTCGCGGGCGGGCAGCAGGCCTACAAGGCGCTCAAATATGCGCTGTTCCCGGTCGTGAGCGCTCCGGCCGGGATGGCATTGGGCGGCGGTTGCGAGATCCTGCTCAACAGTGATGCCGTGCAGGCCCATGCCGAAAGCTATGTGGGTCTGGTCGAGTGCGGCGTGGGTCTGATCCCTGGCTGGGGCGGATGCGGTGAAATGATCGATCGCTGGCGCTCCAGTCCCGGCATGCCCAAGGGGCCGATGCCGGCCGTAGCCAAGGTCTTCGAGACGGTATCGACAGCCACTGTGGCAAAGTCGGCCGCCGAGGCGAAGGAGCATGGCTTCCTGCGTCCCTCGGACGGCATTACGATGAACCGGGACCGTCTGCTGGCGGACGCCAAGGCGAAGGCACTGGAACTGGCCGACGGTTACAAACCGCCTGTGGCTCCGGAATTCCGCTTGCCTGGCGCGGGAGGCAAGTCCGCTCTTTCGATGGCTGTCGAAGGCTTCCAGGCCCGTGGCCTCGCCACATCTTACGATGGTGTCGTATCCGGCGCGCTCGCCGACGTCCTGACGGGCGGCGAGAAGGATCTCATCGACATCGTGACCGAAGAGGATCTGCTGGCGCTCGAGCGCGAGGCCTTCATGCAACTGGTGCGCGACCCGCGGACCCAGGCGCGCGTCGAGCAGATGCTCGTCACCGGCAAGCCGCTGCGTAACTGATTGGCGGCCGGCGGCCGGATGGCCGACCGGTCAGGAGATATAAATATGCAAGTCTATGACGCCCCGTTGCGCGACATGCGCTTCGTGCTCAACGAACTCCATGCCGATGACGGCTTCGGGGATATTCCCGCGCTGTCGGAGTTCACACCGGATCTCACCGATGCGATCCTCGAGGAGGCGGCGCGCTTCTGTCGCGACGTCCTGTTGCCGATCAACCGGTCGGGCGACGAGGAGGGGTGTCATCTGGAAAACGGCGTCGTGCGGACGCCGGCGGGGTTCCCCGAAGCCTATAAGCAGTTCGCCGAAGGTGGCTGGACCGCGCTCGCATCCGATCCGGAATGGGGTGGGCAGGGGCTGCCGGAAGCGGTCAACAAGCTGGTCGAGGAGATGATCTGCTCGTCCAACCTCTCCTTCGGCCTCTACCCGGGCCTCACCCATGGTGCCACCACTGCGATCGAGGGCCATGGCAGTGACGCGCTCAAGCAGGCCTACCTGCCCAAGATGGTGAACGGCCAGTGGTCCGGCACGATGTGCCTGACCGAGCCTCATTGCGGTACCGATCTCGGGCTCCTGCGCAGCCGCGCGGTCCCGCAGGGCGATGGCAGCTACAAGGTCACCGGCTCGAAGATCTTCATCTCCGCCGGTGAGCATGACCTGACCGAGAATATCATCCATCTCGTGCTCGCCCGCCTGCCCGACGCCCCCAAGGGCGTGAAGGGCATCAGCTTGTTTCTCGTCCCCAAATATCTGCCCAGGGAGGACGGTACTCCCGGTCAATCGAACGGCGTCGCCTGCGCCGCGATCGAGCACAAGATGGGTCTCAAGGCGTCGGCGACGTGCCAGATGAACTTTGATGATTCGATCGGCTGGATCGTCGGTGAGCCTGGCAAGGGCATGGCCGCCATGTTCACGATGATGAACACGGAGCGTGTCTCCGTCGGCATCCAGGGCCTGGGTGTGGGCGAGGCGGCGTATCAGGCGGCGGCCTGGTATGCGAAAGATCGTATTCAGGGTCGGGCGCTCTCGGGACCCAAATATCCCGATCAGGCAGCCGATCCGATCATCGTTCACCCCGATGTTCGCCGCATGTTGATGACGATGCGGGCTTATAATGAGGGATGCCGGGCGCTCTCGGCCTGGGTCTCGCGCGCCCTGGACGCGGAAAAACATTCTCCCGAACCCGAAGTGCGCCAGCGTGCGAGTGACTTCATTGCGCTCATGACCCCCGTCGTCAAAGCGCTCTTCACCGACCTTGCGTTCGACAGCGCGAACCTTGCGGTCCAATGCTATGGTGGCCACGGCTACATCCGCGAAAGCGGCGTCGAGCAATATGCCCGCGATGCCCGGATCACCATGATCTATGAGGGGACGAACGGCGTTCAGGCGCTCGATCTCGTCGGCCGCAAGCTCGGCGCCCATATGGGCCGCTATCTGCGCAGCTTCTTCCATCCGGTGTCGGCTTTCATCGAGGAAAACAACGTCGACGGACCGATGAAGCCGATGATCGAGGCGCTCGCCAAGGCGTTCGGGGCGCTGCAGCTTTCGACGGCCACGGTCGCGCAGCGGGCGCTCAAGGATCCCGAAGAGGCGGGCGCGGCGTCGGCGGACTATCTGCGTCTGATGGGCCTGGTGGCCATGGGCTATTGCTTTGCCAAGGCGACCAAGATCGCAGGCTTGCAGCTCTTCTTCGGCAGCGAGGACAAGCGCTTCTACGATGCCAAGATCAAGACGGCGACGTTCTTCTTCGAGCGTATCCTGCCTCAGGCGACCGCCAGCTTCCTGGCGATCAAGGCGGGCAAGAAGTCGCTGATGGCGCTGGAAGACGACGTGTTTTGACGCTTCCGGCAAGCCTCGAAAAGCGGCTGGCCATTCCAGCCATCGTTGCGCCGATGTTCCTTGTGTCGGGACCGGACCTTGTCGTCAGTTGCTGCGAGGCGGGACTGCTTGGTACTTTCCCGGCGCTCAACCAGCGCACCAGTCAAGGTTTCGGTGAATGGCTGGATGAAATCGAGGAGCGGCTGGCTCCCATGCCGGGAGCGGCGCCCTTCGGCGTCAACCTCATCGTCCATAAGAGCAATCCGAGGCTCGACGCCGATCTGGAACTGATCGTTCGGCACCATGTGCCATTGGTCATCACCTCGCTCGGCGCCGTCGCGGATCTTGTCCAGGTGGTTCAGGGCTATGGCGGGCTGGTCTTTCACGACGTGACGAACGTGCGTCATGCGGAAAAGGCGCTCGAAGCTGGCGTCGACGGTCTGATCGCGGTCGCTGCCGGCGCGGGGGGACATGCCGGCACGATGAGCCCGTTCGCACTGGTTGACGAGATACGGCGCTTCTTCCAGGGGCCGCTGGCGCTTTCCGGCGCCATCACGCGCGGCCACCAGATCGCGGCCGCGCAGATGATGGGGGCCGATCTTGCCTATATCGGATCCCACTTCATCGCGTCGGAAGAGAGTCTCGCCTCGCCGGCACAGAAAGACATGGTGATCGGGGCCGGACCAGCGGATATCGTCTATACGGACCGGGTCACCGGCGTCGGGGCCAATTTTCTCCGGCCCTCGCTGGAAGCCGCGACTCTCCCTGAGCCACATGGCGCGCTTTCGGTTTCGGAGGAGGCCAAGGCCTGGAAGACGATCTGGTCGGCAGGCCACGGTGTCGGCGCTACCACTGCCGTCCAACCGGCCCGATCCATCTGTGAGAGACTCATTGCCGAATATCAGGCGGCATTACAATCAGAGTAGGATTGATCCATGAAGGTGCTTGTGCCCGTCAAGCGGGTTATCGATTATAATGTGAAACCGCGCGTGAAGGCGGATGGGACGGGCGTCGATTTGGCGAACGTGAAGATGTCGATGAACCCGTTCGACGAGATCGCCGTCGAAGAGGCTATCCGCCTCAAGGAAAAGGGAGTCGCGACCGAAATCGTGGTGGTGTCGATCGGCGTCGCCAAGGCGCAGGAAACGCTGCGCACCGCGCTCGCCATGGGGGCCGACCGCGCGATCCTCGTCCAGACTGACGATGAGGTCGAGCCGCTCGCCGTCGCCAAGATCCTGAAGGCCATCGCCACCGAGGAGGCTCCGGGCCTGGTGATCCTCGGCAAGCAGGCCATCGACGATGATGCCAATCAGACCGGCCAGATGCTGGCAGCCCTTCTCGGTTGGGGGCAGGGCACATTCGCCAGCAAGGTCGAAGTATCGGGCGAGACTGTCGCGGTGACCCGTGAGGTGGATGGCGGTCTGGAGACCGTAAGCCTCAAACTGCCGGCGATCGTGACGACCGATCTGCGTCTCAACGAACCGCGCTATGCGAGCCTGCCCAATATCATGAAGGCCAAATCCAAGCCGCTGGCGACGAAGACGCCGGCCGATCTCGGTGTTGAGATCGCCTCGCGCCTCAAGACGCTCAAGGTGACCGAACCCCCCAAGCGCTCGGCGGGCATCAAGGTGGCCGACGTCGATGAATTGGTCGCCAGGCTCAAGGAAATGGCGATTTGATAAACTTTCAAACGCGCCGAACTTGCCGAACCTCTCCCATGCAAGTGACGGCGCACCCCGCTTCATCCTGTGCGCACAGAGATGAAGCGGGGGCGGATTTCTCGGAGAATAAGTTATGAATACGCTCGTCTGGGTTGAACATGACAATGCGTCGGTCAAGGATGCGACGCTATCGGCCGTCACCGCCGCTGCCAAACTTGGTGAGGTCCATCTGCTGGTTGCCGGTGCGGGCATCGGCGGCGTGGCCGAGGCTGCTGCGAAGGTCGCGGGTGTCGCCAAAGTCGTAACGTTCGACGATGCGGCGTTCAAACACGCTTTGCCCGAGAATGTCGCGCCGGCCGTCGCGGACCTGATGCGCGGCTATGACGCGTTCGTGGCGCCTTCCACTTCGAATGGCAAGAACATCGCGCCGCGCGTGGCGGCCTTGCTTGATGTGATGCAGGTCAGCGACATCCTGTCGGTGGAAAGCGCTGACACGTTTACGCGTCCCATCTACGCGGGAAATGCGATCGCGACGGTCCAGTCGTCTGATGCAAAGAAGGTTATCACGGTGCGTGGCACAGCCTTCGAGAAGGCGGCCCGCGAGGGTGGCTCGGCCAGTATCGAGGCTGCGACGGGCACGGATGCGGGACTTTCCAGCTTCGTGGGTGCCGAGATCGCCCAGTCCGAGCGCCCGGAACTCACCTCGGCCAAAATCATCGTCTCGGGCGGGCGAGCGCTGGGCTCGGCCGGGCAGTTTCATGGCGTGATCGATCCGCTGGCCGACAAGCTGGGCGCGGGTGTGGGCGCAAGCCGCGCGGCGGTCGATGCTGGCTATGCGCCCAACGATTTTCAGGTCGGCCAGACCGGCAAGATCGTGGCGCCGGAAGTCTATGTCGCCGTCGGCATATCGGGTGCGATTCAGCACCTTGCTGGCATGAAGGATAGCAAGACCATCATCGCGATCAACAAGGATGAGGACGCGCCCATCTTCCAGGTCGCCGATATCGGCCTGGTCGGCGACCTCTTCAAGATCGTTCCTGAGCTGACCGAAAAGCTTTGAGGTAAGCGATGACCGGTCTGGAAGAGATCGAACAGTTCATGGCGGCCGGCACCCGGCCGCCCATGATGGACCTGTTCGACATCGATCTGCTTGAGGCGGAGGAGGGGAAGGTCGTCTTTGTCGCGACGCCCACCTCGCAGACCTACAATTTCATGGGCATCGCCCATGGTGGCTATGCCGCGACGCTGCTGGATTCGGCCTGCGGCATCGCGGCGAACTCCGCGGCCCAAGTGCCCATCAACTGCGTCACGCTCGAACTCAAGGTCGCCTATCATGCGCCCTTGACCGACAGGGTCGGGATGGTCCGTGCAATCGGCCAGGTGGTGTCGATGGGCAAGAGGGTGGCGCATACCGAGGCGCGTCTGATCGACATGGCCGGCAAACTCTATGCCTCCGCGACATCGACCTTGCTGCTCGTCGATCGGGCGGCCTGAACAGGAAAGAAGATATGGAAGTCGTTATCCCGCACAGCCTTGGTAAAATCGAAGCGAAGAGCAGGATCGAGGCCGGCCTGCCCAAGCTGGCAGCGCATATCCCGGGAGGCGGTTCGCTCAGTTCCGAGTGGGTATCGGACTACGCACTACACTTGGTCATCGGGGCGATGGGGCAGAATATCCCGGTGCAACTCGACATTGAGGATAGCGAGATTCGCGGCGACGTCAGCGTACCGCTGTTCCTCAAAATGATGTCAGGACAGATTTCGGATTTTGTGAAAACGAGCGCCGAGAAAATGCTCAGCAAGGCATGATGAATTTACTGGCCGCAGGACAATATCGTTGCTCTGCGATGATTGAGTTTACGAGAATCTGCCCTGTTTCCTAGCCGATAGTGTCCGCGCGAGGGCTTTGTGATGGAAGAAATCGCTCCCCGAGTTTTCAGGATCATTAGCCGTCAGCTCGGCGTCTATCCGGATCAGATTGCCCTTGCTTCGTCTTTCTACGATGACATCGGCGTGGATAGTCTCGATGTGCTGGAAGTTGTGATGGCGCTTGAAGACGAATTCGGACTCACTATCCCGGATGAAGCCGCCGGTGAGGTCAAAACAGTAGAGGATGCGGTCAAGCTGGTCGAAGCATGGATAGCCAAGTGAGATAAAACCCACGATCCTCTGAAACCGCAATTCACGACGACAATGAAATCTAGATAGCTCTTTGGTCGCCTGACGTATCACTTCCATGATCAAGGCTACCGTGATCGCGCATAGCCGCAATATGCTTTGCGCCAGAAACGGGATTTCATCTATCGCTTTGCCCACTCGATGACGGAATGGTGTTTCCGAAAAGAATATAGCGAACCATGTTATCTAATGACGAATCGCTGTCTTCTCACATTTGACGAACTGGCTGGTAACGTCGGAGCGGGAAGATGCATGAAAGAGGTAGATCATGCGATACCGTTCATTAGGCCTGGCTACAGTCTTGATTGTCACGAGCACCGCTTGGGCGCAGACGCCGTCGGATAACCAACATGCGCTGATCGGACCGCCCCAACTCCACGCCCTTCCCGTCACCGCTCCGACGCTCGTCGAGGCCTATGGTCCTGATCCTCTGCAGATCGGTGAACTGCGCTTGCCTGCAGGTCCTGGCCCGTTTCCCGTCGTCATGGTCATTCACGGTGGCTGCTGGTCCAAAGGCTATGAGACACTGGCAGGCACGGCGCCGTTGGCGAGCGCCTTGACGGACAAGGGCGTGGCGACATGGAATATAGAGTATCGACAGGTTGGTGACACCCGCGGCGGGTGGCCTGGGACCTTCCAGGATTGGGGAGCGGCGCTCGATCACTTGAGGGTGCTGGCACGAACCCAGCCTCTGGACCTGAAGCATGTGGTGACGGTGGGACATTCGGCCGGCGCCCACGCTGCCCTGTGGCTGGCGGCCCGTCCCAGATTGCCTGCCGACAGCGAGGTCCGCGGCGCTGATCCACTGAAGGTTTCCGCCGCGGTCGCCATCGACGGCCCAGGCGACCTGCGAACCCTGTACGGGTTCGACAAGGATATTTGCGGCCGCCCGATCTTCGTCAACCTGTTCGGGGGCGCTCCTGACGCACAGGCGGGCCGCTACCGTCAGGCAAATCCGATCGAATGGCTGCCTCTGGCCGTGCCTCAATTCATGGTCGCTTCCGTCGTGCTGGAGCCTTCAGCCGCGCAAGCCTATGCAGCAGCCGCACAGTCGGCCGGCGATAAGGCGACGGTGATCACCCTGGAGAATGCGGGCCACTTCAACATGCTTTCGCCTGCGGACCCCACCTGGGCGCCGGTAGAGGCCGCGATCCTCGCGGCGGCGAAAGCAGAGCAATAGTCGAGGCAGCCTCCGGTTTATCCCCATCTCGGTGATCTCTATCTGATGAAGCCCTGCAGAGGTCCGCTTCGAACACCTCCCCCTGGGTTGCGCCAAGGTCGCGTCGGCCGGGGCGAGAGGGTTGCACTTGGGGTGCCCCTGACGATCTCGTTCCATTGAGGCGTCAGTCGGGCTTGAGAGGCTGAAGGTCCGGCGCGGAAATCTTCGTGAAGCGCCACCAGGCCAGGCCTCCGTAGACCAGAATGAGGATGGCGAGGTTGAGCACCTCCCGCGTCTGCTCGGCAAGGCTCGCGCCCATCTGATTGAGCCCGACCATGAGATGAATGCCCGCGGTGGTTGGCAGGAGGCGCGCGAGGAGCGCCAGCCAGGCCGGCGTCGCCTCCGCCGGCCAGGAGAGACCCGCGAGGAAGAAGATGGCGAGCGACGTGCCCATCCACAGTTGCAGGGGTCGTTCCCGTGTCCGGAAGAGGCTGGCCAGCGCAAGCGCCGCCGCCACAGTCGCGCCCACGAACAAACTGCCGCCCACGATCAAGGCGCCAGGAGAGCCGGCGGCGCGGGGATAGTCCTGAAACCAGAACACAAAACCCGCATAATAGGCCACGTCGGCCCAGCCGATCACGAAGAAGGCCAGGGCAATTCCGATAAGGGTGCGCGAGGGCAGACGAAAGCGTCCCAGTGTCTCGCGCAGGGTGGCGGCGAGCATCGTCAGGCCCATCAGCAGGGTCTGGTGAATGATGAGGAAGCCGACCCCGGGGAACACCGTGCTGCCATAGCCTTCGCGCGTGTTGAACAGCGGGCGCTGAACGAGCGACAGGGCAGGGCGGGCGGGTGCGCCCTGCGCCATGGCCTGATCGCTCGCCGCCTCGCCGGCGATCGTGGTGACCGCCAGGCCGATGCCTGACAGCGCCGTGCTGCTGCGCAGCAGATAGGCGCCGTTGCCGTAGAGCGCGACCGTGCCCTGGGCGCCGTTCAGAATATGTCGCTCGAACCCCTCGGGGATGATGACCACGGCCCCTGCGCCGGTCGTCTCGAGCCAGAGCCGGGCGGCTCCTGGAGAGGCCGGGCGCGCGGCAAGATCGGCCTGCTGGAGCGCTGCGATCCGGCGCACGAGACTGCGGCTTGCGCCGCTGTCGTCGAGATCGACGACGGCCACCGGAATGCGGACCGCGACCTCCCCGGAATAGGCTGAAGGGTAGAAGAAGGAATAGAGAATCGTCGACACGACGATCAGCATGAAGGCGGAGCGGTCGGAGAGAACGGCGCGGAAGGTAGCGAGGAAGGCGCGGCCGATCATCGTCGTCCCCAGACCTCCGGGCTCATCCGCGCCGAGACATAGCGCGGCAGCCCGGCGCCCGAGCCGACGACGAGAAAGGCAAACAGCGCCAGGATCGATCCAAGAGATGCGAGCACGGGTGCGCCGATCATCCATTGCTCCGCGACCAGCCGCGCGAAGCGGGTAAAAGGCAGCAGCGCGCTCCATAGCCGGGCGAAGGCGGAGGCCGACTCGATCGGGAAGATCGCCCCGGCGAAGGCGAAGGAAGCGCCCGCATAGAGGGCGGTCATCGACAGCGCCTGCCCCATGGAAAGGGTGGCCCCGACGATGAACAAGGCCATGCCCGCATAGGCGAGATAGAGGGCGAGATAGCCGCCCATCAGCATCGCCACGCTCCCTTGCACGGGCCAGCCCCGGTAGACCGCGAGATAGCCGGTCGCAAGCGCCCCCCAGAGCAGGAAGATGAGGATATAGGGCGCGATCTTGCCGGCGACGGCGGCGACCGCCTCGCCTCGAGGCCCTGCAAGCCATGCTCCGATGGTCCCGTCCCGCAGCTCGCGACCGAGCGCGCTCACGACCGCGATCATGAACAGCAGGTGCAGGAGTGCGGGGTGGATCAGGGCGACGAGTTGCAGCTCGTAACTGGCCTGCGGGTTGTAGAGGATCCGGCTCTGCACGCTCACCGGCTGCGGCCGCACACGCGCGGGACCGGCGATCGCGGCGCTTTGCTCCCCGGCCAAGGCCTTTGCGTGGGCCTGGACCACGGTGCCGACTTCACGCAACACCGAACCCGAGGGCGTGGAATAGCTCGCATTGTAGAAGAGGAGGATCTTGCCGGTCTCGCCGCGCAGCACGGTGCGCTCGAGATCACGCGGGATCAGGACCACGGCATAGGCGGCGTTGGAGCGGACCAGATGCTCGGCCTGTGCCATGTCCGGTGGCCGCGCCGCGACCTTGAGCCCGGGTGACGCCTCCAGCTTGCGGATGAGGTCGCGCGCGACGCCGCCGCCGTCCTCGTCGACCACGACGATCGGCAGGTTCCGCATGACGCCTGCCGACAACTGGACCGCGACGATCGCCAGCAGCAGCAGAGGCAGCCAGGTGACCAGCGCCAGATCCCAGACGCTGCCGCGCAGGAAGGCGGTTTCGCGCCGGGCGCTATCGACGAAGGCCCGGATCATTGCGGCCAGTCGAACAGGACCGTCATGCCGGGGCGCAGCCCATCGACCCGCGACACGGGCGACAGGCGCACGTCAAAGCTCTTCACGTCAAATCCGCTCGACTGGCGGGTCGCGCGCCATGTCGCGAAATCGCCGGCGGGCGCGATGTAGAAGACCCGAAACTGGGCGCAACGATCGCCGAGCGCAGGTATGCGGCCGGTCAGGACCCGTCCCCGGCGGATCGCACTGAACTGATCTTCTCTCAGGGTGAGCGTCACCCAGGGATGATCGATGTCGGTCAGGACGAAGACGGGAAATCCCTGCGGCACGAGTTCGCCCGACTGCGCCAGCCTGCGTCCGATCTCACCGTCCGACGGCGCGAACACCCAGGTTTCCTTCTCGGCCGCCTCGACTTCGGCCAGGGCGCCGCGCGCCTGGCGCACCTGTCCGCTCGCGGCCTGCCGATCCTGTCGCCGCGCCCCGGCCAGCGCCAGATCATATTGCGCGCGCGCCGCTCGGGCCGCTTCATTGGAGGCCAGGGCGTTTGCGCGGCTCTCGTCGCGTTTCTGCCCTGCCAGCACACCCTGTTCAAAGAGGCGCTCGGTGCGCTGATAGGTGGTCTGGGCGAGGTCCGCCGCCGCCTGCGCGCGTCGCCACTGGGCCTCGGCAGCCCGGATATCCTCCGGCCGTGCGCCTTCATCGGCCTTGTCCGCATTCGCCTGCGCGGCGGCGAGCGCGCCGCCGGCCTGTTCGGAGCGGGCTTCGACCTCGGGACTGTCGAGCGTATAGAGCAGCTGTCCCGTCTTCACCGGCTGGCCTTCCTCGACATGAAAGGCCGTGATCCGAGCCGAGACCTTGCTCGTGATCCGCAGTTCGCGGGCCTCGACCATGCCCTGGAGCTGATCGGGAACCGGGCGATAGGCCAGCCAGAGACCGAGGCCGAGAATGACCACGACGAGGAAAGCAATGAGCGGCAGCAACTTGCGCTTCCGCCCGGTCGGAACCGGCGGAGCCGTCTCGTCCGGGGTGACCAGGGTTTCCGATGTGGCGGTCATGGCGTGACCCTTTCACCCTGGTCGATATAGTCCGGCAATGTGGCGATCTGACCGCTGACGTGGAGAAGCTGGGCGAGCGCGACAACGAAATCATATCCGGCCTGGGCGCGCTGGATCCGGGAGCGGGCAAGACCGAGCTGCGCATCGATCACGTCGAGCGAGGTTGTCTGCTGCTCCTGATAGCCGAGGGTCTGGACCCGCAGATTCTCCTGCGCCGCAGTGATGGCCGTGTCGGTCAGCTCAAACCGCCGTCGCGCGGCTTCCGCATCGTTCCAGGACCGCGTGACGCCGATTTCGATCTGGGTGCGGGCTTCGCGCAGGCCCGCATTGGCTTGCGTCACCGTTTCCCGCGCGGCCTGCACCGCTTGCGAGCGGCCCACACCGGAGAAGAGCGTGTAGCGCAGCCCGACGCCCACCGACCAGTCGGGATCGGTCAACAGCGTGTCGCGCCGATCGAAATTATACTGGGCGAAGCCATAGATCGTAGGCCGGAGCTTGGCGCGCTGAAGGGCCACCCCCGCTTCAGCCTGGTCTTCCAGCGCGCCGAGCCGATCCAGTTGGGGATGGGCGCGCAGGGCCGCGTCCACATAGGTGTCGAGCGAACGGAGCGGCTGACGGATCACGAAGATCGGGGAGACGGGATCGACGCCGGACGGCGCCCGCAGCGCGCCGGCAAGCGCTACCTGCGCACTCGCGAGATCGGCCTGCGCCTTTTCCAGTTCGCGCGCGGCGTCGTCGCGCGCTACCTGCGCCTGGAGGCGTTGGGCCCGGCTTATGAACCCTTCCTGTTCGAGCTTGAGGGCGTCCGCGACATGCCGCTCTAATCCCGCAAGCGCATCACGGCGAACATCGCGCACGCGCTCGAGCAACTGCTGGCCGAAATAGAGCTGGGTCATCTGCAACAGACCGTTGTCGATGACGATCTGGCGTTCGGCGCGCGACTGTCCCAGTTGCGCCGCGGCGCCCGCCTGGGCGGCGGGAATCTGGCCGCCGGAATAGAGCGGCAGCGTCGCCGTCACGATCGGCCGGGTGCTGGTGCGCTCGATCTCGAAGCGCAGGGGGTCAGAGATGGAATAATCCTGGGCCACGTCCGCCAGCGGGCCGAGCGGCAGATAGAGGGTTTTCTGATAGCGGATCATCTGTCCTTCGAACTCGACGGTCGGACGCCGCAACGTGCTCGTGGAGCCTTTCTGGGCCTCCTTGCTGCGCACATCGGCGTCGGCGCCCTGGATCGCGTCCGACCGCTCGAGCAGCCTCGCCTGGGCGCTTCGATAATCGAGATCAAGCCTGTCGATCGTTTGCGCCTGCGCGCCCTGACAGACCGCAGTCGCCAGCGCGGCAACCAGCATCGAACATCGCAAGGTCATGAAGAACGTCTCCTGCTCCCGCACGGTAACGTTGACATCCAACCGACTCAATACATATTTGTATCGAAATGCTCCCGCCCGTGATCCCGTGAGCCGCCGCCGCCCGGCACGAACGCGCCCGACCCGGGCGCAGACCCGGGAGCGCATCCTGGATGGCGCTCTCGAGGCCTTCGCCGAACGTGGCTTCCATGGCTCCACCCAGGAAGATATTTGCGAGCGCGTCGGTCTGAGCCGGGGGGCCTATAATTCCAGCTTCCGATCCAAGGACGAATTGTTCTTCGCCCTCTATGACCGGGTGATCGAGCGCTTGCAGTCGAGGCTGGAGGAGGCGACCGCTTGCGCCCTGTCCATGCCCGGCTCGACGGCCGACAATTTCCTCAAGGCCTTTATCGCCAGCTATCCGTTCGATCGAGACTGGTATCTGCTCCAGGCCGAGTTCGGCTTCTATGCCCTACGCCATCCTGCCATGGCGAGCCACTATGCCGAACGGCAAGGACGGATCCTCGCCATCATCGAGGGCGCGCTCGCCGACATCCTTCGCGAGGACTCCCGCATCGTTGCCCGGGGCCTCCCGCGCATCGCGCGACTGATCCTGGCTGTCCACGAGGGAAGCATGTTCCAGGGCCTGCTCGAACCGCACGAGGTCGCAAGCGGAGAGCTTCTGGACTTTCTCGTGGATCTCATGCTGGCGAGGGCGGCACCGAGAGTCGACTAAGAATGGATTGCTGATCTTGCCTTGCGGGAGGCCGCGCAACAGCATGCCTGCCTCTATTTGTGACGTGGGAGATCGTTTAGTGAAGGAGACCGCGCTGTATCGCCGTGGCGACGGCCTGGGTGCGCCTGTTGACAGCGAGACACTTGAAGATCGCGCGAAAATGCCATTTTACGCCATCTTCGCCGATACCCAATATGTTGGCGATCTCCGCGCTCGTAAGACCATCCCGCGCCAGGCCGAGGATATGGAGTTGGCGGCGAGACAGGTCGGATCCTTCGGTATGTTGTGAACTCGGCAAGTGATGTTGTGCTGCGGACCGATCAAACCTCGCCTTTACGGCCCATCCCGCGTGAATATGCTCCAGGATATTCCGGAACTCCCGCGCTGTTTCCTTCAGTCCTGTGCTGTCGCGAATTTCCGAGGCCTCTTCCGCTGACCGTATGGAAAGTTGCAGCGCCTCTTTACGTAGATGCAGCACCGAACGCAGCATGAGGGTTTTGAGTATGATATGTTGCCATCCTGCCCTGCGGATGCGGGCCAGGATACGGTCCGTCAATTGGCGCGCGAGGTGATCCTTCCGGTCGGCAAGCGCCCGCGTCGCAGACAGAAGCATGCACTCGACGTCCGCAATGGCGAGGTGAGCCGAAGTGATGGCGTCGTTCCTGGGAATATTGGGGATGGTGACCGATCGACCCGACGCGATTTCATGTTCCGCAGTCAGGATATCGGCCATGAGTTGCAGTCGCGGCATGTGGTCGCGTACGGCTTTCACGTCCAGTTCGGTCAGGATTTTTTCGCAGAGGTCCGCATCTCCGGCCAGACGAGCGGCCCGTAATATGGCCCGTGCCGTATGAATGCGGACGTCGACGATCTGGTCGCAGAAAAGCAACGGCCATTCCAGTTCTGCCAGAGGCACGCCGCTTTCGGCCAGCACAGCGAGGCGCAATGTTTTCAGCGTCTGCTCGGCGACCGGGGAGACCATATCCGTCAGATGCGCGTCGATCCTATTTCGTGCGGGAATGATCTGCCCCTGCGTCAGCAGGAGCAGCACTTCGGCAATCTTTGCCCAGTCGCGGGCAAAGCCCTGATCGGCCAGGGCAAAGGCTTGATCCAGTAGGGGACGTAGTGCCGCGAACTCGGCCGCGTTCGACTGGCTCGCCACGATGCTCGCGAGGCAGGCCAGGGCGGAGGCCTTCATCATCGGATTTTCCCGGGCGTGCAGCTCGAGCCATTGCCGGCAGAGCATTTCCGCCCGGACGACATCGTCCCTCAGCGCCGCTGTCGTCGCACCGAGCAGCGTCAGCAATTCCTCATGCGCATCCGTGCGTGACAGCAACTTCAAAAGGTGCGTCGCCCCTGCATGCTGCTGCTGGAAGGAAAGGGCCCATATCTTTCCCAGGCCAGCCATGGGATTGGTCAGCAACGCTGTGTCGGGCACGCCCTCGAGCCAATGGGCCAACTCATCGATACGGCCTTGTCGCAGGGCGACATCCATGACGATCTCACCGCCCAGCCCCCGCGCCCAGGCCGGATCGCCGGCCCGCAGCGAAAGCGCTATCGTTTGCGCTGGCCGGCCGGCGCGCCAGTGATGAAAAGCCGCACGTTTTAGAAGATGGCTTGGAGAGGAACGAAGCTGCGACTGTCCGCTCAAGGCAAGATGGTGTCGCAGCGCCGGATTGAGCGCAAACATTCCGTCACTGTCCGGCCTCAATAGGAGGCATTCGCGTTGCGCACGTGCGATCCATTGCGCGCCGTCGTGGACGCGCAGGGCAAAATCGTGGCTTTCGGCATCGAGGGGAGCGATTAATGCCGCCTTTTTCAGCCATGTGCGCAGAGCGGGCGATAAGGGCGCCAACACCATCTGATCGAGATAACAGATGATCTCGGGCCATAAATGCAGTGGCTGCATCCGGTGGGATACACGGCCCGCGATGCGGCACAATGCGGGCCAACCCTGTGTGTCCGATATGATCCGGTCGAGGGCTGAAGGGACCCGGATCAATTCCTTCAGATCCTGGGCGCGGCAGGCCAGGGCATCGGGGCCGACTTCCTGCCAGTCAGCGTTGAGGACGCCAAATCCCCAGGGAGCGGAGGTTGCAAGGACCGCTCGCCAATCATCGGGAAGAGCATCCATCATGTCTCTTGTCAGCGTTTCGAGATGCGGCGCTTCTTGAACATCATCGAGGCAAATAATCCCGGGCCTGTCCTGATGCCATATCCATTGGAGAATGGACTCGATGTCCGCGGCGGTTCCGGCCTGAAAGGCGAGGCGACGCAGGGTGCCCTTCTTTGTGTCGTCGCTTGCAAGACTTGCCCAAAGCGCCGGGCGACCAGTGTCCGCCGCCTCCTTCCAACCGGCCGCGAGCGTCGCCGATTTGCCGTAGCCGCAAGGTGCGCGCAGCAGGCTGACGCGCGCGGTCAATTCCACACGGCGAAGTGCCGTTTCCGCCAGTCGCGAAAGCAGCGTTGGAGTCCATTCGGTTCCCAGGCCCATGTCGGGTCGATACTACATGTTCGTGTAGTTCCCTATTGCTTTTGCGCTCGTAAGACTCGCGCGAAGGTCATGTTTTCGACGAGAATGAAATGATTGAAGAGAGCCATTCGATTTCGCAGGAACCCTGTGATGGCCGCCCGGTGGAAATGCTCTTCACCGCGCAAAAGGCAATGTCGGACGAGCGCCGGATGCGCTTTGGCCTTGCTGAAAGACGCGCTGCGCTGGCGCGCCTCGCGGCTGCCATACGAAAGTTCGAAGGGGAGATCGTCCAGGCCATGGCGACCGACTTCGGCAAGCCGGAGGCCGAAGTGTTTCTGACGGAAATTCTTCCGGTCATGCAGGAAATCCGCCACAGCCGTCGTAATCTGCGCCGATGGATGCGGCCAGTCCATGTCGGACCGACATTGATCGGTTTCGGCACGGCCGGACGGATCGTGCCGCAGCCACGCGGCGTGTGCCTTATCATCGCGCCCTGGAATTACCCATTCAATCTCTGCCTGGGGCCGCTTGTCTCCTGCCTTGCTGCCGGCAACAGCGCTATCCTGAAGCCTTCGGAGATGACACCTGCTACCTCGGGCGTCATCGCGCGGCTGATCGCCGACACATTTCCGCCAGACTTGGTTACCGTCGCCCTCGGCGGGAAGGAGATGTCTCAGGCCCTGCTCGCGCTGCCCTTCGATCATATCTTCTTCACCGGCAGCCCCGAGGTCGGGAAAGTCGTAATGCAGGCAGCCTCCCGCCACCTGACCTCCGTTACGCTGGAACTGGGTGGCAAGTCGCCCACGATCGTGGGACCGGATGCCGACATAGAGACGGCCGCCAGTTGGATCGCCTTCGGCAAATTCTCCAATGCCGGTCAAACCTGCATCGCGCCCGATCATGTGTTCGTCCACGCTTCGATCCGCGACCGGTTCGTGGAAGCGCTGCGCCGCCGGATCGCCGCCGCTTATGGTTCGGGCATGACGAGCCCCTATCTCGCAAGGATCGTCAATGATCGCCATGCGGACAGACTGGGGGGCCTGATTGCGGATGCCCTGGCCACGGGCGGGCGGATCATTGTCGGCGGCGAAAGGCAGGGAAGGGCGCTGGCGCCCACAGTGCTGGAGGCGATCGCTCCCGAGGCGGCGATCGACCATGAGGAGATATTCGGTCCCGTCCTGCCGGTCCTGACCTATGATGACATTGAAACCGTGATCGGTCGGATCAACGCAAGACCCAAGCCGCTGGCGCTTTATGTGTTCGATCGTGACCGGGCGAGAGTGGATCATATCCTGGCGGCCACGACTTCCGGCAGTGCAGGCGTCAACCTTACCATCGTCCAATACGTCCACGATCATCTGCCGTTCGGCGGTGTGAACAATTCCGGGATCGGGGCGGCACATGGCCATCACGGGTTCCGGACTTTCAGTCATGAGCGCGCCGTTCTCCAGAACCGCTTCTCCGCTCTGCCTCTCGTCTTTCCTCCCTATTCGGGCCGGGCAGCGCGTCTGATCCGACTTGCCAAACGCTTTCTGGGGTAAATCCATGTACGACTATATCATCATTGGCGGCGGCTCGGCCGGCTGCGTCATGGCCAACCGCCTTTCTGCTGATTCGGATAAAGCTGTCTGCCTCATCGAGGCGGGGCCGCGCGATCGCAATCCCTTCATTCACATGCCGCTTGGCGTCGGCGTCATTGCCCGCACGGGATGGGTGAACTGGAACTGTGAGACCGAAGTCGAGCCTCACCTTAACAACCGGCGGCTCTATTGGCCGCGCGGCAAGACGCTGGGTGGCAGCAGCTCGATCAATGCAATGGTCTACATTCGCGGCGATCGGGCGGACTATGAGGGCTGGGGGGCGGCCGCCGGAGCTGACTGGGACTGGCCGCGCATGCGCGAGCTTTTTATCGCGCTCGAAAACAATCAGGCTATCCACGACGAGCATCATGGCAATGCCGGGCCACTTTGCGTCTCCAATCTTGGGCGAGTGAACCCACTTACGGAAGACTTCGTCGAAGCTGGGGTGGAACTGCACTACCCGCGAAATCCCGACTTCAATGGCGTGAGCCAGGAAGGCTTTGGTGTCTATCAGGTGACCCAGAAAGACGGGCAACGGTTCAGCACGGCGCGAGCGTTTCTCGATCCGGCTCGCTCGCGCAAGAATCTCGCCATCGAAACGAACGGCCTCGTCGAACGGATACTGTTCAAGGACCGTCGCGCCATCGGGGTCCGCGTCGGCGGCCGGGACCTGCTGCTGCGCCCCGGTGGAGAGGTGATCCTTTCGGCTGGCGCGGTCAATTCGCCGCAGATTCTGATGCTGTCGGGCGTCGGCCCGGCGAGCGAACTCAGGCAGCATGGCATAGAGATCGTTCTGGATGCGCCCGAAGTCGGAGCCAATCTCGCCGATCACCTCGACTATACGGCTGTGGCAACCACGGCCGATCGCGAAGGATTTGGGGTGGCGCCCAGTTTCCTGCCTCGTGCGATACGCGGCGCATGGAGCTATTTCCTTCATCATGAAGGCGAATTGACGTCAAATGCCTCGGAGGGCGGCGCTTTCCTCAAATCCGACGCCGGCCGGGAGCGGCCCAATCTTCAATTCCATTTCCTGCCGGCGATCCTGCGTGACCATGGCCGCAAGACAGCCTTCGGCTACGGAATGACCGTGCATGTCTGCGACCTTCTACCGAAGAGCCGCGGCAGGATCGGGCTCAAGATCGCCGATCCCACGGCTCATCCGCGCATAGAGGGCAATTATCTCAGTCATCCCGATGATGTGGGCGTCTTGCTGAATGGCGCGAAGCTAGCCCGCAAGCTCCTTCATGCGCCGGCGCTCGCCCGTCACTTGCGCGAGGAGGTGCGACCGGGACCCGCGGTCCAGACCGACGAGGCTCTGATCGACGACATCCGCGCGCGCGCTGAAACAATCTATCATCCGGTAGGAACATGCCGCATGGGCAGTGACTCGGCATCCGTGGTCGATCCGGCAGCCCGTGTACGTGGCATTGACGGTTTGCGCGTGGTCGATGCATCGATCATGCCGTCGATCGTGTCGGGCAACACTAACGCGCCTACCATGGCGATCGCGGAAAATGTCGCGCAAATGATGATCCGGCCTTGAGGAAGAATGGCGATGAGGTTCAGTTTCGTATTGGCAGCCATGCTGCTACTTGCAGCATCTGCGTCCGTCGAGGCACAGCGCGCTTCTTTCGGAGTGTGGAAGAATCCGCAGGACAGCGTACATGTGCGAGCCCAGCCGTGCGGAAGCAGAATGTGCGGGGTCGTGGTCTGGGCAAGTGACAAAGCCAAGGCGGATGCGCGGCGCGGCGGGACAAACGATCTGGTAGGTCTGATCCTGTTTCGCGATTTTGTTCCTGAAAAGAAGGGCGTGTGGCGCGGCAGTGTTTTTGTACCCGACATCGGCCAAACCTTCTCTGGAACAATCACCACGCTCGACGATCGGCGGATGGAGGGAAAGGGGTGCCTGACAGGGCGGATCATGTGCAAATCGCAGATATGGACGAAAGTGAACTGAAATCCGTCCAATCATCGTCTGACCGAGAGCGGCAAGCCAAGGATTTTAATAAGACACATCAAAAGCTTCTACGATAAATTGAAGAGGCGCGGAGCAGGAAGCGGGCATGGCGACAGCGATGTGTGCAGCCGCCACGGGATCAATTCGGCGACGGGCCTTGCGGCCGCCAGACGGCGCGGGCGCTACGGTGGCCGCCCGCGAACGATCGATGCGGAAAAGCTCGATCAGATCACCGCCGCCCTTGCCGGTGGCGCTAGCAAGTCGTCGATCAGCCGCACGTTCAACGTGCCCCGATCGACCCTCGCAGATACGCTCGCGCGGGCCGGATGGCTCAAACCGCCGCGCCTTGCGTAACGACAAAAACATAATTATATTTCCGTAATGCCATCCATGCGCTTCTCCTGGCACCCGGCCAAAGCCGAGAGCAATCTGAAGAAGCACGGCGTCAGCTTTGCGATCGCTACTCGTGCGTTCACAGATCCTTTCGCGCTGAGCGATCAGGATCGGATCGAAGGTGGCGAGCGACGATGGCAAACCTTGGGCCTCGTGGAAGGGCATCTGCTCCTCCTCGTGGCCCACACTGTCGTCGAGCAAGACGATGACGGCGAGTATGTGGAGATCATTCATATCATTTCGGCTCGAAAGGCCGATCGAACGGAAAGGCGACGTTATGAAGAAGAAAGACGCTGATACCGTCCGTTTCCAACTCGATCCGGACAATCTGCCGCCGTTGACCGAAGCGCAACAGGCCGAACTGGATGCCCTGCAGGCGATGCCGGATAGCGGGATCGACTATAGCGACTCTCCGGCGCTGACAGAGGATTTCTGGCGGAACGGGCAGCGTGGGCGCTTCTATAAGCCCATCAAGCAGCAGGTGACGGCACGCCTTGATGCTGATGTGCTCGCCTGGCTCAAATCGCAGGGTAAGGGCTACCAAGCCCGCATGAACGCCATACTTCGCCGTGAGATGCTGGCGACCGCCAGAAGGCAGGAAAAGCCACGTTAATTTAGATAGTTAGGCTATCGGTTATCGTGTGGTTTCCGTCAGCGCCGAACCGTAACCTCTAGGGTCAGGACCCATTGATATAACCGGCTCGATCTGATTCAGGCTCCGCGAGGAGATTGAAGATGAGCGACCTGTATTGGCTCACGGACGAGCAGATGGCTCGGCTTGAGCCCTACTTTCCCAAGAGCCATGGCAAACCGCGTGTCGACGATCGCCGGGTGTTGAGCGGGATCATTTTCGTCAACAGGAATGGGTTGCGCTGGCGGGATGCACCAAAGGACTATGGGCCGCACAAGACGCTTTACAACCGCTGGAAGCGGTGGGGTGACAAGGGCGTTTTCCTTCGGATGATGGAAGGTCTGGCAGTGCCTCAGTCTTCCGAACGCAGGACGGTTATGATCGACGCAACCTATCTCAAGGCCCACCGCACGGCATCGAGCCTGGCGGTAAAAAAGGGGGCGCGGGACGCCTGATCGGGCGCACGAAAGGCGGTATGAACACCAAGCTCCATGCCGTTACCGATGCGAACGGCCGTCCGATCAGTTTCTTCATGACCGCAGGGCAGGTCAGCGATTATATCGGTGCCGCTGCCCTGTTGGACGAACTTCCCAAAGCCCAATGGTTGCTCGCTGATCGCGGCTACGATGCCGACTGGTTCCGCGATGCTTTGCAGGAAAAGGGCATCACCCCCTGCATCCCCGGTCGCAAATCCCGGAACAAGGCCGTCAAACACGACAAGCGCCGCTACAAACGGCGCAACCGCATCGAGATCATGTTCGGCCGCCTCAAAGACTGGCGACGGGTCGCGACGCGCTACGACCGATGCCCCAACGCCTTCTTCTCGGCCATCGCCCTCGCTGCCACCGTCATCTTCTGGCTTTGATCAGTGAGTCCTGAGCCTAGCTACTCCTCTTCTATCCCCATCGCTTTCAAGTCCAATCCCAATTCCTTTAAACTGGGCAGGGGAGGAGGATCGAAGGCTACCAGTGCATCGATAAAGTCATGAAAGCTGTCGTATACGGGGGTTATCGCCCTAGAAGGCAGAGCTTCATCGTGCAGCCATACGGATATCTTTCCATCAATTCTGTCAATTAACAGCATATTACCCAGACCGATTTCCGCAAAAACCACAGATATTTTTGGAATCTGCATGGATAATTGTTAGTTTATGAGAATTATTCCTAAGCTTCCGCCAACAGGGCCATATATAACTGAAACGCCAATTCTTCCTGAATCATCGGAATAGGCGCATTTTTCCGCAGGAAATTCAACATCCTTATTGAAAACTATCGCTGATCCGAATTCAATAAATAAATCACGAAGCTCAGACGGCAGCAATATTCTTAATGAACTCTCTATCTGGTCTAATTCGATCAAAGAATCTCCCGGCATGTGGAGTGATTCTGCATCGAATGATGGATCAAACTGAAAGGTCATATATTTTCTGCCTTACATCATTAGGGCGTCGCTATCGTGTCCGTTCCGCACCGCGCCTCAATCACGCCACCTGATTGGTATAGCCGTTAGCGGAGGGGCACGACAATCAGGTCAATCTTGGCGCGTCGATGCTTTGATTGGTGCTGCGCTCCATCTACGATTGAATATCCGCCATCCGACTAAGCCCGCGACAACGCCCAGCAGGCCGCCCACGAGATAGGCGGTTGGCGCATCATTCGGCACAAAAAAGAAGCCGCCAGCAACATAGCCGCCGATTACGGCGGTGCGTGTCACCGCACCATAGATCGCGGCGACCTTGCCATGATCGGCGGGCGGGCATTCTGACTGGAACAAGGTTCGGACAGCGACGTTGTGGATGCTGTTTGCGCCGCCGCCTAGGATGAAGGCGACGGCAACGATTGCCAGCCCGATCGGCGCAAGGCCGATCCACAGCATGGTCGCGCCCATGACAGCGGCCGTGCCGAACGCCTCCAGTCCGACCCTATGGCCAATAACCCTTTCGGCCAGCCCAGCGCCGATCAACATCCCAACCGCCCATAGTGCCGTCAGCATTCCAAACGCGGTCGGCCCGCTCCCAGCGTCACCATCACGAGAAACACGAAAGCAACGTCGGCTATGGCGGTCGCAAACACTTCGAGGCTGAGCGCACCCGTAACCACCATCAACCGCCGATTGCGGAGCAGCGGCAGGTAGTCCGCGAACAGGGTCTCTTCCTCCTGATCGTCCCGTTGTGGCTTGCGGCGAAGCCTGCTCGCCATCACGACGAGGGCCAAAAGGGCAAAACTGGCGGCATCGGCTAAAAGCGCATTGCGCGATCCGATCCATCCCACCAGTACGCCCCCAGCGACTGGACCAGCGAGCATTCCAAGGCTGCGAACCATTTCCATAAGGGAATTGGCGAGTGCGAGGTCATTCCAAGCCGCTCGCCAGCACTGGAATCAACGCGAATGTTGCGGCGCTGCTGATCGTGAACAGCACGCTCAACAGCGCGGCCCCGGCGAGCGTGAACATGGGATAATAGGCGATAAATGCTATCACGCCCGCTTGCAGAACTGACACCATGACCAGAATGCGGGCCGCCTCCCGGCGGTCGATCAAGCGGCCCGCCCAGGGTGCGGCGATCAGACCGGGTAGCAGCTCCGCGGTCAGCAGCGTCGGCACCGCATAGCCGGATGCGTTCTCGGCAGTGCGGAACATCAACGTCAGCAACGTGATTTCATCGCCGGTCGTCGAAATCGTAAGCGCCACAAGGACCAACCATCCCCAGCCTTGCCGAAACTCAACTCCCACTCACTTAACCTTCCGCACAGCCCCGCACTTTCCGGGTCACTCTGCACACTTCAAATCTCAACCGACAATCAGGTGAATAGCTTTAGCGTCGTTCTGCCAACCACTTAAGCGCCGATAGGCTTGGCATGAACAGATATTCGCCTCCCTTCATGACATTGAAGGTCTGCACACCGTCGATGCGCTTGCGCGCAGGCGCCTGCGGGATCGTGAACCGGCCGTCCTCCTCATGCAGACCAACGATTGGATCGCGCTCTTCGCCAAGGTCGACGAAATTCCCGCGATTGATCCATTCCTGCTGCATGAACTCGATCGTGTCATAGGCACGCGCGCTGATGAAGATGAAGAACAGGCCGCGATCGCCTTTCTTATCGTCCTGCGGCGTGACATCCTCGGAATAGACCGGCCCGAAGGTCGAGGAACGACGGATGATCCTGTGGATGTTGACGTCGGTGAGCAGCGTCAACTCGGAGTCGCGGGGATTGAGCCGGCGCATATGGCAGCCAAGCGGCACAACGCGACCTTTGGGGTCATCCTTGAAGCTAAAGTCGTTGTTGCGCTGCGGGTCGGCGCCGAGGTCGGGATCGTCGTGATCGGGCGACAGCGTCAAGGGCGCGCCTGACCGCCAGCGACCGAACATCTTGGCGGCTAATAGCTCGCGTTCCTCCGGCGTCTCGCCATGCGCCTTGAGGAAGGCGTTAAAACAGCCGACCCGGCTGTTGTACTTGCGCATAACGACGAAGGTGCCGTTCTTGCCCAGCCCGGCGGGCTCGGGCATGCCAAGCGGTTGGCCGTTCTCGCTTTCATATCCAAGAATGAACTCGCCCGCCTTGATCGGGCGCTCCTCGCCCGGCAGCGGATCGACGCCGCTACCTTCGACGGCGGGCTGGGAGATCGAATCCCGGAAACCGAACGGGTTTTTCGCGCCGTCCGGCGCGCCGAAGCGATGCTCGCCGAGCAAGGTGACGCCGCTGCTCCGGTCGAGTTCGGTGCGCGCCGTCGCCAGCGCCTTGTCGAGCGCATCATCGTCGACCGCGTAGATGGTCAGCGCGAGATGGCAGTTGCCCGGCTTGAACACGTCTTCCCAGTTTTCCGGCGCGTTGGGTCCGAAGTCGCGAAGCTGCTCCGCGCGTGCGGCCATGCCCTGCTGGAAGGGGAGCGGGAATGTCTTGAGCTGCGCTTCGGGAACGCCGAGCGCCTTCAGCCCCTCGAAGCTGAGTGCGGCCCCGATCCAGAAATCAAGATCCTCGCTCCAGTTGTCGGCAGATGCGATATGGGGCGCGAGCCGGCCGAGAAGATCGCGCGCGCCCTCCGCCTCGTCGAAATGGAGCATGGCGTGGATACCGACATAAGGCTCGGGCCGGCTTCGCAGGATCAGCGCCTGAATGTCGTGCAGATCGAGCGTAACGCTGTCGCGCCGGAAGCGCTCTTTCAGTTTCTGAAGGATCGCCATGGCTCAGCCCACCTTGTCCAGGAATTCGTTGACGGCATGTTCCATCCGCTGAAGGCGGCGCACGTCGACGACGGTCACCTGCGGGTTGGCGACGAACCAGCCGGCAGCGGTGATCTGATGCTCGGCGATGAAATCCTTGACCTTGGGGCTTGCGATGCCAGGCCAACCTTCGACCGAAGCGAAAAGCAGGTCCATCAGGTCGGGGATCTTGGTGGCGAAGTCGTTGATATAGGTGTCCCAGTCGCCGTCATAGGCGGTGGCGAACAGGATTCGTGTGTCGTTGTCGAAGAACACGAACCGCATATTGTGGAGCGTGCCGACCTTCTGCGCGCCATCGAAATTGCCGTTCACCAGCCCGAAGATGCGTTTCAGCCGGTCCGCGCCGCCTGGCTTCAAGTTTGCGATGGCTGTGAGCTCGGAGACATTGCCGGACTGGGCGCCGACACGGCCAGCCGAGCCCGCCGTGCCCTTGAGGTCGGGATTGTGCTTCGTCACCATCTGCTCAAGGGCGAGCTTGGCGAGCTGCGGCGCGTCGCCGGCCACTTCCTCGATCCGCCGCCGGATGGCTTGAAGGCGGGTTTCGTCGATCTGCGGGGTGTCTTCGGTTTCGGCCATGGCTGGCCTCCTTTCGTGATTGCGTGTGACGATCGGTGCGTCAGTCCGGGATGGCGTCGATGTTTGTCGGCTCGACACGAGGCTGGGCGTTCATCTCATGGCGGTAGCGGGTGGATCGTTCATAGGCGGCGATGCGCACGCGCATGATCGAGCCGAGTGGCTGATGATCGCGGATACCGTGCCAGGGATTGAACGACAGCACATCATCGCCGTAGACGCGCCGCGCCGGCGAATAGGCCTCCTGTGGCGGGATGCGCAGGGTCGCGATCGGCTGGTGCGGCGAAAGGTCTTCCGGCCAGAGCACGGCGGCGTCCTCGACCGGCATCCTGTCGAGATCGGCACAGAGCTGAGCACGGAGCTGATACTCTGCGCCTTGCTCGCGGAAATGTTCAACCACCAGATCGCGCATGGTGGAATCCTCAACCGCGCCGACATCCTTGCCGGTCAGTGCACGGACGTTGTCGGAGAACGGCGCGGCACTGATCTTGGCGATATGGTCGCCGAAGCGGATCGCCGCCATCGAATGATAGGTTTCGCCCAGCAAATGGTTATTGTCGCGAGCGAGCCCGCGCAGCGTGGCGCCGGGCTCGACGCCGACCGCTTCGACTGCCGCCTCCACGCCGCGCGCGACCCCAGCCATCGCTCGCTGGAGAAAGGCCGGGTTCTGGGCATTCTTCTCCAGAAGGCTGATGAGCTGGCGATATTTACCGATCGTGCCGAAGCTCAAGGTCGGGATGTTGACGAGCAGGAAATCCTGGTTGTGGCCCTGGTCTTCGGGGAGAAGCCGCTCGCCATCGACACCGATCACCTTGATCGCCATGCCACGCGGCGCGGGAATGGTATCGGAGTGGATGTCGCCCGGCGCCGAAGAGAGGCGGATCACCACCGGATAGTTGGCGGGTCGGGCGAACAAGCCCTGGCGCAGATGCGAGGGCAGTTCGTGAACGATCAGTTCGCCCTTCAGGAACCCATGGCTTTTGGCATGGGCGTCGCGCACGGCGTGGCGATGACGCTCGAAGGCCCGCCGGTTGGTGGTGGCCATGATCTCGAGGATCTCGGCGGTCAGCCGCTCCTCGTCCTCGCCGAGAACCTCCACGTCCGGGGAATAGCCAATGTAGGTTTGAGCCAAGAGCGCTCCTTCACACTGAGATTTCGTTGCCCAGGAACGATTTCGGGTCGAAATCGCCGTTGATTGCGGATATCAGTTGATATCTGGTTTCACTGAGAACGCGGAACCTCCGAAAAGGTTTCGCACGTCTCGCCCGTTGGTTGGAGAACGAACCCATGCCGCTTACGCGCAAGGACACGCAGCGCCAGACGCGGGACCGGCTGATCGCGGCCGCGCATTCCTCGATTATCGAGGAGGGGGTCGCTGCCATGTCGATTCGCAACATCTGCAGCGCCGCAGGGCATTCGCAGGGCGCCTTCTACTCGAACTTCGCCAGCAAGGATGATCTGCTGGTCGAGATTCTGCAAAGCCATATCCAGGACGAGGTCACACTGCTTCGCGACCTGGTCGCGCACTGCTCCGGCGACGATATCGAGGCGACGCTGCAGGTGCTGGCCGCGCGGCTCGCGAAGTTGGCCGACGAGGCACAATGGTCACTGCTCTCGATCGAATTGCAGCTCCATGCCCGGCGCGATCCGGCTTTCGCCGAGCGGCACCGGGAGGGCAAGGCGGCCTGCTATCGGATGTTCGGTGAGCTCGTCGCCGATCTGACGCAACGCTTCGCACTTCGTCCGGCCTTGCCGCCGATGCAGACCGGTATCGGTCTTTACGCGCTCTGGATGGGACTGGCGGTGCAGGGCGATGTCGAAGGCGCCATGCCGCGCGACGAGATGCTCGTCGGCTTCTTCCGCGCCATGGCAGGACTGGGTTCGTCGCTTGAGGAGCAGGCGTATTCGTGAGCGGGATCGTGTCAGATCGTCGACGCATCGGCTGCGATGAGCACGGACACCCACTCGTCGGCGAGGTGGATGAGCGTCGGCGCTTCCATATCCGCTTCCGCGCCCGGGACGCCGACATCGACGAACTCGGCCATGTCAACAATGCGGTCTGGGTGACCTGGATTCAGGATGCGTCGGTGGCGCATTGGCTGACGGCCGCGCGGCCGCAGGATCGCGACCGGTTCGTCGCGGTCGTGCTGCGCCATGAGGTCGACTATCGCGGCAATGTCCGGGCGGGAGACGAGGTCAGTGCGATCACCTGGGTCGTCCGAGCGCCGCGGGGTGCCCGCTATGCACGATGTGTCGAATTCCATGCCGAAGACGGCCGGACGATCGTCGCCTCGCTGACCCAATGGGCCCTGGTCGATCGGGAAACCGGCAAGCTGGCCCGCGTCCCGGTGGAGGTGGCGGCTCCGTTTCTAAGTGACGATACCGCGCAGAAGGAAATTGGATGAGCGATATCAGGAAAGTGGCGGTTCTCGGCACGGGAGTCCTCGGGAGCCAGATCGCCTTCCAGACGGCCTATAGCGGCTTCGATGTTGTCGCCTACGACATCAGCGAGGAAGCGCTCGAACAGGCGCGCGCACGGCTGGCGGCGCTCGTCGAAACCTACACGAACGAGGTGTCGGGCGCGGCTGGCGGCAAGGCGGCCGGGGCGCTCAAGCGGATCGCTCTGCTGAGCGATCTCGGCGCGGCCGTCGCGGACGCGGACCTCGTGATCGAGGCGGTTCCGGAGGTTCTTTCGATCAAGCAGGCGCTCTACGAGAAACTGGCGGGGCTCGCGCCGGACAGGACGATCTTCGCCACCAATAGCTCGACCCTGCTGCCGAGCGACCTGAAGGCTTACACCGGCCGACCGGACCGGTTTCTGGCGCTGCACTTCGCCAACAGCATCTGGAAGTTCAACACCGCCGAGGTGATGGGCACGGACGACACCGATCCGGCCGTGTTCGATACCCTGATCGCCTTCTCCTCCGCGATCGGCATGGTGCCGATCCCGGTGCGCAAGGAAAAAGCGGGCTACGTCCTCAACTCCCTGCTGGTGCCGTTCCTGAACGCGGCCACCGATCTGGCTGCCGGCGGCTATGCCGAGCCGGAAGATGTCGACAAGGTCTGGCGGATCGCCACCGGCGCGCCGATGGGGCCGTTCCAGATCTACGACATCATCGGATTGAACACCCCCTACAACATCCTCTCGCATGGCGGCGAGCATGCTCAGTCGCTCGCCGCCTGGCTGAAGGAAAACTACATCGACAAGGGCAGGCTCGGCATCGCCTCGGGCGAAGGCTTCTACAGCTACAAGCCCTCCGCAGACTGATCCCAACAAGAAGAACAGGAGTTCGCCATGCACTATAGCAGCGGAAACTATGAAGCCTTCGTGCGTCCCCGCAAGCCCGAGGGCGCCGACAAGAAGACGGCCTGGTTTGTCGGTTCGGGGCTGGCGGGGCTTGCCGGCGCGGCCTTCCTGATCCGCGACGGCGGCGTTTCCGGCGACCGCATCACCATCCTTGAAGAGCTGGAAATCCCTGGTGGCGCGCTCGATGGTCTGGACGTGCCCGAAAAGGGCTTCGTCATTCGCGGCGGCCGCGAAATGGAAGAACATTTCGAGTGCCTGTGGGACCTTTATCGCTCGATCCCCTCGCTGGAGATCGAGGACGCCAGCGTGCTCGACGAGTTCTACCGGCTCAACAAGGACGATCCCAACTTTTCGCTCCAGCGCACGACGCAGAACCAGGGCCAGGACGTGCCCGACAAAGCGCTGTTGACGCTAAACGACAAGGCCCAGAAGGACCTGCTCTCGGTCTTCCTCGCGACGCGCGAGGAGATGGAGAACAAGCGTATCAACGAGGTCTTCGGCGAAGACTTCCTCAAAAGCAATTTCTGGCTCTACTGGCGCACCATGTTCGCCTTCGAGGAATGGCATTCGGCGCTGGAGATGAAGCTCTACCTGCACCGCTTCATCCATCACATCGGCAGTCTCGCCGACTTCTCCTCGCTCAAGTTCAACCGCTATAACCAGTATGAATCGATGGTCCTGCCGCTGGTGAAGTGGCTGACCGATCACGGCGTCACGTTCCGCTACGGCGTCGAGGTCACCGATGTCGATTTCGACATCCAGCCCGGCCGCAAGCAAGCGACCCGCATTCACTGGAAAGAGCGCGGCGTCGAAGGCGGCGTCGATCTCGCGCCAGACGATCTCGTCTTCATAACCATCGGCTCATTGACCGAGAATTCCGACAATGGCGACCACAGGACACCGGCGAAGCTCAACGAAGGACCGGCGCCGGCCTGGGACCTGTGGCGGCGGATCGCGGCGAAGGATCCGGCCTTCGGCCGCCCGGACGTATTCGGCGCCCATATCCCGGAGACGAAATGGGCCTCCGCGTCGATCACTGCCCTCGACGCCCGCATTCCGGCCTATGTCGAGAAGATCACGAAGCGGAACCCCTTTACCGGCAAGATCGTCTCCGCCGGTATCGTCACGGTGAAGGACTCGGCGTGGCTGCTGAGCTGGACGGTTCATCGCCAGCCGCATTTCAAGAAGCAGCCCAAAGATCAGATGATCGCCTGGTTCTACGCGCTCTTTGTCGATTGCCCCGGCGACTTCGTGAAGAAGCCGATGCAGGAATGCACCGGTGAGGAGATCACCCAGGAATGGCTCTATCACCTCGGCGTGCCGGTCGAGGACATTCCCGAACTCGCGGCATCCGGCGCCAGCACCGTTCCCACGATGATGCCCTATATTACCGCCTTCTTCATGCCGCGCCAGGCGGGTGACCGGCCGGACGTGGTGCCGGAGGGCGCGGTCAACTTCGCCTTCATCGGCCAGTTCGCGGAGTCGAAGCAGCGGGACTGCATCTTCACCACGGAATATTCGGTGAGAACCCCGATGGAGGCCGTCTACACGCTGATGAATGTCGAGCGCGGCGTGCCCGAGGTCTTCAACTCGACCTATGATATCCGTACACTTCTTGCTGCGATCGGTCCGCTGCGGGACGGCAAGGGCATCGATCTTCCCGGGCCGGCCTTCCTGCGCAAGCTGCTGATGAAGAAGCTCGAAGGCACCGAGATCGCCAAGCTGCTCGAAGAGTTCCATCTGATCGAGGAGTGAACAAAGACCGGAAGGCACGCGCGGCGTGTGAAAGGTGATGAATGGCCGACGACGATCAGAAGAGCGAACGCGCCGCCGAGGTGACTGGGGCGCACGGCCATCATCACCATCATGAGCCGGACGGCGTAACGCCGTCCGGTCACGTCGACCATGATCCGGTCTGCGGCATGGTGGTCGATCCCGCCAGGACCGCTCACAATGCTGAGTATGAAGGCGAGCGCTACGTCTTCTGCTCGGCCGGCTGCAAGGCGAAGTTCGACGCCGACCCCGTGCATTATGCGGCACTGGCAGCGCATGCTGCACATCACCATGAGGGTGCTGCCGCCCATGGCGATCATTCCCACCATAGCCACACGCATGGACCTGATACCCATGAGCATCACCACGTTGCGGCAGTAACGGCAACCGCAACGGAAGGGACGATCTGGACATGCCCGATGCATCCGGAAATCCGCCGGGACGCGCCGGGCAGTTGTCCGATCTGCGGCATGGCGCTGGAGCCGCTGATCGCGGCGGCGGATGCCGGACCCAGTCCCGAACTTGCCGATATGACCCGGCGCTTCTGGATCGGCCTCGCGCTCGCCTTGCCCGTGTTCCTGCTGGAGATGGGCGGCCACCTGATCCCGGCGCTGCACCATCTGGGGCCGATGCACATCTCGATCTGGATCCAGTTCGCCCTGGCGACGCCGGTGGTGCTGTGGGCCGGATGGCCGTTCTTCGCGCGTGGCTGGGCGTCGATCGTCAACCGCAGCCTCAACATGTTCACGCTGATCGCGATGGGGACCGGCGTCGCCTGGGGATACAGCATCGTCGCGACATTCGCGCCGCAGCTCTTCCCGCAGGCTTTCCGTGACGCTGATGGCGCGGTCGCGGTCTATTATGAGGCGGCCGCCGTCATCACCGTGCTGGTGCTGCTTGGTCAGGTTATGGAGTTGCGCGCCCGGGAACAGACGTCCGGCGCGATCCGCGCGCTTCTCAATCTCGCGCCGAAGACCGCACGACGCATCGGGGCAGACGGTGTGGAAGAAGATGTGCCGGTCGAGGCGATTGCGATCGGCGAGCGGCTCAGGGTCCGGCCCGGGGAAACCGTGCCGGTGGATGGCGTGGTCGAGCAGGGGCGCTCATCGATCGATGAATCGATGGTGACCGGCGAATCCATGCCGGTGACGCGCGTAGTCGGCGAAGCGGTCGTAGGAGGTACGCTGAATCAGACCGGCGCGCTCGTCATCCGGGCGGAAAAAGTCGGGCGCGACACGATGCTGGCTCGCATCGTCCAGATGGTCGCGGATGCCCAGCGCTCGCGCGCGCCGATCCAGCGCATGGCTGATCAGGTGTCGGGCTGGTTCGTGCCGGTCGTCATCGCCGTAGCGCTGCTCGCCTTCGCGGCCTGGGGTGTATGGGGGCTAGAGCCGCGTCTGGCGCATGGCCTGATCGCGGCCGTTTCCGTGCTGATCATTGCCTGCCCCTGCGCGCTCGGGCTTGCGACGCCGATGTCGATCATGGTCGGTATCGGCAAGGGGGCGGCCGCCGGCGTTCTGATCAAGAACGCGGAGGCGCTCGAGCGGATGGAGAAGATCGATACTCTGGTGGTCGACAAGACCGGGACGCTTACCGAAGGCAAACCGGCGGTGACCCGGATCGTCGCGGCGCCGGGATTTGTCGAGGAGATCATCCTGCGGCTGGCGGCAGGTGTTGAAAAAGCCTCGGAGCATCCGCTTGCGCGCGCGATCGTGGCGGCTGCCGAGGAACGAAAGATCGCCATCCCCGATGTCGCCGATTTCGACTCGCCGACCGGTAAGGGCGCGGTCGGCGTGATCGAGGGACGGCAAGTGGTGCTCGGCAGCACCGCCTTTCTCGCCGAGCATGGGATCGATACGGCGTCGCTCGCCGGGCAGGCGGATGAGTTGCGCCGCGACGGTGCGACGGCGATCTATATCGGGATAGGCAATGCCATCGGCGGCATCTTCGCCATCGCCGACCCGATCAAGGCGACCACGCCTGAGGCACTGAAGGCCCTGCATGCCGAAGGCATCCGCATCGTCATGCTGACCGGCGACAATCGCACCACGGCCGAAGCCGTCGCCAGAAAGCTCGGCATTGATGAGGTCGAGGCCGATGTGCTGCCGGACCAGAAGGCGGCGGTGGTCGAGCGCCTGAAGGCGCAGGGCAAGGTGGTGGCCATGGCGGGTGACGGCGTAAATGACGCGCCGGCGCTCGCCGCCGCTGATGTCGGCATAGCCATGGGATCAGGGACCGACGTTGCCATCGAGAGCGCGGGGGTAACGCTGCTCAAGGGCGATCTCACCGGCATTGTCCGCGCGCGACGCCTGTCGCAGGCGACGATGGCCAACATCCGCCAGAACCTCGCCTTCGCTTTCATCTACAATGCGGCAGGCGTGCCGATCGCGGCGGGGGCGCTCTATCCCACGTTTGGGCTGCTGCTGTCGCCGATCATCGCTGCTGCCGCGATGGCGCTGTCGTCCGTCAGCGTCATCGGCAATTCGCTGCGGCTCCGGACAGTGAAGGCATGACGGACCAAGGCCCCGACCTTGTGGCGGGGTCTTGCGTGGGGTCTTAGTCGGCGCGCCTGCCGTTGGGGCGGGACCAGATCAGCGAGAAGGTGTCTTCGCCCTCGTTGTCGAAGAGGTTGGCATAGATCAGAGCGCCGATCTTCTCATGATGCCCTCGGCTGTCAGGGCGTCCGCGATCTGACGGTCGAGTGATCCCACAGCATTGAGCGTTCGCACCATCTCCTCGATGCGTGCGAAGTGAGCCAGATCGTCATAGTTGGCGGTATTGCGGATGATCACATGCTCTGTTCGCGCGCCGGTCTGCCACAGGATCGCGAACCAGATACGGCCTTGCGCACGGCTCTTGTCGACCGTCACGCTGTCGATCACGAGCCGCATCATCTCTTTGCGTTCGTCGATGCCAGCCCGCTTCGAGAACGCGGGCAACAGGGTCGGCAATGGTCAGGATACGCGTTCGCGCGGCGGCGGCCAGGGCGTTAACCTGCTCGACATGCCACCGCGCGTAATCCTGTTCGACGCGTCGGCTTCGCGTATTTTCTCTTCCCACAACGTTTCCAGCGAACGTGCGACGAGCCGCTTTTCCGACTCCACGGCATCATATTGTCGGCGTGCACGCTCCGCTTCGTAATGCGCCTTCTCCCGATTCAGCGCCCATTGACGTTCCAGCAGCCGGTTTTCGCCGTTCATCTGTTCATGAGCCGCAAGCGCAAGGTCGATGCGATCGGGTTGCAGAGCTTCGATCAACAGCCGCTCGACCTCTGCATCAACCTGGTTTGCGCGCACATTCTGGCAGTGCCCGCTCTGCTCGCTATCGATGCAGTGATAGACGGGGGTCTTCTTATGGGCAGAGTGAGTGAAGACCCATGCGGTGTCCGCATATCCCGCAGACCACGATGTGGTCTGCCCCCACCGAGTGGACCGATTGGTTTGTTAGTGCATTAAGCGCATCGCCGCCATATCCGGACGGAGGTGGAGCGAAGCGGAACCGGAGGCCGGATATGGCGGTGTCGCCGTTTCCGGTGCCGGTGGCCGGTAGCCCAGG
>NZ_VYQA01000024.1:0-46598 GCF_008710165.1 Sphingobium limneticum | reverse complement strand
CGTGCTCGCTCCCTGCGCCAGCACAATCTCAACTTCACGCAGCTTGCCGATGATCTCTTCCGGCTTGTGCTTCTTGCTCGGCATTCAATGTCCCTTTCATGGTCCAGACTATCATAGTCTCTGGGCCACTCAGCGGGGGGCAGATCACCTATTCGAATCGCAATATGTGAGCGCCATCGGCCTTACGGTAGATGATATCCGCTCCCTAATGCCGACTACCGCTCCTTTGCCTGGCGACTTGTTCGATCATGTAATCGGATTTCTCAACCGAAGCGGCGACCAGATGGAGCATGTCTACGTCCTGGAGAAACGAGGTGCGCTCGACAATCCCAAGGACAAGGACGCCCGCCGCCTAGTCTATAAAACTGCCAGCGCCGGGGCAACGATGCTGCGGGACATGATCGACCGCGCGTGGCGCGAGGCAGCAACAACGAGGCCTGAAGTGGTTGATCCGCTGGATCCGAACAATGAAGATTTCGACCCGGAAACCGGATCAGCTCCTCCGCCAAAGGCGCGCTGAGCGCCTTCTCAAAATCACATCATGGAGTATGCTATGGCCAGCCTGTTCAAACAGCTCTGTGCGATGATCTTCGCATCCCCCTTACTCATCGTCTCCGCACAGCAGCCAGCAGCTGCTTGGACCCGCACCGGTCACGCCGCAATCGGCTTTGTCACGGAAGCGAAGCTCAAGACCGACAATTGGGTAGTCTGGAAAAAGCTCGCAGCCCTGCTGGGCGCAGCCAATCTCTATGACGAGGATATCGCAGGCTGGGCAGACGATATGCGGGCGAACTATCCCGATGTAGCTCATTCAGTGCGCATTCCCGTACTCGGCGCGATACCTGCAGCGTCAGACCCCGCCTGCTTTCCCAGTCAGCCCAATGTCATGTGCGCGGACAAGGCGATCGCTTATTATTCCGCGATACTCAAGAATGAGGCTAACGCGCCGGCACAGCGTCTGGAGGCGCTCAAGTTCATCCTCCATCTGGTAGGCGATCTCCATCAGCCGCTGCACGGAGCAGAGCCGGGCGGATATAATGAGGTGCTCATTGCAGGCGGGGTCCTCGCCCCGACAAACCAGAATGGTACATGGGTCTATCCAACCATCCACGGGGTCTGGGACTATTCCATCGTGAAGCGTCACGGCAAGACAGCGATCGGACTGGGGCAGGAACTTTGGACCAACACGGTCAATCCGCCAGTAGGGTTCACCCCGCGAGACTGGGCCGTCGAGAGCCGGAACCTGGCAAAGCAGCACCTCTTCCTCGATCCTGCCAACCCCAGCGCCAACGATGCCAACAAGGTGACGATATGTGGCGGACGCACGGGAACTGCTTGCCCGTCCAATCCGGAAACCCTGCCAGCGGATTATGAAACCAGGCAATATGCCTTGGCAGTCTATCGGATGAAGCAAGCTGGCCTGCGGCTAGCCGAGCTTCTGGTGAACTTGCTCACGCCTTAAGCTGGCTGTGTACCCGCAATTTCATGAGCGCCGGGTGCGGAAAATTCGCGTCCGGTGCATCCAGCCGACGCCATCGGCTTTCTTGATGATGGGATCGGCGGGGAGAAACGATTGGATAAGAGTATCGGTGAGCACGGATCAGGACCCCTGAAAACCGTGCGCAGGACTTAAAATCCTGAAGCTCGAACCAACAGACTTACCAACAAATCTCATGGTAACCACCTGGGCGTGATGATCCTGTGTAAGATCATGGTTCGGCCGATGTGCTGGGTTGTGCGTGGGGTATTGGTCCCTGCTTTTGGCGGGACGGCGCAAAGCCTAGGGTCACTATGTTTGCGAAGTGTTATGCGTTGGTTGCGGGAGTAGGATTATAAATCATTGCGCAGGTCTTTGAAATTAAGTAAATCTACAACAATTGTAATTAGAAAAGTTCAACTATTTAACCAACAACCAAATTGAACCTCTTGAGACAAATTGAACCATTGTGAAATCAATGTCAATTACATTATCTAATCTCGCACATGACCGAATGGTCACACGTAGAAATCCGTAAAACACCTTCGGAATTGATTATTTTTGGCCAATCAGCGAACGGTGTTCAATCGTTCTATCATTTGCCTACTTGCCTTAAAAAAAGGTCGGTTTTTGGCTTCAACCGCCACCGGCTCGCCAGTCCTGGGGTTGCGGCCTGCACGCGCTCCATAGCTTCTCACGGAAAAGATTCCGAAGCCGCGTAGTTCTACGCGGCCACCAGAATTGAGCTGGCCCACGATCGCTCCGAAGAATGCTTCGACGATCGTCTCGACCTCACTTTGGGTCAGCCCCGGATTTTCCTCAGCGATCCTATCAATCAAATCAGATCGTACCATATTGCTTTCCTGCCCCGTTAGGTCGGGGCACACTGGCAGAGATGCTAAAGCCCGGAAAGATGCGTTTCTATCGTGCCCTTTGCACGACACGCCCTGTGCAACATATAAGGTCCAATGATGCTACCGTGTACCTGCCTTGCCAGCCCTGCGCAGAAGGAGCAACCGCCGCCGAGCTGCCGGGGACAAACTTGCAATTGTTACTCCATCAGACTGTCCGCAAGTGGCCGTAACAATCTTGTCACCGCGTTCAGTCGAATCGACAGGCTTTATTTTGAATTGCCGGCGCAATCGCTTCAGACGAGTAGATCTAGGCGCTGACAATTTGCATATCCCTTTACTGCAAGGCCCGTCGTGGCGTGCCGCATGACCGCTGGCTGCGAATGCTTCCGATCCGCAAAAATATCTGACTGTTCCGCTCGTCAGTTCGTTTGTCCGCCAGGCACCTCTCGGCTCCGACGGCCGCGCGCCATGATCACTGGCGGCCACCGGTTCGGGGCCTATCATTGTTGCGCACTGGAGAAGGTTCTTTTTCAAGACCCAGCGCGTGATGAAGCTGCATCAGCCTATCTGCTCGCACAGGATTTGGAAGCGCCAAAAAATCCGGACGAGGAAATGTCGACGCAACCGCATCGACTATCTCGCCCCGGTACTGCCAAAGACGTCCCTGCCGAACCGCGCGCGCAGGTGCTCGGCGACGCGAAGGCTATAGCGCCTCTGCCGCCAGGCAGTCGGGCTATGATAAATCCCTACCGCCTTCCAGAAGTCATTGGTCGTCGAAAGGCCGGAGAGGAATATCCAACGCGCGGCTTCTGTATTGAAACAGGCGTCATGTTTTAGCCAATGCCGCGTCTGCCGGTCTGACTGGCCTGTGAGCTTTGCGATCCTGGGAACCCACCAGCTGTTGATCTGGAGCGGCCCCAGATCATGGCTCCCGTTCGCATTGGGAACCTCCGCGCCTATCCAGCCTCCCTCCTGATCGCGAAGTCCCCATAATGTCCGCTCGAGCCACGTTGCGCCCCTTGAGGCGGCCTTGATGCAGCGAGCAATCTGGGCGGCCTCGGAGCGGCTTTCGCCGGCAACGGCATGGGGGGTGGACGCGCACATCGCTATCCACAACGCGATTGTGAGCCGGCACTTAGCGATCAGGACCATGATCGCCTCCCCGGTCACGAGCCTGCTTCTGCACATCGCATGGCGGCGGTCGGCTTCCATCGGCCTCGTTGCTCGCCATCATTTTCGTCAGGTATTGGTCCAGTTGGTGCGCTATGTTCAAGGCTCCCGAGGCCAGTCGTGCAGGCAATCCGTGGTCGCCTGATGACCGGCGGCGCAGCCGCGCTTCGAGCAGACGATCGCGCGACTGCGTGCGTCCTTCCAACTGCTCGCTCTTGAGGCTTGCAATATGTTCCGGGTAGCGGCGGGCGAGTTGATCGGCGTGGTCGCGGTCGAGGCGCCCCAACCCCTCTAGCGCCGATGTTTTCGCCCCCGAAGTCCGCTCCAGCTTCTCGACCAGCCTGTCCCGGTCCTGGGTCCATAGCTTCACGCCAAGGCGCGCCCGGGTGATCGCCGTATAATAGTTCTGGCCGTTGACCAGCGGCGAGCCCAGCGGAGCCAGGACATAGACGCGTGCATAGGTGCGCGACTGGGCCGAGTAGATGGTCTCTGCATAGCCATGATCCCAGCTCCTGTGTTTCGACAGGTCGATGTCCTGGACGCTGCCGTCCTTGTCCCAGCGGATGGTGGCAGTACTGCCCTGCAACATCTCGACAGTGCCGCGCTGCGCATTCTTGACCCCAAGCTCATGGGACACGAGGCGCCACTGGATGCGATCGCCTTGCGCCAGATCACGGTTCTCGGAAACGAACACATTGACCTGTCCGCCTTTCGTTAGCCTCGGATCCCAGCGCAGGATGCGGCCATGCTCGTCGACCAGCCTTACCATCGGTCGACCGCGTTCATCCCGCGCCAGCCCCAGCACCCGATATTCCGTATGACGGGCAAGGCCGGCCCCGGCCTGATCGCGTCCGAACGTCACGACCTGTCCCTGTGCATAGAAGCGCGCGAGATGCTTCTCCTGCTCGGACAGACCTGCCGGAGACAGAATGCCAAGCCGCGTATCCTGCGCCGCTATCGCACCCTCGCGCTGCAATACCTCGCGCACCTGGGTATTGACGATCAACCGGGTCGCATTGTCGAGGACGAGGATATTCGTGGATCCCCGCGTTTCAGGCCGAAGGCGCGTCCATTCTCCTACCAGTCCCTTGGCGAGGGCCTCAGCATCGTCGCCCGCTACCACCTTGTCGAGCTGATCGAGAGATCCTGCATAATCGCCTGCGCGCGCCCGCGTCACCGCCTCCTTCATCCGCGCAGTCTCCTGACGGCGCGATTCAGTAAGATGCGCCGTCGACATGCCAAGACGCTGCATCAACCAGAAGGCTTTCCCCTGTTCGATCGCACCTGTCTGCTGGTTGTCTCCCAGGAGGATAAGCCGGGCGCCGGTCCTGCGGCTGATTTCGAGAACCCGTAGTGCCTGACGATTGCCCAGTTGCCCGGCCTCGTCGAGAATGAGGACGTCGTTGGTCGTGAGGCCGTGGCCGCCCCTTGCAAGAAGGCTGGCTACTGTCTGCGACGGTATCCCGGCAGTATCGCCGAGATTGGCCGCGGCCGACGACGTCGGTGCTAGGGCGTGGAGGATGATCCCCGGCTCGGATGCCTGCCGCAGGGATGCGATCAAAGTTGATTTGCCGGCACCGGCGACACCGTGAACCGCCGATACCCGATCGTTGCTACGCGCCGTATCGACCAGCGCTCGTTCCTGTATGGGCGACAGTCCGGCTGTCTCTAAGACTTCTAACAATCGATCGGATGACGCGATCGGCCGAGCATCTCCCATTGCCAGCGCCAGATGCTGCGCCAGCGCCTGCTCGTAGCGAAGCGAGCGCCTGGTCGCCCGCCCGCGGGTCAGAATCTGGTCTCCCGTCTGTTCCCGGGTGGCGAGCAGCTTTCGACGGACCTCATGCCCTTCCAGAAGCGGCCGCATGTCGGAAAAACGCACTTCCCCTACATGGGCAGCCAGTCCCGTCGTGATCAGTCGCCCCAGCGGATTGACCGCTTCCCGTCCTTCCGTCTGCCGCACTCCAAACAGGGCGGCGCGAGCGGCATCGGCCGGCGCAACAGGCCATATTTTCTCGCCCTGTTGTTCGGCTCTCAAGCGCAGGTCATCTAGTGTCAGGGCATGACCGCCAAGGCGCGTGCGCCATTGCAGATGCAGAGCCTCAAGTCCGACCTTCTCTTTTGCTCCCCTCGTTGCACAGAAGGACTGGCGACGGGCCGCCTGCCCCTCGAAACCATGTTGGCGCGCATGCGTATCGATCTGCTCTGCGCGCTGCGACATGGACTCTATGAGCTTTTCCGGGACACCCCGTATTTCGAAGAGGCCTCGCCTGGGATCGACCATGACATCATAGCCCAACGACCGCAGACCATGCGCGAGTTCGTTCCGGTAGATCTGGCCCGAGCTCATCTGTTCTGCGAACATGGCGCGGGTCTCAAGGCTCGCCATTGTCGCGCCTTCTTGCCCGTTCGTCATGTTGAGGACGACGACATGGGTATGAAGATGCGGGTCGAGTTCGCGGCTGGCGTGCTCGGTAAACCGCGCCCACAGCAACCGACCGGTCGTCTCGTGCCGGATTTCTCCGTCCTCCCGACGGCGCAACTGGGCATGTTCTTCGAGCCAGGACAGGGCCGCACTCACCGATCGCTCGTGGACGGTTGCAATACGGTCGTCACCGACCGCTAACGCCATGATCGACACCGACTTGGGAGCGCTCAGTGCGAAGTCCCAGCCGGGATGATGCTCGATACCCTCCTTGCGATGCCGGCCCAAATGCTGTCCGGCTACCTCCCCGCGCAGGAGCTGCTCGAAGATCTTGGCATCGACCTCGCCTGAGAGACCCAGCTCATCGGCTAGCTTGCCGCCCCATTCAGACCCTTCGGTGCCTCCCTTGGTATAATAGTCACCAACCGAATAGTAACGTGCGATGTTGCCGGCCGTGCCGGACAGGCGTCGGGGATGCATCATGCCGGCCTCGAGCGACTGCGGGCACCGCCCTTACGGCCATGCTGGGACAGATCAAAGCCGGTAGGTCGACCGAGCAACGGGGCCGCAGGAGCATCCGGTATGATGGCCGCCGGGACTAGAGATCTTGACCTGCCCATATCGACAGGCAGGCTGTCCCTGACATGATCTGCCTCGAGCGGAAGCTCCAGCCCTGCGTCCGTCGATTTGGCAGCTCGCGCTCTCTTGCGCGCCGGCTTTGGCGGCTCCGAAGGGGAGTCATCGGGTGGAGCGATGGACAGCCTGACGGCCGGCGCTGTCCGTTCCTCGAAGGCGGGAAAGCATGTCGGCTCACGGTTGTAACTGTCGCAAAAGCGCGCGACCGGGAGGTCCCGGCCGAATCGCAGGAACCCGGTCAAGTTGGGCAGGTTAGTGACCTCGGTATGCATCACCAGCGGGCGGGTCACCTGCATGCGCGAGAGATTAACGCCATCACGCATGTCATTGACCCCGTAGGACATGCCTTCATTGGCTTCGACCTGTTCCACCTGCCCCAGATTTTCGGAAACATGTTTGGCCGTCGGGGTATCATTCGCCCTCAGCGCCACCCAGGTCGAGCAGTAGCCGGTGATCGCGGCGGCATCCTGGATACCATAGGTCGCCTCGAGCTGCGGATAGCTCTGGAACCCCAAAATCCCGCACCCGCCATATTTGCGGGCGCGCGCCAGAAAGTCCGAGAGCGACGGCAGCTTCTGGAGCGTGGGAAGCTCGTCAATCACGCAATAGAGTCGGCGATCCCTCTCTGGATCCAGACTCATGATGGCGCTGATGGCGATGTCGAGCCAGACGGTGATCAACGGACGAAGGGAGGGAAGCTGATCGGCCTTCACCGTGATGAACAGCCAGCTGTCGTCCTTCTCGTCGGCCACCCAGTCACGGATCGAAAAGCCATCGAGCGTATCGTCGAGATAGGAGAAGCTGCGCATGACCGACGCCAGTTCAGCGCGGATCCCCGCTGATGTGCGGTCTCCTTCGGTCGATATAAAGGCGGCTGCGTCCGTTCCTTCGGCGAAGGTGGCGAGGTCCTTCAGGGGCGACCGCAGGATCGTGTCGAGCAGGACGGAGACCAGCATTCGCTTGTCGCGCGCCAGCTTGCGAAACACAGCCACGAGTGTGCCGCGCGCGGCCTTTGCCCAGAAGGGATCACCCGACTTGTCGGGTATCGTGGACTCCGCGATCTGGTCGTAATGATAGTCGCGCGGGACATCGACCCAGGGCGACCAGCTGTCGGCGCGGGCGTCCAGAGGGTTCAAAAGGATGTCGTGCCCCGGGCGGTAGAATTTTTCGACGAACGTGCCTGCCGCATCATAGACGATCGCCCGCCGCCCTTCCTTGCGAATGCCGGCCAGCATCTTGACGATAATGTTCGTCTTGCCGGTCCCAGGGGCACCGCAGATCAGGATATGCTCGGGTTCGAAGGCATCGGGTACGGGAATTCCCCCGATCGCGAAGCTGCCTTTGCGGTGTCGCCAGAGCATTCGTCGCAGCTGACGAGGCGAACCGAAGCGCGCGCCGCGCAGGAACTGGTTGGATCCCAGGCCCCTTCCCGTCCTGGTAAAATAGAACCAGGCCCAGAAGAGCATCAGCAGCGCGAAAGCGCCGACCAGCGCGGCCCCGACAAGCAGATGATGCTCCATCGCCAGAAGCGTCTTTGTGGCAACCCCGGACTCCAGAAAGGTGTCCGAGTTGGTCCAATATTCCGGGCCTGTCGGCGCCCGGAACTGCATCGGAGCGCCGCCTGGAACATCGCTCTTGAGCGTGGCCTCGACGATCTTGAACGAGACGTAGCGCTGATAGTCGCTGGCCTTTTCCAGGATGTACCACAAGGTGCCGCCGACCCAGATGACGAGGCTTGCCGTCAGGGTCTGGAGAAACACCTGCGTGGTCATCCGGACATTGTGGACGATGGCCTGCCCGCCCCTCGTCCATGAACCCAGCGTGTCGTTGCGGAAGATGCTCATGAGCGCTCCTCCACGGGATCGATCAGCCCCCGCTCGAGGAGATGTTTGCGAGCGTCTGCGACGCCTCTTGCCAGAAGGTCGGGATGCAGCCCACTTACATAGGCGGCGACGATCGCGAAGGTCTGGATGTTGGTGGAAAGCAGCTCGTCGAAGCGACCATGATAGCCGCCGGCGTCCATGCCTTCATAGCGATCAAGGACGCTGCGGACATAGTCCGCGACATTGGTATCGGAGGCGCGAGCGCCAGCGACGAGACGCTCGTAGAGCGCGTCATTGAACCTGATTGTAACCCTTGCCAAGCGCCGAACTCCTGTTCGTCGCCTGACCGCGTTGTCGATGAAGCCTGCTGCTGGTAGCCGTTTTTCCACATGATATCAAGAGCCTGCCTATCATGTCGGCAAGGGTGGGCGGCTGCCGGATGTTGCCAAGGAGGAACAATATCTTAGCCGGATGTGGCCTTTTGATGACTGCTCATCTGTGCCACCGGCACCGATATGTGCCAGCCTGGCATGATCGGTCACTAGCGGTCAACGCGCGCAAATACGGGCGATTGGCGCCCGCAGCACCCGTGCGTACGGTGCATTACAAACGGCCCTGGGCCGTGCGTCCTGCCTTCGCAGCGGCTCGCCCGCTGCGCCAGTCTCGTGCCGGCAGGCGCGGGGCTTCCCCGGAGGGGATTTGCGACGACCGCGCGTGCAGGACGGTGGCAAAAAAGAGGGGCTTGCGCCCCCCTCACTCGTAGCTCCATCGGTTCTCGTCCAGATGATCGAGGCGGCTGTCCAGCTCCCAGATTGTCATGTGCAGTTCCTCCATATGGCGATAGCGGGCCCAGTCCCGCTCCCGGGCCGTCATCGCCGTCCAGTCGATCATGTCCACATACATGCCGCGTCGGTCGAGTATCCTTTCCACCGCCCGGATCTCGCGTTCCAGCCTCGTAATAAGTTGCGTGCGCGTCTCCATCATTCGTCTCCTTCTTGACATGAGGAGAGCCGCGCGGCGGGCGGAGCAGAGAGGGTCAAGGATCGCGAAGCGACCGCGCAGCGGGCGACGGGGGTGCCGATTTTGTCGGGACCGGAGCGCCAGCGAAGGCCCCGGCAAAATTGGGGGCACCGTCGATCCTTGAGGCTCTCTGCTCCGTCCGCCATCCTGGGCCTCAAGAGAGAGAAGAACTTACCCGCGGCAGCAGTCCGGGAACGCCCTCAATGGGCGTTGGCGGGCTTCATCGTGCAACGCCTGTGCCTGACTCTAGGCTCGATCATGCCTCGCCCTTGGCAAGGCACGATCCGCAGCACATCGACATTGCGCTCTTCGCGCGGATCACCGATAAATAGGGACGGCGGGCAGACCTCCTTCTTTTGCAAGGAGCCATACATGCCCAAGATGAATGACCGTGAACGGCTGGCCAAACTCATGACCGACCAGCAACGGCTGTCGCAGGAAACGCAGGCGGTCCGCAGGTCGCTGCGCGCCCAATATGGCGCGCTTGCTGCCGACATGGAGGTGGAAACGCTTACCGAACGCGAGTTTCGCGATCTGATCAACGAGGCCATTCGCGTCGGCGGCCCTGCGGCCATTGCAGCCCTTAAGGCCCTCTCACCCACAGCCGCCAAGACCGGCCCCGCGCAGGAACAGCGGCCACGCCAAGAGCATGGCGTAGCCGTGCGCAGGAGGCCGGCGACTCCTCAGGGCGCAGCATCGCCGGGCGACGGGACCGGCCTTTAGGCCGGGTCCCTGAGCCGGGCGACCTCTGCCCTCTCGACAAAAAAGAGCCGGCGAGGAAGGCGCACCTCCCTCGCCGGCTGCCTGTCTCACCGGGGCGCCTGCCCGGCCTTTACGAAATAGTGGCGCGGCACGCCGGCGGCGCGCACCAGTCGCCCCAGATGCGATTGCAGGCCGTTGCCTTCGCAGACGATCGCCTCCACCGGCTTCAGTCCCATCAGCGCCTCATTGCGCGCGAACCCCGCCCGCTGGCCCAGCTTGCTCCATTTACGCAGGTCGATCGGCACCAGCTTGACGTCGCGTGATGCCGCCCAGGCGGCCGCAATGGCGTCGCATCCGGTTTCCTGCGCCGTGGTGACCAGTGTCATCGCCGGAATGCGCGCCCGGATCAGGTCCAGCCGCTCCCAGAGCTGCGCATAGTCGGTCCATTCCGCGCCCCCTGAAAAGAGCACGACCGGCCCATCGGGTGCGTGGGCATCCATGCGCTTGCGCCGCCTGGCCGCCAGGAAATCGATCCCCGATATCACCGAGGCGGTGCGCTTCCCCGATACCAGCGTGGCGCGGGGCGCGGACCAGGGCTTGCCCGTTTCGGCGTGGAACATGGCCGCTGCGTGATCGCGCATACACGCCACTGCATCGCGCGCTTCGTCCAGCCCGTTGCAGAGCGCCTGCGCCTCCTCCAGGCTGGTCGTGGCAATCTCGCTCCCGTCCTGTTCGCGGATCAGGCGCCCGACCTGCATTGCTGCCCGGTCCGCCTCACCATCCAACTGATCCGCCACCTTGTGGAAGCTGTGCACGATGCCCCATGCCAGGCGTTGGGCCAGGGGTTCCAGGCGGCTGTCCCGCAGCAGGTCGAACAGCGTCGTCACCAGCATTTCGACCCCCAGCTGCGCTGCCAGCGGGTCCGGCATCTGCGCACTGATAGCCTCGTCGGTGGCGCCGAGACGGACCTGATCGGCAGTTTCGGCAAAGGCGCCGGCGTAGCTGCCGGCGGGCGTCTGCGTTTCTGCGAGGAAGACCTCGGCGACATCGGCGAAGCGGGCGACAGGTTCGATATATGCAGTCATCTTGACCTCCTTGACTTGAAGAGGTCTCCCTTCCGGCACGGGCTCCGAGCGGCGGGGTCAAGGATCGCGCAGCGACCGCGAAGCGGCGGTGGGGGTCACGATTTTTCCTGGCGGCCACCGCGCCGGAGACGCGTGCCCAACGTCCGCCCCGCCAGGAAAAATGGTGGGGCCCCGCCGTCCTTGAGGCCGACGCGGTCCCGTGCCACACTAGAAGGACTTGAGAGAGAGGAAGAGCTGCCCTGCGGGGGGCTCGATGCCCCCCGCAGGGCACAGATACGCACGCTACGTCTGCCTCTGCTCCCCTTCTACCTTCGATCCCGTTTGCGCGCAGCGCCACTGTGGGAACGCTGCCACGGCCAGGGAGCGATCGGCATGGCATCTTCATGCGGGCTGGCGACAGACGGCCCGCATCAGCCTAATATGGGCCTAGGGCAAATCAGGCTTATAACGAGACAAGGGGCGAACGAACGTTGCGTGAGGCAAGGAATGAGGCGCGAATCGACAAGGCGTCGCGGGTGATATTGGCAAGTGCGCGGACCTTGTATCGTGCTTTCCTCGACGCCGAGATGATGGCCAACTGGCGCGCGCCCGAAGGCATGACAGCGCAGGTGAGCGACTTCCGGCCGCAGGCCTGTGGCGGCTATCGCATGGTGCTTCACTATGACGATCAGCGAAACGAGGCGTTCGGCAAGAGCGGGCCAGGCAAGGATGCGGTCGAGGTCCGTTTCGCGCAGATGCTCCCCGAGGAGAAGATCGTGGAAGAGGTGCGGTTCGTTTCGGACGATCCCGCCTTCGCCGGTGTGATGACCCTGGTCACGACCTTCGAGAAAGATCGGGATGGAACGAGGGTCACCTTCAGTGCCCATGACGTGCCGGAGGGAATTTCCGCTGCGGATCATGCTCTGGGCATGGCGCAATCCCTGCTCAACCTTGCGCGGCTGACGGAGTAGTCGGCCGGCATTTAAGCGTCGCGAACAGGTCGATCCCCTGCGCACCTGGGGCCAGAGGGCATCGCGACAATGGATCTGCCGGGCCTGGCCCATCTCGGATCCTCCATCCTTGCAATATAAAAAAAGGGCCGCCGGACGATGCCGGCGACCCACTGGTCGAAGGCAAGGCGAAAAGCCCGGCTACCAGCTGAAAGTCCGCAGTGCGGCGACGGTATCCCCGTCGCAATCGAAGAGGATGTACGCACATCCCAGGGACCGGGCGAAGCGCTGGATCTCCACCAGGTCCGGCGGGATGATCGGCGCGATGTCACCCTCGACCGCATAGGTCGAGACGAACCAGCCATACCAGGTCGATGCGGCCGTAAGGGGTTGCTGCTCGACAGGCAGCGCCGCCCAGGCGGTCAGCAGTTCCGATGTGGCATGGGTCACATGCGCTGTGGAGAGGACAAGATGCGTGCCGATTTCCACCGGTACGGCACCTCGCGGAGAACCGGGCCACGCCGGCGGCTCAGGCGGGCGCAATATAGGCCTCGTAAGGGTTGCCGTCATGCAGATGACCAAAGGGCGTCATGACATAGTCGGTGCCATCGCTTCCGACCGCGCACAGGACATAGCGCGGCTCGCCGGTCACCGCGTCGGTGCATTCGAGCAGCGCGAGATCATCCTGCTTTGCAGCGCGCACCAGCGTCTCGAAATTGCGTCTGTAGCCATCGGGGATCGCCATTACGCCCTCCCCCCTGCCAGTCGGTCACGCAGTCCCACGTCGGGCGCCTGGTCGCATTTGCGAAAGGCGTGGATCGGCACGCCCTCCTCGCGCATGAGCTGATAGAGGTTCTTCTGCACGCCCGATCCCTGGCACAGCACAGCCTCGACGGGGCGCAGCGCCAGGAGCTTGCGGTTACGGTCGAACGCCTCCCTCGCGCCCGATCGGTAGAGCTTGTAGGCCACATGGGGCACCTTCACGCCGGGCCTGTCGGCCCAGCCGGCCGCGATCGCGTCGGCACCGGTTCGCTGACCGGTCGTCACCAGCGTCATGTGCGGCACGCGCGCGCGGATTTCGTCGAGCTTGGCAAAGAGGATATCGGTGTCATGCCATTTGGCGGGGCCTGAGAAGATGACGATCGGCCCCTGCGGCAGGTGCCGCTCGCGCGCCGCCAGTTGCCGCGCGCGCAGGAAGTCGAGCGCATCGATATGGGAGGCGCTCCGGTTCGACGTCCGGCTGCCGCGCGCGGGCGACCAGGGCATGCCCGACATGGCGCCATACATATCGGCCGCGAAATCGCGCATGGTCTCGAGCGCCTCGCGCTGTTCGGTGACGCTATGGCAAAGCAGCTGTTTCTCCTCCAGTTCGCGGGCATAGACCTCGCTCATGTCGGGAGCGCGCGCCATCTCCCCCAGCTCGCGGGCAAGGCCATCTTCGCGGCGTTCAAGCTTGCCGGCTACGAAGTGAAAGGAGTTCACGAAACCCCAGGCGATCTCGGCGGCCAGCGCTTCGAGGCGCGTATCGCTCAGGAGATCGAACAGGCAGGCGATCACGCCACCGCAATCGGCCTGGACGGCGAGCGGTTCGGGCATGTCGAGTTCGGCGGGTGCTTCGCCCGGCCCGGCGATGGTGAGCCCCAGGGGCTCGCCGAATATCGCCTGGAAATCGGGCGTTGCGGTCATTTCCGCGTAAAGTTGCTTCAGGTCGGCGAACTGATGGACGCTTTGAGAATGGGTGCGGGTCATGGCCCTGCTCCTCATGGCTGGCACAGGAAAAATGGGCCGGAGGCAGCCACGCTGCCCCCGGCCCGGTTCATGGCGAACGGCCGATGCCCTCAATAGGGGACCTCGTCCGCCAGATCGGCGCCCGCGCCCATCAGCTCGCCATTGCTGTCGGCCGTGCTGTCGCCGAAGTCGTCCTCGCCGTCGGGCGCCCCGCCGCGCTGCGCCCCACGGCTCACCGGAGCGAACATGTCGCGAGGCTGCTGACGGCGCCAGGCGACGCGAAAGCCCTCCTGCGCATCGCCGAACAGGGCGATCGGGAGCGGTTCGGGCAGGCTCGGATCGTCGATCGAACCCTGGAGGAAGGCCTCGCCGGTGGTGTTCTTGGCGAAGGCTTCCCAAAGCGCGCCCACCTGCACCCAGCGATTGCCGACGTTGAGTGCGAGGATTTCATAGACGGGCGCCCGCTCGTGCATGCTCTCGACCTTGCGCAGCCCAAGCCGGGGCAGATCCATCGTGCGGGTTGCGATCCAGCCCTGCAGACGGCCGTTCATGGTCTTGAATTCACCGATGTTCATAAGACTTATCCTTTGACGCATGTCGCTTTCGGACCATTCCGAACCGACATCCTCAAAAGTCCCTCTCTTCTCTCTGTCCCGTCCTCACCCCCGCCGCTGCCGCCGCCCGCGCGCGCGGGCGCAGGCCGCCGCCGTCGCTACCCTCCTCCTGCGACAATGCTGCCCCTTGGCCTTGGCGCTGCTCTTCGCCGCCACTTGCCCCCGCCAGTTCTTCCTCCGGCAGTCGACCGTCACCCGACAGGGCCGAGACCCGGCGCAGCAGGGGCTCGGTCGGCGCGCAGCGCCGATAGGGCGACGGTGCCCGCGTAGCGGGCAGCCGCCACGCGCCTTCACCCTTGCATTGATGTTCCTCCTATGTTCTCAACGGAGCGTCCCTGGAGAATCCAACTCATGCATGCCTGGCTCAGCACCTATGACCATAATCTCCCGCTCATTGATGTGATCGCCGATCCTGCCGCAGACCCTGTCGCGGTGCGCCTTGCGGCCCTGTCGCTTCAGGTGGGCCTCGACAGCGGTTTCATACAAGCCGAGGCTGTGGCTGACGCAGTATCGCAGTTGTGGATGGAGGAGGAGAATGGGGTCAGCAATGCGCACAGCGAGGGTCGAAGGGACCTGGCAAGGCTTCTCGAGAGCGCCGATGATTATGTAATCGGTCTCTATCGATGCGTTGGTCCCCTCCCCATCGCGGCGGCAGCCACCCTGCTCCATGCTCATGCCAGAATCATGCGGGACCGAGCCGACATGATTGGAATGCTGCGCGCGGCCACAGCCTGACATCTTTCCCTGGCGGCTCCACGCAGACCCGTTGGATGCGCGGTCGCTGGACACCCTATCTTCACTTGCTCCAGATTAACCGGGGCGGTCTCGGCAACGGCTGGTGCGGAGCACCGGTTCAATGCCCCCAAGGGCGTGCGCGAAAAAGGAATAGCCTGTGAATTTCGGTGATGAGCTGAGCTGGGCCGATTGGGCCGACGCGATGGTGTCGCAGGGACAGAGCGATGTCAGCGGCAGCGATCCACGGCATGTCTGCGGAACATGCCTTGCCGATGAAGGTCTGGCCGAGGCGGCGGCGACACTTGCGGGTGCCAGACAATGCGATTTTTGTGGCCGCCGGTTCCGCTCCGAACGGGCAGTGTCGATCGATCTGATCGCAGCCTATATCATGGGCTGTATCGCGCAGGATTATGATATTCCTGAAAATGTCCTCTTCCTCGATCCGGAGAGCGACAATGGCTGGGCTGGAATGACCTGGGACAAATGGGAGATCGTCCAGGACCATCTCAGCACGGAATGGGAGGTCGCCGAGGCGGTCAGCTCCATTCTCGATGATGACAGGCAATGGTGTGAACGCAATCCGGGTCAATGGCTTCCCAGCCGCCAACTGGGCGAGGCCTGGGAAAGCTTCAGTCGTTATGTGAAGCATAGTTCCCGTTTCATGTTCCTTCGGGAGGACGAGCAGCCCAGGGGGTATCATGATCGACAGGATGATGACTTCGTGCCCGCGACCGCCATGCTCGATCTGCTGGGCGACGCGGTTCGATCGGCCGGTCTCATTCGAACATTGGGAACCGGCACGCGCATCTATCGTGCGCGTGCTGTAGGAGAGGGTCAGCCGTGGCACCGTTCTGCCGCAGACCTTGGCCCACCACCTGAAAGTGACAACGGCCCGCCGGCCGGGCGTATGAACGCGGCGGGCATCGCCATATTCTACGGTGCGCTCGATCCCGAAACGCCGCTCCACGAAGCTTTGCAGAGCAATGGCCGGGTTGCGATGGGCGTCTTCTCGCCCCTGCGACCTTTACGCCTGCTCGATCTATCCGGTCAGGCGCCGCTTCCCTATGTCGGGATATTCCATAATGCCACCCGTGGCCAGCGCGGTCTCGCACAGTTCATGTCGGCATTCATTGACGACATCGCCAGGATTTCGGCGCGCGATGGGAGGGAGCATATCGACTATGTGCCCGCGCAGATCGTGACGGAATATTTTCGCAGGGTCTTCCGGATAGATGATGCAGCTCTCGACGGTATCATCTATCCGAGCACCCGCAGCGCGCAGGGCCGCAATATAGCTTTGTTCGTGCAGCGGGACGATATCCAGGGTCTGTCCCGGTGGGGCGAAACACTCCGCTTCCGCCCCCGGCTTTCCAGTTTCTTCAACGTGACGGCGGTGGATGGCGTCGTTCAAGGTTGGGATGAGGTGGCAAGGTCGAGTCTGTGACGGGGATCAGTGTGCCAATGCGAAGCCGATCCAGATTCCAAGACATCCGCAATCATGCTGCCTGCGATAGCGCGTGATCACCTCCCAGCCGCAAATCTTCGCAGGCGGGAGAATTCCGCAGAAGTCGGCAGCACGCATGTCACCACATAATGGGGCTGCAGTTCGTCACCGACACATCGGATATATTGTGCGACAACGCGCAGGGCTGGATTGAACCGCCGACGGGGCCAACCCATCGCAGCCTCCAGGTCAGGTGCCGAAAAGGACTGTTCCGCGCGATGGGTCACCAGATAGGCAGCCAGAAGCCTGGCATCCTCTTGCGGGTCCCAGCCCATGATAGGAGGGTCGAACGCCTCATAGGCGTGCTCGGTCAGCTCGATCAGCCCGGAACCGCCAAAGGAGTCGAGACTTTTCACGAGCCCATAGCCTTCAAGATCGGCAATGGCGTCCTCGATATCCTCGCGCGAAAAAGATGAATCTGCTGCTACCAAACTGTCGACATCCACATAGTCGGGGATACCGTTGCTGCAATTTTCAGTGAGGTAGCTCGCCACGAATGCCTGGGCGCCCGAAAATGTGACCTTCTGTCCGCGATCGGGACGAGACAGCTGTTCCACCGTATCCGTCAAGCCATTGACGCTATCGGTGACCTCGCCTTCCCAGCGTTTGCGGTCATTACTCTCAGGGTCAGGCACGAGGCCATCGATGAGTTCGGTAACCGCAGATCCTACGACCGGGATCGCGCCCGCCAGGGCCTTTGCCGCATGGCGGCCGGCCTTGGCGCTGCTATACTCCAGAGGCGGCTTGATCGTCCCGATGGATTGACTTTGCTCGTCCATTTTCGCGGCTCCTCCATGAAGCGCTTGTCGGAACCTGGACGATACAAAATGAGAACAAATAAGAAAAGACGTTCCGCCGCTCGACGACAAGTTTCGCAATGTGCATTCGCCGAGTACAAGACATTTCGGATGCGCGAGAGCCAGGGGCTATGCCGACCCGACGCGGCACCTGCCTCATGCTGATTATCGGCCGTCAGGCCGCAATCAGGGCTTCCAGATCAAAGCAGGAACAATTATGCTCGTTGCATGTCCGTTACATCGCGAGAGTTGTCAGCGCCAAAGCACTGGCAGGAATTTGAAAATCTGGCGTTCGATGTCTACCGCAGGATGTGGAAGACGAATGATGCCGAAATGCACGGACGCGAGGGGCAGCCGCAGGCGGGTGTCGACGTCTATGGTACGGATCGTATCGAAGGTCGCTTCACCGGCGTGCAATGCAAAGGCAAGGATGGCGATCTCCAGGCTGCTGTCACCGAGAAGGAACTCAGGGCAGAAGTCGCCAAGGCTCGCAACTTCCAGCCGCCTCTCGATGTCTTCATTCTGGCGACCACGGGCCCTAATGATCAGGCGCTCCAGCAGGTCGCGCGACAGATCAGCGTAGAACATGCCAAGCTTGGATTGTTCGAGGTCCGGTTCACCGGATGGAAGACGCTGCGCAATCTGGTCTCGGACCATCAGGACGTGCTCCTGAAATATTATCGTGATGTAGCGCCGGTCGACGTCGTCGAGCAGATCGCCGAGTCATCACAGCAAAATGCCGCTGGCTTTGAGCAGACCCACACGCTGGTGCGCACGGCGATCAAGATGATGTCGGATATCCGGGCAGGATCGGACGACGATGCGCTCGCAGCCCAAGTGTCTGAAACCAGCAAGCTCATCAGCGATGGCTCTCCTCGCGCCGCGATCAGGGCGCTTGAACGCCTCATGGCCAGGGAGGCGGAGAACGCCAGCCCACTTGCACGATATCGGATGCTGGCCGGCCTTGGTAACGCGCATTATGCGCTGGGAGATGAACCGCGCGCGATCGGCCTGTTCTATGAAGCCTTCGACGCCTATCCTGACTATCCCAATGCGCGCGCCACAAAGGCATTAGCGCTGGCGATGGAGGGCAAGCGAGACGAGGCAGAACCGATTGCGACAGCCGCCTTCAAGGATGATCAGAGCTCAGCGAGAAATGCGAGCATCTGGATCGATACGCTTGCATCAGGCACGGCTGTCGCCGACATCGAAGCACAGCTACCGCCCGAGTTGACAGCATCAGCCGATATTCAACTGCATCTTGGATTGCGGGCACGCGAGAATGGCGATGATGCGGGGCATCTGGCTTATGCCGAGGCGGCTTTGCGCATCGAGCCGGACGATTGGCGGATGATGTCGTCGGTCGCAGAAGCATTGGTGCAACCCCTGGCCGCAGTTGAAGCTTTGGGCATCACCCATGAGATCCCCGGACCTTTACGCAAGGACGTAGATCGCGCGATCAGGCTTATGCAAAGCGCGTGGACGAAGCTTGTCGAGCAGGATTCCAGTTTCCAGGGCCGCCACGTCGCTGCCAATCTCATCAGTCTGCTCGGAATGCTTGGCCGCGACATCGAGGCCGAGAAGATCCTGGATCAGGCCCTCCTGGCCAATCCCGATTATGCCGCATATGGCATTTTCGAAGCGCGCAGACTGGCGGCGAACGGCGACTGGGTCGCAGCGGCCAAGATGCTCGACAGTCTTCCAGAAAGCGAACTGCCATTCGATGCATTTCTGCTTCGAACTCATGCCGCGTTTCAGATGAAGGACGCGCAAGCGGCAATCGCCTGGTCGAACAAGCTGGGCGTTGCCGAAGGCGCGGATGTGCCGCCAGCCGAGCGCATCGAGCTTGTCGAAGCGATGCAGGTTCAGGCGGCAATCCTGGGCGGTGTTGAGAGGGACACGGCCGTCACGGCGGCTATCGAGAAAAACCCGAACTCTATCGTGGTCAGATCAATATTGTTCGATGGCCTCGCGCAGGACGATCCCTTACGGGACCGACTGGTAAGCGAGATCGAGGCCCTCGCGCAAAGCGAGCTGAGCGTACGTGAACGCATGCACGCCGCCGAGACGCTCTATGTCTCGGGTCATTATTCGATGGCGGCCGATCTCTATGCGCCATTGCATCAAAAGACCGATAATTTCGCCTTGCAGCGGCGGCTGCAGGCATTGAACCTTGCCGATCGCCGGGCAGAGGCTCGCAAATTGTTCGAGTCCCTTCCGCCTGATCTGAAAACATCCGACGGCTATCTGCCGGTGGGCGTCGCGATCTACGAGCGCTCGGGCCTGTTAAAGCCGGCGCTCACTCTTGCAGAGCGCGCCCTGCAAAAGCTCGATGTGCTGCGCAATCGACTGATCTGGATCCAGTTGCTCACCCGCCTTGGCCGGCCGGTGGACTTCAGGGCCTGGCTGCAGCAGACACCGCATGACATCGAGGGCGCAGCTCTTGAACTCATCAGCCTTGCCCAATTGGTGGACCGCTATCTCGAAGACGCGCCCAGAGCCTTGGCATTTGGCTATCGCGCACTTCGAGACGGCTATGCGGAGCCGCGGATCCATTTGGCCTATGCGCTCGGCCTCATCATCGGCGGACGATCAAGCAAAGTCACAATGGCGGCTCCGGACCGGGTGGAAGCGGGAACCGGTGTCGTTCTCATCAACGACGCGACTGGCGAAGAGCTTCACCGCATCATCGAAACAGCGTCCGACCCGCGCATCGAGCGCGAAGAATTGTCGCCGGAGGACGGCTTTGCCAAACGCCTGCTAGGTCTGCGGGTCGGTGAAACGGTCGAGATAGCCAAGCTTGGAACAGCACCGCAGGTCTTTCGTGTGGGCGAAATCCAGACCCAATTCCTGTTCGCCTTTCGGCGGACGATGCGGCAATTTCCCGCTCTGTTCCCGGACAACAGCGCCTTTGGATCGATCACGATCGACGACAGCAAGGGCGACGACCGGTTCGAGGAAATGTTCGCGATGGCGCGGGCGCGTGCCGATCGGGGCAAGGAACTCGAAAACCTCTATCGTGACAGCGTCGTACCGATCCCGATGTTCGCGCGATTTGCAGGAGCCTCGATCTTCGATGTCTGGGAGAATTTCAGCCATCCCAAGAGCCTCGGCCTGAAGGCGGCCCTTGGCGAGGAGGCAGAGTTCGCAAGTGGGCGCGCTTGCGCCGGCAACGGCGTGATGGTCGTCGACCCGCTGTCTGTATATGCTTGGTCACGCATGGGGCTTGGACCAATTTTGAGCAAGCTCAAGGACCGGCTCGCGGTCGTCCAGTCGACCATAGACAGCCTTCGGCACCTGGTCGAGGAACGTGAGGGCAATCATGGCCGTAAATCGGGCACCTTCGGCTATGATGGCGTCAGATACTATCTTGAGGAGCTTACAGAGGAGGCTGCCGCCCGGCAAATAGCCCAAGCGAAGGCCGCGCTGGAACTTGCAGAGGCCTTGCCCGTGGTGCCGGCGGAGACCGATCAGCAGGTGCCTCAAAGCGTTGCCGACATGCTGGCAGATCTCAATCCCGCTTATCATGACAGCCTCATAGCCGCATTGGCACCCAAGCGCGCCCTGTTGACCGATGATTTCGGGCTTCGCGTCGTCGCGCAGGCAGCTGGCGCAAACACGACCTGGACCCAGGTCTTCGTCCAGCGGGTCGGACTTCCCGGCAAGCTCACCCATCCTGAATATAGACAGGTGGTGGCCGCCCTGATGGATGCCAATTACAAGTTCGTGCAATTCAGTGCTGCCGAGGTCATCGGCCAGTTGCAGGACAACGGCTGGGACGCCGACGATCGTCTGCGCGACTTTGCCCGCCATCTGACTAGCCAGACGCTCAACCAATCGAGTGCAGCCAGGGTCGTCGCCGATGTGATGCTAAGAGCCCGGCAGCTGGCAGGCAGCGCGAATGCCGCCGTATTTCCCAAGCTATTGATCGAAGTCGCCGATGGCGTGGGAAGGGCTAAGGAAGCCCATGCACTGCTCGGCCATGCTCAACAGGCCATGCGGGCATTGCAGGCGCACGCCTATATTCATGTGATGCTGCCCCGCAAGCTCATGGGCACGACCTATTTGAAGCCGGTCAATCACCTCATTGCCGAGCCGGCTCAGCTGGCGTCGCAGGACATTGATGGCTTCTGGGAGGCACTAAGAGGTGCAGGACTGCGTACGCCTTCATGACCTTTTTTTCATCTTCAATCAGACCTGTCCAATAGAAGGGCCCCTTGCTTCCGCGATCGGCAATCGAAAGAAGCCTCGGGTCCCAAACTATGCTCATGGCTTGCGCGTTGGAGGGAGCCATGATCCTGGACCATCCGCTGATTGCCGTCACCGCAGTTGCGCGAGGCCCAGCCCCATAGGCAGCATTTGCACTGTCACGTCAGTGCCGACCGCTGTGAGGCCGACTGCCGCGGAGGAAGCGCGGTCTTGCCAGCAATCAACGCAGAAGACGGGCGAGATGACCCGCATAAACAGCCACCGCCGCCCAGTAGGCCGCCATGGGCGGTTTGCGCCTGCGCCAGCTATGATCGGCCCGGGACTTTGCATCAGCGCGCAAATCCAGCAAAAGCGCGCGCAGCGCCGCCTTTGACGCGGGCTCCAACGCCAGCATCTCGCACAGCGCGGGTAACGCGAGCATGGGGTTTGCCCGCTCAGCACGGCTCGTTATCCTGCGCATGGCAGCACCTTGCCGTTCAATTGCGTGGGGCGAAGGCAGGTCGCGGACACAAGCAAAACATCGCCAGCGGGGCGCGCCGAAGCCAGAGCGACACGCACATGAGCAGTACATCAATTGAATTGCTGGATGACGCCGGACTTCCCGTCGAGGTTAGCAGCGTCGGTACCCGGCAAAGGCGCCAAAATGACATGACTGCCTAAGGTCAGGGGATGGGCGTCGACCGCAAGCCAGCACATGATGTCAGGGCCTGCACGATCGCAGGCTCCACAGATGATGTCGTCGAACATCGAGGATAAAAACCAAGTCTGGGTGCTCTCATCCCATCGCGCCACGCCATCGCAGGCAAGGTCGTCACTCCCGCAAGCCTTGCAAACCGGTCGCACCACCTCTACCGCCGGGGCCTCTGGATCATCATCTGGCTCGGGTTCGTCGACCAGGACAATGTCGACATCGATAGCGAAGTCCGGGATGCGCCTGTCGTGATAGGGGCTCATGACAGCGCGATCACGCGCGATCCGCTCGGCTTCATATTCGTCCGGAGCCGCGAGGCTGTAACGCTCGATCGCGAATATCGTCCGGTCACAGCAAAAGGCGACGCGCGCTTCGAAGTAGCACGTTTGCGTGCCCTTATGGTTAGTCATGGCAAATCTCCTGCGAGCAAGATTGCGGCGCCGAAGGGACATATCGGCGGCGCCTGTGGATCAGTTCGATTTCTGGAGGATGCGCTTGGCCTTGCCCTCAAGCTCGAGACGCGCGTCCTGGTTCGTCCGGGTGCGTGCCACCGCCGTGATCCCCTGGACGAAATCATAGAGAGAGGCCGGCGGATGCCCTTCCTCGGCAAGGACCGAGGCAATGATCCGCCCGGTCTCGACCTTCGAGAAGCCCTGGTTCCTCAGGAAATTCTCGCGATCTTCATCCTTGCGCGCAATGATCCGCTCGCGCGCCGCGCGAATGCCCTGGATGAAGTCGCCAGGCGAAGAGTCGGCGAAGTGCGCGAGCGCCGGCGCGGCCTGTGTGGCGAAACGACTGGCAGCGAACTTGGAATGGCGTATCGATATCTCCTCGAAATTCTCGACGCCCCACAGGTTGCGGTTCATGCAGACCGCGCGGAGATAGAAGGTGGCGATGCCGAGCGACTTGGCGCCCACCTCGCTGTTCCAGCAATAAAAGCCGCGAAAATAGAGGTCCGGATCGCCGTTCGGGAGCTTGCCTGCCTCGATCGGATGGGTGTCGTCCACCAGGAAGAGGAACACATCCCGATCCGAGGCATAGAGGGTCGTCGTCTCGGCGCTGATGTCGACACAGGGGTTGTAGACCATCGAGCCCCAGTCGAGGACGCCCGGCACCTTCCAGCGGGTATCGCCCGTGCCGTTGCCGGCAATGCCCATGACCGCCTCGACCAGTTCATGGTCCCAGATCCGGCCATAGTCGGGTCCCGTGACCGCTCGCAGTTCCGTCCGCCCGTCGCGCGTTTCGAGCAATTTTACATGTTCTCCCCTATGAGCGATGAGGCCGTGCTGCAGGTTGATGCCGGCAAGCGCCGCGGGCAGGTCGCGCAGATAGCCCGACGGCGCACCAACGAGGCTGCAGAGCTGACCGAAGGACCAGTGTGTCGGCGCAACCGGCACGTCCGAGCCGGGCGCGATAAGGCGCAGGCGCTCGGGGGCATCGCTGTGCGCTGCCACGCGGATAGCGCGGCTCTCGACGATCCTGGTCGAGGCGAGGTCTGCCCGCGCGCGAACCTTGTCATGGAGGCTACCCAGCGAAAGGAAACGCTCGTCATCGGGGCGGCTGAACCATTCGGACGAGACGCGGCCGATATTCTGGCCCCGGCTGATATCGACCTTGTAACCGCCGGTGGCGGGCCGATCGGACAAAGCAAGTGCGGTCATGGAGGGTCTCCTGTTGACAGATGAGGACCCGCTCCCCGCGAGCCCATCCCCCGTTCCCCTCCTCCCCTTCGCGCCGAGATCGCCCCGTCGCTGAACGATCAGCCGCTGACCTTCCGGAAACGGATCGAGATCCGCAGAAAGCCACAGGGGTCACGCGACCCGCGCAAGAGGCGCGTCCAGACCGGCGCCATCCCCAAGGTCGGGCATGTCGGGTTCCAGCTCCGGATCGAACTCCCCCCTGGTCGTCACCAGTTCCGCTTCAAGCGCGGCGAGTTCGGCCTGCTTGTCTTCCAGCATGGCGGCATCGGGAAATCCTTTTCCGATACGCGCCTCAAACGCCGGCAACCGCCGCTCATCGGCCTCAAGAGCGGCTCGCGCTTCGGCGAGATCGGTATCCAGATGGCAGATGGATGCCTCAAGCCGGGCGATCAGGGTGCCCCACCTAGTCCTGTCGGTCACCGTAAAATCGCGCTGCTCGCCATGATGCAGCAAGGCGACCTTCGTCGACAGGCACCAGTTTCCATCATCGTCGATGGTTTCAAAGGAGCATAGCTCGACCTCGAAGCCGTTGAACCTGCCGATAATGAGGGTGGCCGGCCTGCCCTGCATCCGCATCTCGCGCGCATGTAGCAGGATATGGTCGGCAGCCGCCCTGACATCAGTGACAAGGGCCTTGCCATGATCGAACATGACCAAGCCAGGCGGCGGCACGAGGCGCCGGGACAGATCGCTCTCGAGACAGGCGATATGTTTGCGGCCCCTTTCGATCGCGGCGCTGGTTCGCGCGATGGTCCGTCGAATGTTGAACTGATCGTCGATATGCGCATCGCGCAGGCGCAGGAGGCGCGCCACCTCGGCGTCGAGCCCCGCCTTGCGCATCAGCCTGTCGTCGCCCGATGCAAGCGCCTTGGCCAGGGCAAACTGGTTGACGTTGGAACCGACATCCTCGATCCGCCGTATGGACCGGTCGCCCGACATCGCCATGGTGATGAAACGCGCCTTGCGCTCGAGCATCTGCCAGTTGCTGGCATCCATCGAGCCGCTGGTCGCATAGCCATAAAGCTCGATTTCGTCATTCTGGTTGCCCTGGCGCTCGATCCGGCCCTCACGCTGCTCGATGTCCGAGGGTATCCACGGCACATCGAGATGGTGGAGCGCCTTGAGACGCTGTTGCGCGTTAACGCCGGTGCCCATGGTGGCGGTGGACCCGATGATGATGCGCTTGGCGCCCTGGTTGAGATCGTTGAACAACCGCTGTTTTGCGCTGTTCTTCTTGAAGTGCTGCATGAAGGCGATCTGGTCGGCGGGTATGCCAAGCGCGATCAGCCGCTCGCGGATCCAGACATAGGCGGAAAAGCCGCGGGTTTCGAGCGCTGCCTCGGTGCCCAGATCCGAGAAGATCATCTGCACTGCGCCAGGCAAGGGATAGGGTCGGCCCGTCTCGGGGTCGCGGTAGCGATGATCGCCGGTGTCGCGCCAGATGCGGTACACATTGTCGATCAGAAGATTGAGCTTGTTACCCTCTTCATCGCCCATGGCCGGGTCGACGAAACGCAGGTCGATCGCCGAGTGCCGACCGTCGGTGATCACCGAAAGGAGGATGTCGTCTCCCTTCTGCGGGCGTCCGCTACGCTGCTCGATCGCCTTGATACGCCGGGCGAGCACGCGCTGATAGGCCTTGAACGGCGCGCCGGAAGGGGCGACGATGATCTGCCGCTTGCCGCCACGAACCACGGGCAGACGGACATGCTGGCGCAGATCTTCCTTAAGGACGACATCGGCGACACTGCGATACATCGCCATGAGATCCGCGACGTTGACGAATTCGCAAAAGCGCGTGACGGGCTTGTAGCTGCCGCTCGGCTGGAGCTCGAGTTCGGTGCGCGTATCGCCGAAATTGGCGGCCCAGGCGTCGAACTCGTGCAGGCCCTTGGCGTGAAGCTCGTCGGGCTGCATGAACCGCTGGAGCGTATACATCTCGCCCAGCGTATTGGTGATGGGCGTGCCCGAAGCGAGGATGAGCTCGCGCCCCGGATTGATGGCCGACAGATATCGGGTCTTCACATAGAGGTCCCAGGCGCGCTGCGAACCGTCAGGGTCGACGCCCTTGAGATCGGAGAGATTGGTCGCGAAGGTGAGCTTGCGGAATAGCTGGGCCTCGTCGACGAGTATCTGATCGACGCCGATTTCCCCGATATGGACAAGATCGTCCTTCCTGGCGGCAAGACCTTCGAGCCGGCGGCCAAGCCCTTCCTTGAGGCGCTCGATCCGCTTGCGCGACACGCGATCGTTCCGGTCGATCCCTGCGATAAGTGCTTCATAGCTTGCGAGCTGATCCCCGATGAGACCGCGCTCGAAGGCGGACGGCGTGGGAATGAACTTGAAGGCGTCATGGGTAATGATAATCGCGTCCCAGTTGCCGGTCGCGGCACGGCTCAGGAACCGCTGGCGCTTCTCCCTGACGAAGTTGGTGTCGTCGGCGACGAGAATGCGCGCGGTCGGGTAGAGCATGAGAAATTCGCGCGCAATCTGGGCGAGGCAGTGGTTGGGCACCGCGATCATCGGCTTGTTGACGAGGCCGAGGCGCCGCTGCTCCATCACCGCCGCGCACAGGCTGAAGGTTTTGCCGGCGCCCACCGAATGGGCGACATAGGTCGTGCCCGACGCAACGATGCGCCAGACGACCCGCTTTTGATGCTCGCGCATGCTGATCGTCGTCGATGCGCCGGGAAGCGTCAGGTGTCGGCCATCGAACGCACGCGGCACCAGGTCGTTATAGGCGTCATTATAGAGGCGCACGAGCCGGTCGGCGCGCGCATTGTCCTGCCAGACCCAGCTCTCGAAGGCCGACTTGATGGCAGCCAGCTTCTCCTTGGCCGCTTCGGTATCGGTCGTGTTGAGTTCGCGACGCTCCGATCCGTCCGCGTCGCGGATGAGATCGTAGATTTTGGGAATGCCAGAATTGAGGGCGTCCTCCAGCAGATCGGCGGCGCTTCGGCGCGGCGTGCCCCAGATGGAGGTCGAGCTGACATGGCCGGCGAACGGGGCCTTGTCGATCGTCCAGCTGGCAAGCTCGCGCGTGTGGTGAATGCTGGTCTCGATTTCCATGCTGTCGGCGATGAAGGCCTCGATGACGTCCACCGGAATCCAGGGGGCACCGAGGCGCGCGGTGATCTCGCTGGGTTTGAGGTCGACCGGCTGCACCGCCTCGAGCGCAGTCATGACGGCAGCGAAGCGCGGATCGGTACCAACCTTCGCGCGCGCGCGAGCAAGCTTCAAGCGTACCGGTCCCGAGAGCGCCTCGTCGGCCGGCACCCAATGGTCGAAGGCGGGCGTAGTGCGGACAGGATCGAGATAGATGTCCCCGGCAAGGGCAGCGAGAGCCTCGGCTTCGCTCAGGTCAAGCTGCTGCGCGATCAGTGGCAGATCGACGCGGCCACGCTCATGGAGCGAGAGCGCCAGCGCATCCTGCGGACAATGGATGTCGTGGACGACCGGCGGGCGCACGACCCGCTCGGTGAAGATCGGTCCCGGCATGCCTGTATCGCTCGCCTCGTCATAGGTCTCGATCGAGGCGACGAGCCAGACATCGGGGTCGTCGAGAAAGGGCTGAAGATTGGGCCGGCGCTGATATTCCTTTTCGGCGCCGGTTGCAGGATCGGCGCGAACGCTTGTGACGCTCTTGTTGATGGCCCCATGCTTCCTGGCGAAGCGACGATAATGATCCGTCAGCTGCTCCTGAAGATCGGCATAGGGCTCGTCCGCCATCTGCGCGCGCAGGATCGAGCGAACCTTGTCGCGAACGGGAATGAGGCCGCGGATGATGTCGGCATGTTTGGGGAAAAGGCCGGCATCGCCCCGCCCTGCCTTCACGGCGACGATCGAAGACGCGCCATCGACGATCTGGTGAAGAAGCCCGTCGGAGAGAAAATAGCTTCCTTCCTTCAATGCGCTTTCGTCAGCAGCGTTGCCGACATTGACACCCGGTCGGACTTCAAAGCGCTCGCGCAGGGGCATAGTGCGCGGAACGGCATGAAAACTGCCGGCATGACGCGCGGCGATGCCGCTGAGGGCTGATCCAACTGTGTCGGGAAGATCGACGCCAGGAAGAGCGGTGCAGTCATAGTCCATGCCGAACCGGCCGCTTCGCCATGCGTGCGTGCCCAGCACATGATCGGGATTGTCGAGGAAGTAGCGATTGATACGCAGCGGCCCCTCGCCCTCGTCGCTGCCCGGAACCTCGCCAAGCTCCAGCCAGTCAACGCAGCCGCGCCGCTCATCGCCGAGATGCTTCTGGAACAGCAGGATATCGACCACGACGTCGGTGCCCGCTTCCTGGCGCATCGCCTTACCCGGCAGCCGCACCGCTCCAAGGAAGTCGGCCATGGAGCCGATATGGGAACGGGCCCTGGGATCGCTCTTGTCGAGCGTGTAGCGGGACGTCACGAACAGCGCGATGCCACCGGGCCGCAGATGCTCGATCGACTTTGCGATGAAGAAGTCGTGGAGTGAGAGCCCGAGCTGTCCGATCGCAGTGCGATCACGGATGGAGAGGTTGGAAAATGGCGGGTTGCCGATCGCCAAGTCGAAATCCTGCGGCAGTACGGACTTGTCGAAGCTCTCGCAGCGGATCATCTGATTGGGATAGAGCGCCTTTGCCACCCGGGCTGTGACGGGATCATTCTCGATGCCTACGAACAGGCTGTCGGACGAAAGGTCTTTGGGCCGCAGCCCCATGAAGAGACCGCTACCGCAGCCCGGCTCGAGGATCTGCCCCCCTTTAAATCCAAGGATGGAAGCCGCCTTCCACATGGCCCGAACGATATGCGCCGGCGTGTAATGGGCATATTGCGTAGCCCTTTTGAGCGAGTGAAGCTCCGCATCCGACACCAGTTGCGCAAGGCTTTGGCCGGCCTCCCGCCAACCTTGGCGATACTCGCCCGACCGATCGGGAAACATGCCGTTGGCCAGGTCAGACGCGCCAAAACCTGTAAACCGGGCGATGCGCGCCTGCTCGTCAGGGTCAGCGGCCCGCTGCTCGCGCTCAATGAGGGTGAGAAGTCTGATCGCCTCCACATTGTCGCAGGCGCGCTCCAGCCAGGTCGGCGCGAGCCCATGTTCACCTGCAAGGGAGAAATCGAGCAGTTTCGGCCGGGACGCGGGAACGAGCTGGCCGCTCGCCAACCCAAGGCGGGGCGGCGGCTCTGATATTGCGTCCATCGCACCGATGGCGTGCGCGACGATCTGGTCGAAGTCGAGACTCATCTGGAGAGCCAGCGCGGAGGCACTGTTTGGCATGGGGGGATCCTTCCGGGATGGACGCGAAGGCACCGGAACCGCGCGTGGCTCCGGTCCGCTCCGCCTGGCGGAGCGCCCCATTCACCTCCCCCTTTCCTTCAGAGCGACAGCCCGGAACGCATGCTCGCGGCCGCTCAGCAGCGGCTTTTCGGAGCGCCTCTCAAGATCGAGGGACGCAAGGCCGGTCCCCGCCGGGCGGTCAGGTCAGCCAAGGCGAAGAGACGAAGCAAACTGGCGGAGGAGATCGGCGATAGCGGCGCGCGCATGGCGCTTGTTGCCGATGATGGTTTCGGGGACGAGCATGTCGCCTCGGCCAGACCCATGACCGCGTAGAGCGCGCCGACATGCCCGCCGTCGATGCGGCGGTCCGGGAACGCACAGGAGAGGACCGAAAAAATCTCGGGCTTTTCCCGCCTCAAGCAGCTAGCCACGCTGGCGAGAAAGACGCTTTTGCCATTGCCAGGCACGTCATCAAGCAGCACGAAGCTACTGATATCTCAGGCGCCCCAACATCTTCAGCAGAGCCATTCGCGTCAGTGGATCCAGTTCTCCACGGGAAGCGCGCGTATACGGCGAAACTCCCGATCATTTGCTGTGACCAGGGTGAAGCCGAGCGTATAGCAGTGCGCCGCGATCAGAAGATCGTTCGGACCGATCGGCTGCCCTGCTGCCTCCAGCTCTGCCCGGATTCCACCATATTCAGCGTCGGCAGGCATATCAAAGGGCAGAACCTCGATACCCTCGAGAATGGCTTCCACCTGGGCGAGCAGCCTTGCAGAACCCTTCTTGGCGCATCCATAGCGTAGTTCGGCGGCGGTGATGATACTCACGCAGACCGCATCCGCTCCGATCTCGACGATCTTTTCATAAATCGCGCCCTGCGGATGTCGCACGAGATCGGACACGATGTTGGTATCGAGCATGTAACGCGGTGCGCTCAAAGCTCCACATCCCGTAACGGAAGAAGCGCTGCGTCGAGATCGTCGGGCAGTTGATCTTCTGGCGGCAAGGGAGACAAGCCGCGGAGAATCTCGATCAGCCCACGCTTGCGCAGCGGCTCGATGATCAGCCGATCACCTTCCTTATGGATCAGAACTCTTTCGCCGGAAAATTCAAACTCCACAGGTATCCGCACCGCCTGATTGCGATTATTGCGGAAAAGCTTCGCCTCTCTCGGGGCATTGTGGGCTGCTGTGCCGGCCATGATCGTCCCTTATGTATATGCCAATATATATGCCAACATGGGCTCAGGTTCAATAGTCCCCTGATGCCTCGCCCTCTCAGTAAAGCGCAGGTCGTCATCAGGACCCACGGTCGTTCACCTGTCCTTGCGCCAACACTTCCCAGGCTCGGGCACATATATCAGCGAGTGCGCGGCAAACGCCTCAATCCAGTATCGGGGCTTGCCCGGCTTTAGCGCTCACCGGCAACGGGATTGGCACGGTCTGACCACTGGCAAGATTGATGAACGCGCCGGCATGATCGATGGAGCCGCGCGCAAGGAGATCGAACAGAAGCGCGAGTGCATGGCTTGCGATGACACGGTTGACGAATAGCGACTGGCGCTCGAGGGCGTCGGCAACCGAACAGGATGGCCTGTCGTCATCGGCCATGCTCTCGTCGGAAAGCTCCGGGAAAAATTCCAGCACCGTCGGCAGCCGACCAGGCCCCCGATTCACACCATCGCCCGGACAGCCAATGATAAATTGGCCGTCTCGGGCACGATTGCCCAGATCCATCCAATAAGCGGGCTTTCCCATCGCCTGGTCGATCGCCTGCCCTAGCGCCCCGCGTGCCGAGGCCGTGTCGACACAGCTGATCAGCATATCGACACCCCCGATGCCAGCCGCTGCGGGCGCGCGCCCGTGTATGGCTTCCCAAGCCAATCCATGCGCGAGATTGATCCGTTCCGTGAGCGTACGCGCCTTGGATTGCCCCAGATCGCAAGCAAAAAAGGGCTGCCGGCCCAGATTGGCCCCGGTCACAACGTCATCGTCGACAACGGTGACGTGGAGCGCGCGAGAGCAGATCGCACGCAGCGCCGTGTCGAGCGACGCCAGGCCCATCAGCATCTGCGCGCCACTACCCCCGCAGCCCACGAGCAGGACGCTGATCGAACGCCCGTTGAAATGGGGCGCGAGATAGTGGCGGCGGGACAGATCAGATGACATGTCGATCTCCTTCGAAGGGGCTGCACGGCAACGGAATGAAGAGGCCGGCCGCACACAGGCGCATCGCCATTACGGGCCCATCGGGATGGCCAAGCCGGCCGAGCACGAGTGACAGCTTCGTTGCATGCATGTCGTCGGCATTGTCGGTGGCGCTGAAATAGGCGGCGCCGCGGCCATGGCTGTGAATGTCGCAGATGAGGTGCCAGCCCGGTTCAATGATGGGCGGGCGGTAGACGAGCCGCGCAGGCGTCGCCTCCTCGATCTCGGGAAAGTTGGTGACGAACCTGCCGGTCGCCTCGTTCCAGAGGATGAAGGCGGCCGCCTCATGCGGGAGAGCACCATGGAAATGATCGACGATCGCTTCGAAATGCTCGCGCGGGACAAGTCCGCAGCGCAGTGCGGCACGCGGCATGCCCATGTCGCCATAGGGGAGATAGCCTGCAATGGGCGGCGTAACAGGCAGGTCGAGAACAAGCCATGGCCGACGCAGGATGAGCATCACGCCATCCTTGCCGACAGCCAGCCCATGACTGGTCCGCGCGTCCTGCAAAGCCTCGAGCGCCGGCGACCTGCCGTGTGGAGGGACCGCATAGCAGGGGATCGCTGCAAGTATCGCCGCCGCGGTCGGGTCCTTAGCGAGTATGGTCATCACGCTGCCCCGCGTGCGATAAGATCACCAACCGTCACCCCGGCATCGCCGCATGGCTTTCTCGCTTGCCGGCGGCCGGGGAGGAATGGCTTGAGGCGTCGGACCGGAAAGCGCGTTGCGCGCTGCGCCGCAAGCGCATCCCAGAGCCGGACGAGACCGCCTTTGCCGGTGAGCGTCAAATCCTGACCAGGGTTGGGATGGGTCGACCAGGAATCGAACACCGCGCTTTCATAGTCCGCGATGGATGCCACCGTCAGCGCCTTGGGCTTTGCGATGTTGCCCCAGCAGAGCTTGCCTTCGATGAATATGTTGAGGATCGGGGAATGCAGGACCGGCGTGTCAGCTGTTGGCCGGCAGCTTCGCGGCAGGGCATAGACGTCGAGCCCGGAGCGGGTCGCGATGAAGAGATGGGCAGGATAGGGCACTGGCACGCTCGTGCGCCCTGATAGCGCCTTGAGGTCCGCGGGCGGGTTGGACAGGGCAAAATAGCCTGTGCGCACCTGCTCCGCCGTCCACCAGGCCAGCATCTCGGGATGGGAGACAAGGACATTGTCGGGTAGGATTTCAGGCTGGACGCAGCGTCCCAGGGCCTGCGTCCAATGCCGCAGATGTGCCTGCGACAAGGGCTTCCCTGCGGCAATCGTCGGCCGGTCCAGATCGTCGCGTACAATTCCATGGATGCTGGCGAATGCCGGAGCCGCCAGCGGGGTACCATGACCCGACTGCCCGGCCGCCCCCCCGGACCTGTAGAGGAGAATGGCGTTGGTTAGCACTAGGCCGCCATCGGATTCTCCAAAATAGACGCTATGATTTGCCATGGGAGGCTCCCAGGATAGTTGGATCGAGCATGATCAGCTCCTGCGCAGTGGTGAGAAGCTTTACGCCGAGTTGAAACGAGGAGAGCCATCGGTCGATCTTGTCGGCTTGCGGGAGCACGCAGATCCCGGCCAGATCGAAGAAGCCATATTCCATGCCATGCTGCGCAACGTCGTCGACCTCGCGCGCGAACTGGTCGACCGGCACCAAAGTAAGCGGCGGCAATGGCGAGCATTCCTCGGTGCCCGGGAAATATTCGTAGGCGGTATCGAGATGGAACGCCCACGCATTGTCGTTCGGATCGAGGCGGTCAATCTGCCTATGCAGATGGTCGAGCCTCCTGATGATCCCGCGCAGCCTGGCTGGAAGGCTGCGCACGGACATCGCCTTGTCCCGGATCATCCAATCGGGGCGCCGATCGTTCATCGTGGATGGCAGGCTCAGACTGTCGAGGTCTTCGGGGTCAGCGCCGTGGCAGGCGATCATATATTCAAGCGCAGCAGCGTCGTCGGTTTCGCCTTCCCAATAATAGCGGGATATCTCCTCGAAGAGATCCTGGTAGGCAAAGACGGGCAGCACGCGGCTGAGCGTTCTCTCGAGCGCAGCGTAAGCCGCTGCCCGCCAGCTGATGGGGGCATCGCCTGTCTCGATCCAGCCAAGGTCAAGCTGGCCGATGCTCTCACAGGTGATGGTGACGACCGGCGATTGGTTTTCCTCGCCACTCAGGATAGCGATGCGCAGGTCGGCAAGTTCAACCGGTGCGAGAATGTCGAGCGCCACGGCGCGAAAGGCCCGCTCGATCCGACGGCGCGCCTCAACGCGCGTACAAGCTTCCTGCGCACCCTCTCGACCCGCCACCCAGCGCCCAAGCAACTTGTGGTGCAGAGCCAGCGGTTGGTCGAAGATCGCCGGAACGTCCGCGCCGAGCGCGACCATGCGCCCGGCAAGATCAGCCGAGCGGTGGGAGGCGGAAACCGGCTGGCGGCGCGAGGCGGTCGGACACATGCTTTTGCGTGATCGGCCCATGGCAGAGTTGGGCATGAAGGGCCTGAGCTTGCTTGCTGCAGACTGGCATGGGGTCACGATTCTCGTCGCCATCATGTGCCTCGATCCATTGGAGGAGCGTCTTGCGCGGTGCTGGCTCGATCGCCCCGCTTTGCTTGCGCGACACGGTCAGCCCTTGGTGCCGACGGCGCGGCGATATTCAGTCACATATGCGCCGCCCGATATGCCGGCATCGATCGTCTCGGCGTTCAGGATCGCTGGATAGAGGGTCGCATGATAGGAGCGCAGGCTTTGGGGATCGCTCGCGAGATGCGGGGGAACCGGGAGATCGATGCCGTCGTAGCGATAGGCCCTGGTGAGATGATCGATTTGCATGGGGGTAACCTCCTGTTTCTTGATCGGACTGCGGTGTGGCCAGGCTGGTCAGAACAGAGTGGCAGGTTCATCCGCTCTGGCCCCGGCCGGGGGATTGCTCGCTACCGCCGGCTTCGCGCTGTGCGCGGGCGCGGTTGGCCTCGCCACCGCCTTGGGCCTGGCCGCCTCCGCGGCAACGGTCCTGGCCGCTTCGGCAGAGGCGCGCTGGTCGGCGATCTGATCCCCCAGTGTCCTGCGCGTGGCGATGAGCTGCCCAAGAGCGCCGTCGGCTCCCCTGGCGAGCTCGGCATCAATCTCTGCGGCGCTGGCGGTGAGCGAGATCGGCCGGCTCTCGCTTGCCTCAAGTTTCTGGCTATCCCCCACGGCCTTGCGCGGAATGACGGTCAGGGTGACGATATCGTCCGGCCCGGCAATGAGGTCGAAGGCGAGCGAGTAGCGCGAAAGCAATGGGAGCAGACTGGCGATCAGCATGGCGATTGATCCTTGTTGGGCTGGCAGGAGTGCGATCAGGCGGCAATCGACGATTCTTTGAGCGGCGTCTCCTCTTCGGGCGGCGGCCCATATTGTCCATCGAGCGTCATGGCGGCCGGCAGGCGGCCGGCCCAGCTGAACCCCGGACGATTGAGCATGGCGACGAGGAGCTCGCTTTTCTTGCCGGCAAGCAGTTTGGCGAACGCCTTTGGACCGATATGGGTGATCAGTCCGCATTCCTGCGCAATGAACATCAGTTCATCCTTGGTGTAGCGTTCCAGGAATGCCTGATCGACCTGCCAGATGTCGCGAACATCCACTTCAAAGGTCCGCGCCAAATGTGCCACATGGGCGAAGGCCTGGACGTCCTTTGCGTAAGCTGCGCCGATGATCGAGAGGATGTTGGCCGCGCGAGCCGGTGCAAGCGCCAGGATTTGCGCGATCTTGGCCTGATAGTCGAGCCCTGGAAATTCAGGCCCGACCAGCACGCCCGAGCGCGACGTCAGCGTCTCGGGCTTGATCTGCGAGAGGGTGCCCGACATCGCGGCAATGAGGATCGCTGCCTGGGCATGAGCGGGATTGGCCGCAAGGGTTCGCGCGAGCGCCGTCCGCCACATCGCCTCACGAAGCTCGATGGTGCGGGCAGCGATCGAGGTCGCGCTGACAGCTGCCTTGTCCCGCGCCACCGGAGCGATCACGGCGCGGGCCGGTGTTTCGGGCGGGCCTGCCGCCGGCGTCTCGATCCCAATATTCCCGCCAGCCTGAGCCATCGCCTCCTGATCGCAAGCGGCCGACGTAATCTTATCTTCGTCGTCGTGCCCCTCATCCCCATCGGCACGACTGGCCCCGACGTCCGCCTGCACCTGCACCGACGTCTGCGCCTGGAGGTCGGTCCGGGTCAGTTCGGCGGCTTGCATCTTGAGGTCAAAACAGCCTGGATTGGTGCAAAAGCCATCCTCGACATGGGTCTCGAAGAGCACATGCTGGGTCGTCGAGTTGAACGGACAGGCGGTGCATTCAGTCTTGTCGAAGCAGGCAGCGCCGAGATTCTGGGTGACCCGCATCAGCAGATCTCGGGTCTTCGAAACGTCAAGGCCAGCTTTCAATATGGTGTCGAGCGCCTTTTCCTGTTTGTCCACGGGAATGACGGCGAGCAATTCGGCATGGCCGATCTTGATCCGACGCTCGTCCAGTGCGCATTTGACCGGCTCACAGAGTTCTGCGAGCGCCAGACGCCGCGCGAGTTTGGAGGTGGACCAGCCAAGCCGGCGCACGGCCTCGGCGCGGTCGTTCTTGCAGGCCGCTAGCACGCGCACGGCGGCATCGGCCTGTTCGGTTTCCGATGCGTCGTCGCGGATATCATTCTCGTCGATTGCCGCTTCGAGCGCCTCCTGGTCGGACATCTCGCGAATGATGACGGGTATCGAACCCGAGGCACCGAATACTTCCCGGGCGGCTCTCCAGCGACGTTCGCCAAGGACGATGGCGAAGAGGTCGCTGCCATCGGGCGCCGGCCGTACGATGATGGGCTGAAGGACACCGCGCAATCCGATCGACACGACGAGTTCATCATGCTTTCTCCGACTGAAATAGCGGCGAGGATTATCGCCTTTGACGATCCTGCTGATCTGAAGCGTCGCGACATCCGAAGGGATTGATGCGGCCAATGCTTGTCTCCTCATTTTCTGGGCGCGTCGGACCAGGGTGCTGATCGCTTCCCGCACGCCCTTCCCCACCCCCCTCCCTCCTTCTCCAGCAAGCGTGTCAGACCGCCGGGAGAGGGAGCAGATGTGCAAGGCGCAACAGGCAAGAGCCATCGGCTCAGCGCAGCAGGGCCGGCATATCTGGCAAGGTGCGGCCGGCCCTCGTCCCTATCCCTCTCCTGGCTGTAAGGAGCACGTCGTTCCAGTCGTTCAGGCCCCACCAGGGCCATATCGTCTCGACGAAACAGCGTCGCGCCTCATAGGCTAGCCGCGCACGCAGCTCGGCCTTCCGTCCGGCGCCATCAGCGTCGGGCAGAAGGACAAGATGTTCTATTCCGGCAGGCAAACTGAGCTGGTGCAGGCGCTCGCTTCCCAGCGCCGCCCAGACCGGAAAGCCCAGCAACAGGGAGGCGGATTTAGCGCTCTCGACGCCCTCGGCAATCCCCAGTTTGTGCGTTGGAGCCCGCAACCTCACGGCTCCGGACAGCGGTCGCCCCAATGTCCGCTTGGGACGCAGGAGATCCTGCGCCAGATTGCTTCCATCCGCCTCGAGAAACAGCCGCTGGAGAGCGACAATACGGCCGCGATCCTCAACCCCGGCCAGCAATGCAGGCCTGAAGCGCACATCGCGCCCCCGTCCGAGCGGCGTTCGAGGATGCCATCGCAGGCTCTTAGACAAAGTATGGATGCCACGGTTGCGCAGATAGACCTGGCCTGGACTCGACGCCACATCGCGCGCCTCCTGCCAGAGCGCCCGGGCGATGTCGCCGGTTCTGTCTGGCGCAAGAGCGCTGGTCGCATCCCGGTCCGATCGCTCCACGGGTACGTCCAGCGCCAGGTGCCGGATCGCCCGCAAGACTTCCGGGGGCGTGCAGCCGGCGAAGCATTTGAAAAGGAGGCTGCTGTGCCCCACCCGCACGGACAGGCTGGGCGTGTGGTCGTCATGCGCGGGGCAACGGCACATGGCCCCGTGCGCCTGCCAGGTGCCGCCAAGCCTTTGCACCAGTTTGGCGGCCGCCATTTGGAGGGAAATCAGGTTCATGGGCATTCCTCGCGCAGCATCAGCCCAATCCCCACCTCCCTTCCCCTTCAGCCTGTCTCCACCAAGTATAAAATCGTGCGCCTAAGTCTTTTTCAATCATCGACAAAGCAATTGGTACGAAGGCCATAGTCCAGCATCCGGACCTTCTCCGCTTCATCTTTGAAAGCTTTCGCCTGATGCTTTGGAGGCCGCGATTCTGCGGTTCAAATGAAGGAGCGTGACATGAAGAAGAAGACCGTCCGCAGCCGTCGGCTGATCGATTTGGGCGCTGCAACGACCGTGACGAAGGGTGGCGGCAACAGCCTCACCAATGACGGCGTCAGCGGGCAGCGTATCTATGCGCCGAGCCTGACCGCCGAGTGATCGGCTCCGGGCGTGCGCCCTGCGCGCGCGCCCGGATTTGGAGCATTGTGCCATGTCCTATGGACTGCGTCCGTCCCTATATCATGTCTGGCTGAAAGATGATGTGATCCTCCTCGACCTGTATCATGACAGATATTTCGCATTGCCGCAGGAAGCGCGTCCCTTGTTCAAACGGGTGATCGAAGAGGGCAACGAAGATGAAGATGAGCTTGCCGTTCTTAGCCGGGCTCTGGGTGGCGACGCCCTTTGTTGGATCGATCACGAAGCCCCCGATCATCGAGCAGGACATCTCCAACCTGTTCGTTGCCTGGGTATGGGAACTCAATCAGTGGCTCCAGGAGCGGCGCTCAGGGCGATAGGATATCGCTGCCAGTCCGGCCTGTGGCTTCGATTCTCATCGTTAGAAGAAATCATAGCCAGACTGCAAAAGCGCAAGGCTGGCGTCATCGCCGAGGTCGGAAAGGATGATGCAACTGGCTCGATCGCCCAGGCCTTTCAAAAAATCGCACCCTTGTTTCCAATGGATGATCGCTGCCTGAGCACGTCCATCTCCCTGATCATGGCGCTCTTTGATCGTCACCTTCCAGCGACTTTCGTGATCGGGGTTCGGGCCGGACCTTTCGCGGCTCATTGCTGGGTTCAGCAGCGAGACCTGCTGATCAACGACGACCTCGAGAAGGTGCGCACATTCTCGCCGATACTGGTGATTTGAGATGGCCGTTCGCTACCTGCTCATCATCGATCGGAGCGAGGGGGATATCCCGCCAAAGTTGGTCGTTCCCGCCGGTTTCACAAGGGTCGAGGTGGAGGCACCTGGCACATTCTACATCAATGATCCCGCCGCTTTTCGACCGGGTGAATCTGGTGACTATAGCCTGTTAGGATTGTTCTTTTCAGGCAATTGCGCGCCGCCTGATCATCTCGAAACCGGTCGAACTCTGCTGCAGCGAGGATGGGGCGCATTCGTCGCCTTTCGTGCGGACACGGGCGGATATAGCTTCATCCGCGATCCCTCCGGTCAGTTGCCCTGTTTCTTTCGTACCGTCGGGCCACGCTGCTACATCGCGTCCGACATCGACCTCCTGCGTCAAGCAGATGGCCGGGACATCCCTGTCGACTGGGATGAAGTGAGCGACACGCTTCTCTTCACCAACCATTTCGCCGATCGCACCGCCTTGCTCGGAATCACTGAACTTCTGCCCGGGCAGGAATTGCGTGTCGACCAGACGAGTGAACAGGTGTTGACGGCCTGGACCCCATGGGACCATGTGACACCCGCGATCATGTGTCCGGACGTTGCAGTCACCAGTTTGCGCAACGCGTTCGATCGGGTTTTTCAGGCGCTTGCCAGCCATCACCAATCGCCGATCATCACCGTGTCTGGCGGGCTGGACTCATCCATAGTCGCCTTGGGCATGTCGCAATTCAGTGATCGGGCGAAGCTGTTCACTTTCTTCACACACGACGACCCATTGGGTGACGAGCGCCATTTTGCGAAGGACATCGCGCACGCCTGCTCTGCTCCGCTGATAGAGGCACCATATCGTTTCCCCGATTTTTCGACCTGCTGCAGGACCGAAATGTTCCTGCCTCGCCCGACACTGCGGAGCATAGCTGGCCTGGTAGATTCCATGCTCCTCGATCAGGCATTCGTCGGGGGGCATAGCGCGATACTGGGCGGCTATGGCGGAGATAATGTCTTTGCCATGACGGCGTCTGGCTATGCATTGCGGGACTGCGTGGAAAGTCGTCGACCTGTCGGCGAAATTGTCAGAACCATGCGTGACCTCAGGCGTCTGACTGCTGCTTCCTATCTTGATCTTGGACGTCATGCCGCTCGGGTCTGCATATCGCGCCAGAGATATTCATGGCCACGCGAGGTCAAATTTCTGAGCAGGGATGCTGCAAGCAAGGTGAAACCGGTACGATATCACCCTTGGATGGAGGCCCCAGACGGAGCCTTGTCCGGTTCGAGGGCGCACATCGCGGCAATCATCCGCAGCCATAACTTCCTGCAATGGTTCCCCCGAACCGGTTCTGCCGAAAATTTGTCGCCCCTCCTTATGGCGCCGATCATGGAAGCCTGCCTCTCCATACCCAGTTGGATCTGGTGCGCTGATGGCCGCGACAGGTCCATCGCAAGGCGGGCCTCTCCGTCACTTCCTCAATCCATCGCCTATCGAAAGAGCAAAGGGTCTCCGGTAGCGCTGCACACGCGATTTTTCGAAACCTATCGCCGCGAACTGAGTGATCTTCTCTGCGATGGCATGCTCGTTAAGAAGGGAATAGCTGATAGGGACGCGATCTTCAGCTACTGCGCGCTACCAACGCCCGTTCGAGATCTCGCCTTCTTACGAATCCTGGAAATTGCAGATGTCGAAATTTGGTGCCGGCAGCACTCCTCGTGAAAGGCATATTTTCAATGCCGTTCACGTCTATCGGTCCGTCTCAGGAGAGGAAGCGAGCATGTCTGGAACGGGACCTTTGCCGTCTTTGACCAGATGATAGTCGAACCATGCGATGTTCCGGAGATAGCTGGCCCTGCGATGCGCTGGCTGCCAGAAAATATGATACTCATCCGGGAACACATATAGGTTCAATGGCTTTTTCGCCTGCCTGAAGGTCGCTTCGACTTCGAGGGTCTGAAGATATTCTCGATCCGCAGTCTGAATGAGAATTGGTACATCGATCTGCTCGGCATTCAGTGAAACGGAATACTCTCTGGTGCGCTCACTGCTTCGATCTTCCAGGCGTGGAAAGCCGGCGGTCGTCGCAACGTCTGACAGATAGGGGCCGATGGTCACATTGACACCCATTGTGTCGCTGCAGCAGGTACCCATCGAGACGGCGCGAAATGTCTTGTTGTGGATGAAGGTATAAGTGGCCTTGTCCACCCCATCGCTGAATCCAGTCAAACCCACCCGTTCAGGATCGGCAATGCCCTCGTCGACAAGCATCGAGATGGCCGTCATGATGGACGAGGCGCCGCTCCTCTTGTCGCTCCAGTCGGCAAAGCCACGCCGGTCCACCTCGGCCTGATCGACTGCTGGGGCCAGAGCGCCTGTGTGCTCCGGGCGATTGTAGACCAATACCGCCATGCCTTTTGCGGCGAGAGGATAAACTGGAAAGAGGTCACCCGTGCCACCTCTCAGAAAGCCACGTGATTGATATCCCACTACCACAAGAGGGAGGCGAGAAGGCCTGTCGCGCGCTACTGGCAGTACCAGATCCCCATAGCATTCCAGCCCAATGTCGTTTCGCCAGTGCAACCGACGAACATTCCCAATTTTTGCCGCACGCCATTCAGGATTGGGGTCGAACAAATCTCGCTGGGTGCCGGTTGCATAGTCGATAAGCACCAGTCGCCTTGGTGCCTTCGAACTCTCTACGGCGCAGATGAAATGAGCCGGCGTCGCCCGACAACCGGTCAACAGATCTGAGGTGACCAGCATCTGTCGTCGGGTTCCACCTCGTAGGTCCCATATAGAGAGGCTGGTCATGCTCCCGCCCCATCCCGCAGGACTGGCGATAATCAGGCTGTTCTCGTCACGCCACCAGATCTTTCGAGCGATCGCACATCTTATGTCTCTACAGGCATATTGCCTGCCGTCATGCATGGATGCGAGAATTTGCCTGGGCCCGTTGATTGTATGAGCGCTCTGGTACGAGATGTGCGCCGTGTTGCCGTGCAGATCTTCGGCCGTGGCGACTATGTCAGGGCTGCTGTCGAACGCATCGGAATGGGCGATCTCGCGAGACTTTCCGTCTGCGAGCGCGACTGCAAATGTGCGGGCCGGTTTCAGCGTTGGAAATGGCGTTGAGCGCCATTCCGGCATCCAGCGCATATCGAAGCGATATCCGTTCATCCCCTCCTGCGCGACAGCCTGCGCCGCGGTCAACTCGTCCGGGCGCGACACATAAATCAACTCGCTTCCATCGTCGCTCCACCGGACGGATCTGACATCGACAGGCGAGTGCGTCACCTGGACAGCTATTGCGCCCGCTATATCATGACGCATCACCTGAACGATCCCGTTTTGCCGCTCCAGATAGGCGAGTGACCGCCCATCCGGAGACCAGCGGGGCACCAGGGTGGAAATCACGCCGCCACCATAGTCAGTGAGGTTCGCAAGGTCGTAACGAACCAGAAGCACGCCGCCCTGCACCATTATCGGATCACTGACCGATCGCGACCTGACGTCTATGATGACGAAGCCCTGACAATATTCGTTTCTGTCGGCGTCGGCTCTCCGCAATGCGACCGCGACCTTTGTGCCGTCGGGTGAGACTGAAAAGGGCGGCTCCATATCGGCGAGCCCCCCGATATCGCGCAGGTTCATCAGCACGGCGGCATCGATCTGTTGCGGGAGAGACATGTCATGGTCCGGTATCAAAGCAGACCTACAATCGACCGACGCTGGAGCCGCGCCGGCCGCGGCTGCAACGAGCATCCAAGTCAACATCGTCAGAAACTCTTGGTCAGGGAGAGGCTCAGATAGCGACCGATCGCTGAATAATTGGTCGAATCATACGGCGCATATATGACTGAAGCTTGGCGGATACGGTCCGGCATCTTGTCGAACAGATTGAGCGCCGTGGCCTGAATATCGATCCCGCCGGCCTTGCTTCCCAAATGATGCCTGATCGAGAGGTCGAAAGTAGTCAGGCCGGATACTTTGTCAGTTTCAGTGAGCCTGTTGTCGGTGACGCCTCCGATATAGTTTGCGATCAGGTTGATCATGAGCGCGCTTCGTGACCAGCCAAGACCGCTGCGCATCTTGAACCGGGGTGGATTGAAAATCGTGCCGGAAAGGTCGATCGGTCCGCTGGCCGGAAAAAGCTTCCGGCTTGTGTCCAGGTAGCTCGCATTGCCGTACAGTTCGAACGATCCTGCATCAGTCAGTTCGAAACGGTAGCGCACAGCCAGGTCGATGCCCTTGATCCGATCCTGTGCGACATTTCGATATCGCGCGTCCATTATGGCGTACACGCTGGTAGGATCGAAAGGCGTGCCGAACCCGGTCTGATCATCGAGGCCAGTCGGTGACAGGGCGATTGCCGATGCAATCGCTTCCGCGCCTGGCAGCAAATTGATGAGGTCGGCAAAGGCGGGATCGATCAGGGCGCGGCTCCAAGATGCGATCGGGGCCACGACGCGATTGCTGTAATTCACCTTAAACGCGCTGACTGATGCCTCAAGCCCGGGCATAGACTGCGGGTGCAGGACGAAGCTGGCTGACAAGCTACTTGCTTTCTCGGGCGACAAGTCCGGATTACCGCCATCGATCAGTATGACCGTCTGGCCCGGAGGGGCTTCTCGCTCGCCACGCAAAGTCCCTTCAAGGAGATAGACCCAAGGGGGATTGATCCGCTGATACAGTGTCGGTGCCCGGAACGAGCGGCCCCAGCTGAGCTTGAGATCAAAATCCGCGGTCGGTCCCCAGATCAGGCCGAGCTTGGGAGTCGCCAGACGCCCGACGCCCGGATAATCCTCATATCGAACGGCAGCCTCCAGGGTCGCTCGAGCATCATCGCAAACGGCGCTTCTTCTCCACGGTCGAACTGGTCAATGCGCTCGAACAGGAAAAGGCCCAAGGAAAAGCGGAGCAGATCGCTGGTAGGATGGCCCACTCCGATCTCGTCATCCTCGACGAGAGGCTGAAGGCTTTTCGACGCAGTTCCTGTTGCCGCTCAACGACCTAATTGACGCGTTCAATCGCTCACTGCTGAGCACCCCCGGCGAAAGCGTGCAGTTCAAATCGGCCCACACGGTTGAGCGCACATCGCTTGCCATGCGGCTCCGTTACGCTGACCCAATCGAAAACGCCCAGTACCAGACGGATCTACCGCCACAGCTGGTCCTGAGCGAAGGGCAGATGGCGGCGAACGGCTTCAGCATATTGTGCGCCGCGAGCACCGCCTATCGATGGTCTCGCTGGCGGGCCTTGCTGCTCGACGATCCGCTTCAGCATAACGACATCATTCACGCGGCGGCATTCGTCGACGTCATGCGGAACCTAGTCGAAATCGAAGGATATCAACTGCTCATGTCCAGCCACAAGCGGGACGAGGGGGAGTTCATCGCGCGAAAATTCGATGCGGCAGGGCTTCCCTGCACTGTTGTCGAACTGACCGCCGTGTCTAAGGACGGCGTGCGCTCGGCGCCTCCGCGTCACAATGCGGCCGCGCGCCGATTGCTGAATGGTCCGGAAACTCGCTTCGGGACGCCGGCGGCTTGACGCACGTATCGTAATCCCGTCAATGAGTCCTCCGCTCGAGCTCGATCAGATCCATCGCTACATCGTTCACCTGCTAGGAGAGGCGTTGGCTTTGGCGAGAGGCTTCGGAAGGCCCGACGACTTTGTCATCCCTCCGATTGTTATAGAATTGCTCTCATATGAATAGTCGTAATAGAGGTATGGACTTGCTTTAGGTCTTGAATTGAGCGGCCGCTTCGTCCGGAACCGGTCATTCGCTATCGACTTCCAAAACGACGGGTTTGTTCCAAGCCCTGCCTATCGCGGTCGCCTCTTTGTGGCCGTTCAGCTGCCGATTTTCCGTTCCCAAGTGCGGCCGGTCCGCTATGCCATGCTGGATGCCCAAGACCTGACCGGTAGAGCTTCCAGATCACAAATGGCGGAAGCAGCCGCCCGCACGGCGATGGTTGGTTCCGTGCCAAAAGAGACTTCGTCGGCCGGTCGTTTGTCCAAATCGGCCGCTGCCGCGCCAACACCTAGCTGCCGCCGAGCTCGTCGCTGGCCGAGATGGCGTTGGCCGCTTCGTGTCTGGCGACGAGATCGTCGATCATATTGTTCAGATTCAACCCGATCCCCGCGATGTTCGGTTGCAGCTGAACATAGCGGGAGAGGGCCTTTAGCCTCTGTAGAAGCGGCGCAACCGCGGCGGGCTCCCGCTCGGAGGCAATGTCGTCCAACGCCTCTTGTATCGTCACAATATGCTGAAGCCTCAGTCTCTCGAAATATAGCTCCGACGTCACCGCAGCTTTGAGCAGATCGCGGGCATCGCTGAGCGCTTCTGGATCGCGCCGCGCGAGCGCGATATAGAAGAAGGTGAAAGCATGATCGGCCCGCTCGGGCACCTCGAGTTTCGTCACCGCGACGCGGCGGATCAGCGCATACGCCTGGTCGGTGTTGCCAAGATACAGTTCGCATTCGGCTTCGAAGGTCCGAAGGGCCTGATCGGGCCCTTCTTCAAACGCCCTTCGATAAGCTTCGATTGCTTCCTGATAGCGCTCAGCATAGCGCAATGCATCGCCGAGCTGCCGGCCGACTATCGCACGGCCGCTGGCGGTCAGCTGCTCCTTGTCGTCGGCAAGCGGTACCAGCCGGGTGACAGCCTCATCAAGGAAGGCGCGATCATGATCGATAACGCCTCGGCCCTCCAGAACTTTGCAGAACCAAATGATGGCGTTGACGCTGAACGGCTTTTCAGCTTCGGCCGCACGGCCGACAGCGATGGCCGCTTCGAAGCGCGCGGCCGCCCCCGTGTCATCACCCGCCATCAGTAGCTGAAAGGCGTAGGCGCCGCGATACTGCAATTTGTCCGCCAAGCTGCGCGTGCGCGAGACGATCGCGTCATAAAAGTCAAGGTGCTCGGAAAGACCCATCGCATTTCCGTGAAGGTCGACGTGGATTTGCAGCAAATCCACGTCCTCGCAGGCGGGCGTAATATCCAGGCCAGCGATCTTCTCGGCGGCGGCAACGCGATCCCCCTGCCAAAGGGCGACGATCCCGCGCTGATAGGCAAGCTTGGCCCGCCATCGCGGATCGTCAATTGCGCTTTCAATATCGTCCAGCAAGGCCGGCAAGCGGTTGAGCCAGCCTAGTCTGCCATAAAGCCACATCAAATTCTCGAGATGGGCGTTCAAAGCATTGACGTCGACGAGCATGAGTTGGTCGCGTGAATAGATCGGGTGCGGGACGTCCAGCGGCACCGTATGGCTAAGGTGCCAGATACGATACTGGGTGATATCTGCGCGGACATGCAGCAAGGCCGCAAGCCTCCGCTCCGCATTCGCATCCGCCTGCCAGACTCTTCCTACCTGCCTGTTGGGGATGCGCTTCGCACAACATTTTCCGAAGCGCTTCATCGATCCGCAAAGGCACGGCGCCTTGCGATCGGGAAGAAATGGACGATAGGGCTTAACCGGCGACTTGAGCATCTGTCGCTCATAGCCCGATTATGGTCTCACGAGAATTGGGGTAAGCGGGGCCTGGAGACCGCAGATCAGGCGGCTGCGGCGATCGGTTGCTGATCGGTCCGCCAGTTCCACGGCATGAGTTCATCCCAGCGAGTAGCAGGCCAGTTGCCAGCGATCCTGGCGATGACGTCGGCGATATAGGCCTGTGGTTCGAGGCCATTGAGTTTGGCGCTCTCGATGACGGAATAGATGGCAGCGGCGCGATCGCCGCCTGCTTTTGAACCTGCGAACAACCAGTTTTTGCGACCCAGGGCCACGCAGCGCATGGCGCGCTCGGCTATGTTGTTATCGATTTCCAGACGTCCATCATCGAGAAAGCGCGTCAGAGCGACCCAGCGCTTGCGACCATAGGCAATGGCCTTGGCCATCTCGGATTTGGGCGAAAGGCGGCGCAGGGCATCGTCGAGCGCCTGGCGCAGTTCGT
>NZ_VYQA01000023.1:0-52208 GCF_008710165.1 Sphingobium limneticum | reverse complement strand
TCCCATTCCGAGCCGTACTCGGCCCGCTGCTCCACCACCATACGAACCGCCCGCTCGCGGACTTCAGGTGAAAATTTGTTGGTTGTCTTGCTCATAACGGATGCTCCTTCTCACAAGTTGGAGCCTCCTGGAAACCCGGGGCGCTTCAAAGCCTCTCTACGTCAGCCTCTATGGCATGACGTCAGTCACGCAGATCGAGGACGAGTTCTACCGCCAACTCCATCCCGTCCTCTCACATCCCGGCATGAAGCTGGCGGGCGCCGTCTCCAAGGGGTTGCTGAAGGCTGCCTTCAAGATTGACCTGAACAGCGACGGCAAGGACGACGGCACCATCAGCCCTTCGTTACCTGAACTTGACCTGCGCACCGGCCTCGACGATCCGCGCGGCCGCCTGCTGGTATTCGACGACCTGGAGCGCTGCCGCATCCCCGTGAGCGAAGTGCTTGGCTTCGTTAATGCCTATGTTGAGCACGAGAAGCTCAAGGCGATCATCGTCGCGAACGAGACGAAGGTGATGGAGGGCGACGAGACCTACCTAGAAATCAAAGAGAAGCTGATCGGGCAGACTCTGGAAGTTCTGCCAGAGACGCAAGCAGCGTTCGCTTCCTTTCTGACTCTGATTAGCGACCAGCGAACCCGCGACTTTCTCGAAGAGCATGCTGACGTCGTTCTCGCCGTACATGCCGAAGGCGGTCGCGGCAATTTGCGTACGCTGAAACACGCCATGTGGGACTTCGAAAAGCTGTCCCGGCACTTCGAGAAACGGCACTGGGATAAGTCGCCCAGCATGACAAAGGCGCTCAGGGGCGTGCTGGCCACCTCAATGGAGAGGCGTGCCGGAAAAATGGTCGAAGCCGACTTGGAGCGCCTCGTCGGCAACACCTTCTCCCGGATCTTCCACAAAGAGGCTAGCGCAAAGACGACTGCGGCTGATGAGATCGATGACCGCTACAAGCAGATAGACTTCGACGACATCGTTATATCGGTCGGCGTCCTCGCGGGCATGCTCTTCCGCGGCGATGTAGATGGCGACGCGATCCGCGCCAGCCTCGATGCGAGCAGCGACTTTCTCCAGCCAGAAGAACAGCCGCTCTGGCATCGCGCGCACCATACCTTCTACGGTGACGACGACGAGGCCGACATCGTAGCCGCCCAGGTGGAACATGCATTCGCCTCCGGATCCGTCAAGGCCCGGGGCCAGCTGATGCACCTTTTCGGTATCCGGCTCTGGTTCTCCACCCTCGGCCTGATCGACCGCAACCGACAGCAGGTTGTCGACGAGGGACTAGCTTACATAGCGAAACTGGAAGACGCGGGCGAGATCGCCGAGATCGATCGGAGCTCATTCGACCGCGACAACTCATTTTTCCAGACCCGCGTGATTGACGAGACGACACCGGAATACCGCACACTGGCCGACGCCTATTCAGAGGCGTCAAACCGCGTGCTCCGTTCCAAATACCTCACAATAGCGCACGAGCTGATACGCCGGCTTCCTTGCGAGCCTGACGAGGTCCTGCTCGACATGGTCGTCAACAACGTTCGCTCGGCCCCCTATTTTGATCAGCCGATTCTCGCCGCCCTACCTCCAGAATATTTCGTCAAATGCGTCCTTGGATGGCCGCCGAAGATTCAGTCGCAAGCACTCAATATCCTGCACGGACGACACGAACTGCGTCATGGCGACATGCTCACCAGTGAGCGCGCATGGGTGACGAGAGTTGACGATCTTCTGACTGCAGCCCTTCCGGCGCAACGCCCCATGAGCCGCGAGCGGTTGCGCGCCGCGATCGCGCGCAAACTGACGCCACTCCGCCCGACGTCAGATACATCAGCTGTGGGGCCATAGGAAGGAGAACAAAAACCCCGCATTGGCCCAAATAAAATGACATACTAGATCGCCAACGGCTCTATGGGCCAATCTAACTCGCTGTCGCTGATCAAAATTCTGGCCGCATCACCACATCACGGAACAGGGCAGTGATCGCGCTCGCCCGCTCTTCACGCATACGTTGAGACTTCTCGACCGTCGGCTCCGCCCGCTGCCACTGGCTTTCGTTCCAGCGCATCGCCTCCACGAGCAGCGCCCGCTCGAGAACCTCTTGCTCAATCCCCTCGCTGATCGAGTTGCTGAAAGGAGCCCCCTCCTCCGTAAATCGCGGCTTGAACTGATATGGCCCCAGCGTATCGCCCAAGTAACGGACCAGCTGCGTACCGTGACGCCATTTCCCACCTGCATGAATGTCAAACGACACTCGGCGGTTGAAGACCCGAAAGCGCTTCTGCAACTGCTTGCTCTGCCGCGTCCCGCCTGGAGGCGCGATAAAGTCGATCGACTCCACGCGATCGAAATGCACCTGCGTGTGCTGCACGAGATGGCGCATGAGGTCGTCATCCATATTGCGGGTAGCGCGCATAAGCCCGTCTTCCGGAATCAGCGGATCGCCCACCCCCAATCCAAGGATCATCCTAGAGCTGGTATCGACAATGAACGTAGCCGTAGCCAATTCCACCCGGCCGCTGATCTGAACCATCACATCGACTGCGGTCTGGTCCACCAGGATCTGAAGACCAGCAGCCCCAGCCGCCGGCTCTGCGACACCTTCCCGGCGGAGTACCTTTATGCGTCGCTGGATCGAGGATGCGGACGGAGGCGCCTCGCCCGCGTCCGCGCAGGATTCAAATATCCAGCGTATGATCGACGCGGGCGAAGCCGCGGGCTCATGCTGCAGTTTCCAGCGCAGCGCACGCTCGGCAACGGGTGCGAAGCCTTTCTGTGCTGGTGCCGCGACAGCCTTCACCCGGAAGCTCGGTGACAGACCTCGTGTTGGGCCCAGATCCTTCAGCTTCTTCAGCAGTCGGTAAAAATTGCGCTGCTCCATATCGAGCGCGCTGCACGCGTCGCCCACGGGCATGGGGTCATCGTCGCGAAGATAGAGGTCCATCGTCCTCAGTCTGGCAATCACCGCCTCCCGCTTAGAATCATCCAGAGACAGGAACAGGGCGTACTCTGATTCGCCAGAAAAGCCTGAAGCGGCATGCCGTTTGACCAACTCCTCGTCAGTTTCGAGGGCCGACCGGTCCGAAGCAACGTCGCGCGTGCCGTTTTTCTTACTGTTCATCCATGACTTATTAGAACAGTAAGGCACTCATCGTCAAGTGAGTTGGTCACGATACTGTGCAGTTGAAACCACATTCCTGTTGCCATCACGGTCATTTTAGCGTTCCTAAATGCACAGTATCGTGACCAACATGGAGACAGTGCGATGACGACTAAACCGCGAAGTGCAGATCGAAACAACCTCGTTTCAATCGTTTATACAGAGTATCTGATCGAGATCATCCGACATTTTGAACGACAGCAGCGCGTTAAGACGTGGAGTCGCTCTCGCTCCAAGTGGCCCAACAGCAACCGTCGCGGCTGGACGTTCTGGAATGACTGACGCATATGAAGAACTGGCTGAGATCGACGTTCGCGCCGCTATCAACCTCATGCTGCGCAACCCGTCATACGAACCCTCCGCTGGCCGGTTGCGCGCCGAAACCTTGCTCAGGAAGCACAACAGCCTGGTCAACACCATGGCTCGCATCGTGGTCGCCAACGACAATGGATCGCTCCGAACAGTCTCTGGCGGAACGCACCATGCGAGCGGCTGGTACCCTTCCGTGAAGGTCGGCCGCACACAGCATTATGAGAGCCTGCATCAGCTTGCACTGATCGAGCGGTGCGAGACGGACCCCAATGTCGTCCACTACCAATCAGAGGCTCGCCGCTTCGAATTCATCCTGCGGAGGAAGGAGCGGTACACCAGTGACGTCGACATATTGGACGCCGATGGTCGCCTGGCGGTCGTCGAAGTCAAAGGCGACGATGCGGACCTCCGAGATCCAGAATATCGGCTGAAACTCGCCGGCGTCGCCGAGATTTGCCGCCGGGTGGGCCATGAGTTCCGTATCACCTTCGGTTCCGAAATTTTCGAGAATAGCCGCCACCGCTTCAACGTACGCCTCGCCAGCTCAATGCGCCGCACGGCCATCTCATCGTCGCAGAAGCGGCTCGTCGAAAGCCTCCGCAGCAAAGGCGATGACATGCGGTTGGGCGAATTCGCTGAGCTGATGGCGCCCGGAAATTTTGTCCAAGGGCGGGCAATCACTTTCGCCATGCTGGTGAGGCGCATCGTGTCGCTCGATCTCACGCAGCCTCTCATCGATGAGATGCCTGTCAGCTTCATCTGATCATAGATCAAATACCCTAGGAAGGATTCAACCATGACCTAGAGTGAAATCATAACTGCCTGACGAACCCGCAGGCACCCATCACAACAGAAGCAATGCCATTCGCAGCGTAGAAATATCTACTGCTGATGGATGTTGCGCGCCCTCAGAATACCCAAATCTCGGGAGAGATACGTGAATTACTTCCCCTATAAGCTCAAACGCAATCAGCTATACAGTATCGAAGGTCAACCCTGTGTTTTTACATCACATGGATATGGCACACGCCTGAACTTCGAACATGCTGCCACAGGCAAGCCCGTCGAATATCTCGATGACGCCGGCGTCGTCCGTCCAATGGACCAGGATCGCTTCCGGACGCTGCTTCAGAACGGTCAATTCTTCCAGATGGCAGAGCGTGGGCAGTCCCCGGCCAAGAACAAGATCGCTGAATCACATCTCACGCCCGCCGAATGTGAGGAACTCGATCCCGAAAGCGCACTTCGGCTGGCAACGTTACGGCTGCTCGACCGGAACGGCGTAATGACCGGCGTGAAGGCAATCTCTGCGGGATTTGCCGAGCACTGGACACCCGAGCTGCACGCCAAATATGGCGAGGCACCCAATCCGCACACCGTGAAACGCTGGATGCGGGAGCGCGGTAAAGTTGGCGATCGCGATGCTCGTGAGGCCACAAGCGCCCAGGGGCACCATTGCTATGATGAAGATGGCATCCGCATGGAAATCCGCCAGCGCCTGGCTTTGACCTACTATGTGTCGAAGAAGAGCGTCACCGATATCAATGTGCTGACCAACGCCGAGATTAGCCGCGTTAACGATGGCACTTCGCTCGAATACGAGATGCCTACGGAGCCGCTCCTCCCGGTGAGCATGAGCACCACATATCGCGATATCAAAAAGCTGGAGTGCGAACAGACGGTTGCGGCCCGCCACGGCAAACAGGCGGCCTACTCTCGGTGGCGTGGCGCAGGGAAAGGCCATGAGGCGGAGCGTCCTCTGGAATTCGGGCTTATGGATCACACACCCATACCCGCTCTCCTCGTCATCGACGTGGAACGCGCCATCATCCTGGGCCGCCCCACTTTCTCCGCACTTGTTGATGGGTTCAGCAGGGTCGTGCTCTCGCACATGCTGTCCTTCAATGCTCCATCATACGCCACCGTGTCGGAGTTGCTTCGCCGGTCTGTTCTGCCCAAGATCGTGCCGCCGATCATCAAGAACAAGCACCCTGAAGCCCAGGACGTCTGCGGCCTATGCAGCACATATCACGTGGATGGCGGTATGGAATTCCGCAGCCACGATATGGAGAGCATGAGCAAGGCGACCGGTGCAACGATCCGCATCAGTGGTCGGAAAAAGCCGCGCGAACGAGCCCTTGTTGAGCGCATCTTCCTCACCATCCACAATTACGTGTCATCGAAGGTGGCCGGCGCCCATCTGCCGATCGCCCTCTCCCGCGAGTATGATTACGACCCCGCCGTGGATGCCGTGCTGACGCTCGACGAACTCGAGGCACTCATCATGTTCGCCATCGCGGTCTATCACACGACCCCGCATGGCGGCCTGAACGAGAAACAGCCTCTGCTCTGTTGGAAACAGGGCACCGCCCAGTACGGGATCGTTCTACCGCGTGACCCTCGCATCTTCGAGAAGGCCCTCCTCCCCAAGATCAATTCGCACCGGCTGACCCACGCTGGCATCGAGTGGAATGGCCTGCGCTTCGGCGATTATAAAGCCGTGCCTGACCTGCTCGCCGATCTTGTCCCTTTGGAAGGCAAGCGTCAGCGCCTGAAGAATGCCACTGCAACGGTGTCGTTCCGCTATGACCCGTACGATCTGCGCAAGATTTGGGTGATCAACCGCAAAACCAATCAGGACGTCGAGCTGTACTGCCAGACGGCCGGCTATACCGACGAGCCGATCAGCCTGTGGATGCACGAGCAGATCCGTGAGAAGGCCAAGGCGGAAGCCGCCGACTTCAACTCACGGGAATGGCGTGACGCCTGCCGCGCCGAGCTTCTCGACGCCATCGACCAGCTGACGCCCGAAGCCAAGGAGCGTGAACGCAAGCTTCTGGCCAAGCTGTACGAAAACAAGCGCATCCGCAGCATCACCGGTGAACTCGCCAGCCTGCAGCGCGAGCGCCCCGAACCGGTCGATATCCCGATCATCTATGCAGACGTGATCGAGCACGAGATGCACGATGCCGACACCCTGTCTCGTCGCCCCGCTCCACAGAAAGCTGCCCCTACCGCATCTAAACGGCGGAGCAACCGGCAGAAGGCGAAAGCTGCCAATGCCCGAGAGGCGACGCCAGAGGACATGCCAGAGCGCGACCGGCGTGCTCCTGCGCCGCCACCCACCCCGGACGCGTCGACCACCGACCCCGAACCACGCCGTGAACGCAAAAAGCGCTCGAACGACAGCAGCTACTTCTAACCCCTACCCGAAAGGCAACACATGACTACCACCACATCAAACCCGCCCATTGTACGGCCGAATGAAGCCGCTGCCCGGTCTCAGCGCGTGGCAGATGCCCGCAGCGCGTTCCGCCAGATCAAGATTGTTCATCCTCGCCAAGAGGCCATCATTGCGGGGCTGGATGAGGTCCGGCGCTCTGGCATCGCCACCCGTGGCGAGCGGCAATATGGCATCACCCTCCTGGCTGAAAGCGGTTCCGGCAAAACGACAGCAGCCGAACATTTCCGGGACGGCATCGAACGCCTGGGCGAACTTCCAGAAGGCAGCCGGCCCGTCCTGATCGTTAAGCTCATGAGCACTGGCACCGCCAGGTCGCTATTCTCTTCCATCCTGCAGGCCCTGGACGACCCCTTTTATGACCGCGGCACCGAACCCAACCTGCACAAGCGCGCCGTGCAAGCCATCAAACGGGATAACGTGCAGTTGCTCGTCATCGATGAAATCCAACATCTGTCGCGCCGGTCATCGGCCGCAAACCATGTCACGGATAGCCTGAAGACGTTCCTTGATTCTGGCCTTGTTCCTATCGCCTTTTTCGGCACCCACGACGCGGACAAGCTGTTCCAGTCCAGCCACGAGTTGAACGGCCGGCTCTTCCCTCCCCTCACGCTTCCTCCCCTTGATTGGTGGGCGGATGACGATCGAGACCTATTCCTGGACTTCGTCGAAGACCTCGATGCCGCCATGGTCGACAAGCAGATCATGAAGGTCGCCAGCGGCCTGGTCGAAGAGGACATCGCTCGCCCCCTTTGCCTCGCAAGCAGCGGAATCATCGGCCGCACCTGCCGCATCGTGGAAACGGCGGCGATAAATGTCGTGCGTGGAGGTCGGCATGCGATTACCCGCAACGATCTCGCCATGGCAGTGAACAGCTGGGCCATTGCCCATAGCTTCATCGACTATAATCCGTTCGTGGAGATCGAAGCTTGAGCCAAGTGAAATACCCGCTCGCGCCAATCGCTGGCGAAAGTCTCATGGGCCTTGTCGCCCGTGTGACTGCCGAGAACGGGTATCCACGGACAGGAACGCTGTTGTCTGAGGCTGGCTGGGTTTACGACAACAAGCCGACGGCGGCCACAACCAACGCCGAACAGCTACCGGCGCTGGCTGACATTCTGGTGGTGCCGTACCCCCAATTACTGCACCATGCCCACGGTCCAGAAGAAGGCAGCGCGATCATACATTGGTTTGGTGGACGCGCGTGGCAGAGCGAACTGAGAACCACCATCCGCCGATATGCACCGGCCAGCCTTGCCCTATCGGCTCATCATCGTGCGATTTGGCAGTTGGCCTCCGTCCCATTCTGCCCGGAAACCTTTCAGGTCTTGCGCAGTGAGTGTCACGAATGCGGCGTTACCCAGCGGTGGCGCTACGCCAACGGCATTGCCACCTGCGACCAAGATGTCTGCAGCGCGGATCTCCGAGAGGGACAAGCCGAGTTCATCCCTCACGAGATGCGCGGCAATTTGGGCATCTATGCTGGCCTCTTCAGCCATGATCCCGATGTACGGGCCGCTTCACGATCACAGCTTCCAGACCCGATTGCGAGTTTGGAGCCGCACGACATTGCCGACTTGGCCTTGAAGCTCTCCCCCTGGCTAAACGACCAACTGCGCGGAAAATGGCTGACCAATCCTGACCTTACAATGGCGGTCGTCAGCGCGCTTCATGACGCTGTAACGCTGCTGCGCCAATGGCCCATCGTTCCAGCCCAGCTACTTCCAACTCCAGGCGAAGGGGACAACTGGTCGAACAAGCTGGGGCACGCCGTCAAGCAAGCCCGGATCGGCCGCTCCTCGCCCCGAGTCAAAGCCCTGTTCGCGATGTTTCTACATGGCCTGCAGCAAGAGCAACCCGATCTCAGTCAAAGCCCTGATCTGTCCGACCTCCCGTCGGCCGACGAGGGGAATGACATAATTGGACTGATCTCCGCCAAATCAGCCGTGCGCGTGCTGCGCGAGACGGATACCATCATCGCAAAGCTGCGAGCCGCCGGCGTCTTCAAGCTAACCGACGTGCGAGTTCATGGCGTAGTTAGACCATTCCATGATCCCGAAGAAATCGAGGAACTGGCGCGCACCAAGCCTGACCGTCTGCCTTTGACCGCTGTGTCGCAGTCAACTCAGTTGCCCCGCTATGCCATAGCGCAGCTGATGCAATCTGGATTGGTCGCTCCCCTGACCCACCCTTATTGGGAGGCGCGATATGGCGTCCGCAATACCACCACGCAGGCCTGGGCGGCATTCGAGGCAAAGATCCAAGCCAAAGCCGATCCCGCTGTCGTTGACGGCGTTCCGCTACAAATCGCAGCTAGGGCTATTGGCGGTCGCGCCAAGCCATGGGCCGACATCTTCACCTGGCTCCTGGGGCCGGATGGTCGATTCGGTTTGCCCCCCAAGGCGACGGACCTGTCCCACCAGATACTAATCCCGGCCGAACTCATCGACACTTTGCGGATGTTGGAAAACCCGTTGTCCGGTGCCCATGTCGAGGATGAGCTATCAGGCGCCGATGCCAGCGAGATACTCAACCTGGCCACCAATCAGTTTCTCAAATTCGTCGCCACCGGCCGCATACGTCGCCACGGTAAAGCATATCTCGCAGCGGATGTTCTTCAGGCTGCAGCAGAGATCATAGGATCGGTCGAGATCGGCTACAGGATGGGATTGCCTCCCCAGTCAGCACAAAAATGGGCGCGGAAGGTCGGTTTGCCGACGATACATGATGCGGGCTACTGCCGCATGAGCTTCGCCAAGATCATGAAACAAGGCGCTTGGTCAGCCTAGACGACGCCCGCGTCGCGTGAGCGCTCCTCGATCCGGGCCAACATAGCACGCTTGCGCGCTGTTCGGCGCGATCCGCTATTGCGCATGGCATCGGTACGCTCTGGGGTATCGATGATACCCAAGGCAGCCTTGCGCTCTCGGATTCCCGCTAAAAGGTCAGAGAGGGTGATAATCATGCCGCTCCATCCCTTCCGTGGATCCCGGTCCATTTTAGAAATGTTCAGCCCGCCTGCGACGTTCCTGCGTCGGTGCCGATAATATCCCATGCAGGGTGCATGTGACAGCTGCGTCCACCGCCCAGGTGCGATGCCTGACCGCCGCAAATCCGAACCCGCGGTCCTGTTGCAAACCAGTGCAAAAGCTCAACGAGGGTCTCGCCGGGAAATCCGACGATTACTATCGTATAGTCGATAGCGATTGAGGAAAGCATGCCCGGGAATATTCCCCCCGACAAGAAAGCCGCGTTCGAACGTCTGGCAAACCATCTGGATGAGGAATATCCCTATCCCGGGTGTCGCGACGATCTCAGGGATGTGGCCAGCGGCAGCTCCGCCATAATTGAACGCGCATACTGGCGCGATCCCGTGCAAGTCATGACCGGCCTCGCATGGATGCTCGTCGGCCTGATGATCGGAGTGCTGCTGTGAGGGCCGATCGCATTGAGCGCGAATGGTTTTGCAAGCGCTGCGGCAATTCCGTCCACAAGCTGCAAGGATCATGGGCCCACATACGCAATCAACATAGCCCAAAGTCGTGCGGTCGAAAGCTGACCGACAACGACGTCTATCGGTTGCCGCTGAGCCGAACGAGGGAACGCACCCGTACACGGAATAAACAACAGGAAGCGCAAGATCGCCTGCTCATCGCTAAGCGGCGCTGGGATGAAGCCCGCTGTGAATGGGAGGCAGCCCAAGACGAACTCTATCTTGCCTCGGAAGCGCTGAAGTCCATCAAGAATAGTCCCCCATTGGACTAGCCTGGTCATCCCATCGGTTCAATCCAACGCCGCCGATAACTGCGGCGCATAAGCCGCTTTCCGGAGGATTCGAAGCAGCCTGTTCCATATCCAATGCAACCTGTGCTGAAGGGGGTCTGGAATTTGCCCAATCGGTCTGAGACAATTACTCCCGGTCTTGCAGGGAAGCATTACAATGGACTTCAGAGTAATTGAGGAATGGCTGTCTGATGCGCCTGAACGGCACGCGATGCCGAAGGAACAACAGAATGCCACGACGGCTGCCATAGGCGCTGCGGCGAAGACAGCCGCGGCTTCCGGCGTTGAAGCGTTCGATTTGGCGCGGCTGGAGATGGCCACCGGCCCTCAGGCGGAAGAGTATCGCCCTTTCCGGACTTTGACGCTTGCTGAGTTGGTCCGCGCCGCCGCTGAAATTCGGACCGTTCAGGACAAGCTTCGCTACCGCGACGATACGATCGCTGTTGATCCAGCCCTTGAACGCGCGGTCCTGACCCTTGGCGATGCCGGGATGCCTCTCAACGAGCACCGGTTTGCGGCGACCGAACGCGCCTTTGTCCGTGCGGAAATCTACGAGGCGGCGAATGGGGCCCTCTCGCCAAATGAAAAAGCCCGGATGATCCTCTACGACGTCGCCACTCAGGAAGAGGCGCGTGGCCTCGAACTGATCGGCCGAGGCGGAGTCCTAAGCGTCAGCCGAGGCATGGCGATCGCCAAGCCCGCTCAGGAGCTCGTATCCAGCATGGGCATCCGAACACTGGAAAAGGACGGCCTGGGTCAAAAGGACATCACGATGGCAGCCGTCGGCCGTTATGAGCGAGTGTCAGAATTCCATCGAGCCGGGATCGATTTAGGGGCTACTTTAGCGCGAGCCGGTGGCCCTGGCGCCGCAGCATTAGATGCGCGGTTGGAACGCCTTGCTTCTCAAGCGCCAGAGCCGGTGCCCAATGGCCTCGATCGGGAATCTGAAATCACCGGGGGCGATGCGGAGGGAACCTACCTATCTGAGGCAGTTACTCGCGGGATCGCTTCGCAGGCGAGCGACATCAAGTTCGAATTAGCCATCAAGCCGAAAGGCCGCACAGATCCAGATGCAAGCGAACAGCACAGCTTTGCTATGCCTCGCGGTCGAGGCCGCGATTAAAGGCGCAATGGCGCGCGACCAGATGATCATTGAGGCCCCGCGCGCCGACGTCGTCATGCTTGGAAACACACTTCGCTAATGTTCGCGTAATGAAATGAGGATTCGAAATGCCCGATGAAACCATGATCTTCGGCGTCAGCGAAGAGGGCCCGAATGGCGATGCACTGGACTTCATCGATCTAACCAAGCTGCATGTCGGAAATAAGGCTCATGACGCCTACCGCGCAGCCGTTCTCGAAGCCGCGCAACAGCGACGGGAGAAGGGATTTGGCTGCGCCTATCTTCCACATGAGGGCATGCTGCTACTCATGCATGAGGTTCCAGGTGAGGCGAAGGTGCCTGACGCCGCCATGCCATTCACGATCCACGGCTTCGCGTCTCTCCTTTCCGACGACTGACAGGAATAGGCACGTCCTCAGCGTAACCTGTCGCCGCACCGGGATGAGGGACCGCCCCCCCTTTCGGCTAGTCCAAGCCCATCCATCAACTTCGTTAGCCGAAGAACAGGCTCTTGCTATGTTCTCTTTTTGTTCGCATATTGCCGGACATGACACAGCCCGATTCTCTCTGGCTCGCGCAGAGCCTTCTGAACGCCCCTGGGTGGGCACGAGTGGCACTGACGGCGCCGAACGAACGGTTGCGGGAGCAAGCCGCTGTAGAACTGGCCCAAACAATTATCGTGGCCATGGAACGTCAGCCGCCTCACTTTGATCGCAGGCAGATGACCCTTCCCCTCTGACGTGGGGGCGAACGTCCCCCTGCGGAACCTCGGCGATTATGCCCACCGAAACGTCAATCTTTTCATCATCTGCAGATGCGGCCACTCAGGAGTAATCGATGCTGACAAACTCAACCGCTGGTTCCTCGCGCATTGCTGGAACACCGCTATGGAAACCGTCGGATCGCACCTGCGCTGCACGCTCTGTCGGGGACAGCCTGAACGATTTGCTCCAACGCCTCGACAACCGGACCGGCCTAACTGGATGAACAGTGAAGCAAGCTGGAAACGGCTGGTTCGGCGCCTGCGCGATTAGTGGCGAAATTCGCAAGTGCCTGGCAGCAGATCAAGCTGCAGGGGATTCTGTTTTGTCGTCCAATGCGTTGTCATGCGCACTATGTAGCGCTGTGTATGACGCGTCTCGCTCACTGGGATTTACCCGTCCTTCAAAACAGGCGATTTCCCGGTGTGTTTCGCCGAACACGTCCTGAAAATCTGCCACAACCTTTATCGTGATCGCGATAAAGGTAGCCTTCTCGAGCAGGGCCGCAACGCCATCCTGAGAACGCAATCCAAGCGGAGATGATGTCCAGGAATCCGCCGAAGGTATGTCCTGCCGCCAGTGAGATCTTTCCAGGTCTGGTTCATCGCCAAGCATCATGCCGCGCTGAGTGTTATCGCCATAAACAGCGACAATATGTGCGTTGTATAGCCAGCGTAACCGGCGCGCAGGCGATGCGCCAGAATTCTGGAAAGTTACCTTGGCAGTCAGATCGCCCAGCTCACTAAGCTTTGCCTCCACCGACTGAACCACGACATATGCGCGGGCCTGCGCCCGCCCATATTCCATAGCTATGCGGTTCGCATCGGTGGCTATCCCGATCGTGCGCTGCCCTTGTTTGAAGGCGCTGATCAATCCCAACAGCGCCGCGCTGCTAGCGCAAAGCGAGCCAACCGCGATCAGCAGACTCCATTGCGCTGTCAATGTCGCCTGCTCAGTAGCAACTGCTGAACGCAGAGCGATACAATCCGCCATCGGTCCTTTCTTTGGCAAATTTCGACAGATCTCCGACATATCGTCAGAAGCCGACGGGATATAATGACCCGCCAGAAAACCAATCCCGATGGCAAGCGTTAGCGCGAATGTCATAACCAGGATTGAAACAATCCATTCGCGTTGAAACGACTTAGTCTGTCTCATTCGGCATAATTTCCCTAGCGATGAGCGTGCGCAATAAGAGAGATATGGACATGCCGTCCGCTGAAATCGATCTCTAAAAGGTGCCGCCGATGGTCGCAGGGCTCCAACGGTTCAATTCCGGGCTTGATCAGAAGATCCGACTTCCTGCTGGATACCGTTGCCGTCGGATTTTCATGACGACAGAAATATGGGCGCGGCCAATCGACCGCGCCCATCACTTCTCACTTCAGCTTATGGTTCGCCGAAACGAAGGTGCCGTCCGGCTTCAACGCAACGTACAACAGCTTGCGAGCTTCCGGTTCAGCGTCGTTGCGGAAGATCACCACATCCTGACGGGCGCCCTGAACGGTACGCGACTTCGTTTCTACGAACTTCGCCTTTGACCAGCTCGCCGGCAATGTGCCCTTGGTGATGAGCTTGATGACATTGTCCTTCGCCACCTGCTGAACAGGACGATCCTGCTCTTCTTCATCATGATTGCCATGCGCCATCACCGGGGACACGGGAGCGAGAACAACGGCAGCTGCGATAATGAATTTACGCATCAGATTTTCCTTCTCTCATTATGAGTTGGGTCAGGGCTTGGCTGCGAAGGCGGAAAAGCCACCGGTCGCAGATGCAGTGATGGTGACAGGCTCGCTGGTCTTGTTCTTCCAGTACCAGCCATGCGTACCGTCGAAGGGGGCTGTGAAAGATCCGCTTTCACCGGCCGACGTGCCCTTCTCGTAGCTGGTGTATTCGCCTTCAGCCGCGTTGAATTCCTCGCCATGCAATTCGTAGCGGATCTTCGCGCCATCGGTTTTCCAAGCGTAGCGCATCGCGCTGCCGGCGGTCATTACTGCCTTAATCTCGCGCCCTTCGTTGGGCTTGAGCGTAATGACGACCTGGACCGGTTCACCCGGGGCAGCCACGGCCGGCTTGGACGCCATTGGCGTAGCCTGTGCGGACGACGCCACTGGCGCGGCATCATGCTCAGCCTGCTTCATCTCGCCCATCGGAGTGAGACCGAGAGCGCCGCCGACGCCTGTCGGATCGACGCCATATTCCGCAGGCAGCACGGTCGTCACCAGGATCACCGCAGCAGCGCCAAAGGCGATGAGTGTAGCCCGATTCAGTTGGCCAAGGGTGGGCAGTTCGCCCGGCATGGGCGAGTGGGGTCGGGTCATGAGGGATCTCCAAGGTACAGGCCGGCGAGTTGATAGCCGGTGAGAACGAAGCCGGCGGTCATCAGCACGACGTTCGCGGTGAAGGCATGTTTGGCGAAGCTGCGCGTGCGCCGCCAATATCCCATGATGATGAGGATGGCCGACAGAGCCAGGATCTGGCCCATCTCGACGCCGACGTTGAAAGCGATGAGATTGGTGATCAGGCCATCAGACGATAGCGCGAAGTCCTGCAGCTTCGTCGCCAGGCCGAAGCCATGAAAGAAGCCAAAGATCAGCACGGCCGCCTTCGTATTCGGCTGGAACCCGAACCAACGCTGAAACGCACCGAGATTGTCGAGCGCCTTGTAAACGACCGACAAGCCGATGATCGCATCGACAAGATAGGCGCTAACATTCGTTCCCAGCAGCACCCCTGCGATCAGGGTCGTGCTGTGACCGATAGCGAACAGCGTGACATAGGATGCCACTTCGCGCATCCGGTAGAGGAAGAAGATGACGCCGAACAGGAACAGCAAATGGTCGTATCCGGTGACCATGTGCTTGGCGCCTAGATAGAGAAACGCCCCTATCTGAGGGCCGGTCGTTTCTTCGATATAGCCTTTGTCGCCTTCCGCGACGCCGTGAGCCAAGGCCACATCGACGACGAAAAACGCCAAGGCTGTAAAGACCGCAGCATAACATGCCCACGGTCGAGCCAGTCTGAGTTTCATATAGATATCCGTATGGTCGCCAGCGCCTCGACGCCGGCAGATCAGCACCAAGTGCGAGACCAACGCCTCGCACTGCCATGCTTCAGGATATCGATGGCGGCTCGAGTAACGGAGCCATGATGAACGGCGCCATGAAAGGCTGGCGATGCGCGCCGCTATGGATAGCCTTCCCAGTCGGGACAGGTTTCAGCCCATGGTCATCTGGCACGCGATCACCGACTAGATGAACGTGACCGCCTCCTGTAGCGCTGCCCGGCTCCTCATGGTTTTCTGAAAAATGTTGATGCTCTGTAGTAGCCTCAACGGATGGTCGGTCGCTTTTGTGGAAATGCTGTGACACGGTCAGCAGCGAGCCGTGTGAGATCATCATAGCGATTACAAGCAGGACAGAGAGGAATGGATAAGTTCGCATTCGTCACTCCTTCCTTCTCTCATTCATCCAAACGGCCATTCAACGGGCGGCAAACCGCACACACGATAGATTATCGCGAATGATTCTCAACAAAATTGCGAGCGTCAGATGACCTATTCTCGTCACGAACCAAGTCGTCGGCTAGTTCTACAGGGCTAAGGCCCAACGGCTTGCCCGAGGTGCAGGTGCGCTCCGGCCGGTCTGTTTCGCTGATGCGCAGGACGCGATTGGTGATCGTAGCTGTGATGCCTTCCCCGACATAGGTCAGCCCTTGAGCCGGAGCAGTCAGGCGGATCGGCTGCGGTTGCGCGGGTCCACTCAGGATCATCACCAGTCCCTCATCGCGGTACGCCGCGTGGAGAAGGGAGCCATCATTGCACTGAAATTCATGATGAGCTTCGCGATCGCTGAGCAGCGCCTGGTCGTCGGCGCTGAGTTGGCCATTGCCATCGCCAGATGAGCAAGCCCCGGCCGCCAGCGCCGCCATCATTACGATAGCCAGCTGGCCTGAGCGGACAGAAAATCGAGAACGTTCGTCAAGGAACATGGCACTTTCCAATCCTCGAGGGTCTGGCGTTGAGCAAATCATAGATGAAGCAGGCGGCAGCTCCGCCGCCGCCTGCCTTTCGATTAAGCAGTTGCCGGTTCGGAATTACCCGACGACTCTTGCGCCTGTTTCTTCTTGAGGCGCCCCATGAATGCCGTGATCGCCGGCAACACGAGCAACGTCAGCGCCGTCGACGTGATGAGGCCACCAATGACCACCGTGGCAAGCGGTCGCTGCACTTCAGCCCCTGTCCCCGTAGCGAGGGCCATCGGCACGAAGCCGAGACTTGCCACGAGCGCAGTCATCAGCACCGGCCGCACGCGCTCCATCGCGCCGCCGATGATCGCCTGATCCTCCTCTGCCCCATCCTCTCGATATTTGCGGATGGCGCTCATCATGACGAGGCCATTCAGAACCGCGACACCGGAGAGAGCAATGAAGCCCACCGCAGCCGTGATGGAGAACGGAATTCCGCGCAGCAGCAGAGCGAAAACACCGCCCGCGAGAGCCATGGGCACCGCACTAAACACGATCGCTGCTGGGATAGCGCCACCCAATGCCATGTAGAGAAGTGCGAAGATCGCGGCGAAGCAGATCGGCACCACGATCAGCAGACGCAGACGCGCCGACTGAAGGCTTTCGAACGTGCCGCCCCAATCGGTGTACATGCCAGCAGGCAGTTGGAGTTCGCCAACCTTCTGCTGCGCCTCTGTGACGAAGCCGCCCAGATCTCGGCCACGCACGTTGATTTGCACGATCACCATACGCTTGCCATTCTCGCGGCTGATCTGGTTCAGCCCTGATGTGAAGCTGAACCGTGCCACCTCGCGGAGCGGGATGGACCTTGCCACCTGACCTTCTGGGGTAGGCAACATCACCGGGATGGACCCCAGCGTTTCCAGATCATCGCGCTGCGCATCGGGTAGACGGACCACGACCGAGAAGCGACGGTCACCTTCGAACAGCAGCCCGGCTTCCCGGCCACCAAGAGCAGCCGCCACGGTATTGGCAACCTCTTCGACCGAAAGGCCGTAACGCGCGACCGCCAGTCGGTCGATCTGCACGTCAAACGTCGGCGCGCCGGATGTCTGCTCGGCACTGACATCGCCGGCACCGGGGATCTTCCGAACCACCGCAGCAATGCGCTGCGCCTGCTGGCTCATCTGATCGAGGTCATCGCCATAGAGCTTGATGGCCACGTCAGCCCGAACGCCCGCGATAAGCTCGTTGAAGCGCATCTGGATCGGCTGCTGGATCTCCGTCCGATTGCCGATCAGCGGCTTCATCCTCGCTTCGATCCGCTTGAGGATATCGTCCTTGCTCTTCACATCGGATGGCCACTCACTCTCGGGCTTGGGGATGACATAGGTGTCCGAGGCATTTGGCGGCATGGGATCGGTGCCCAGGTCCGCGTTACCGTTCTTGGAGAATACGAGAGCCACTTCCGGCAGCGTCTTTAGCGTATTCTCGATCCGCAGCTGCATCTCTGTCGACTGGTCGATCGAGGCCGACGGCACACGGAAGTTCGTGACCGTGATGTCCTTCTCGTCAAGCTGGGGCATGAATTCTTCGCCCAGCAGGCCGAAGCACAGGACGGCTGCCAGGAACATGCCACCGCCGGCCGCAATGAACGGCAAGGGACGCGCCACGGCTTTCTTCAGGAGCGGCTCGTACTTTTCCTTGAACCAACGGATCGGTTTCACTTCCGTCTCGCTCACCTTCCCCTTGATCACGATGGCGATCATCGCAGGGATAAAGGTAATCGAGAGGATGAAGGCCGAGGCCAGAGCAATCATGAGCGTGACCGCCATCGGCGAGAAGGTCTTGCCCTCGACACCCTGGAAGGTCAGTAACGGCACAAACACGAGGAAGATGATGAGCTGCCCGTAGACGGTCGGTCGAACCATCTCGACCGCAGCCTCCGTCGTCTCGCCCAGCCGCTCCGACAACGTCAGCAGACGCCCTTCATGCTCCTGCCGTTCAGCGAGCCGTCGCAGCGCATTCTCAACGATGATAACCGCGCCGTCGACGATCAGACCGAAGTCGAGCGCACCAAGGCTCATGAGGTTGCCGGATTCCCCAATGGCGTTCATGCCGCTGGCCGTCATCAACATGGTCACCGGAATGACCGCCGCCGTGATCAGCGCCGCGCGGATGTTGCCCAGCAGCAGGAAAAGCACCACGATGACGAGAAGCGCGCCTTCGGTCAGGTTCTTCTCGACCGTCGAAATGGTCGCATTCACCAGCTTCGAGCGGTTATAGACCGGCTCGGCAAAGACGTCTGGCGGCAGACCCTTGTTGATCTGCGTGAGCTTCTCCGCCGCGCTCATCGCAACGATCCGGCTATTGTCGCCCACCAGCATCAGGACGGTCGAGATCACAGCCTCGGATCCCATGCGGCTGCCGGAGCCGGTGCGGACCGCGCCACCGATGACCACTTCACCGACATCACGCACGCGCACCGGCACGCCGGCACGGGTCGCAACGACCGCCTCCTCGATTTCCTCAATCGACTTCAGGCGCGCATCGGCGCGAACCAGGAAGCTCTCCCCGGCCCGCTTGATGTAGTTGGAGCCTGCCGACAGGTTCGCCCGCTGCAAAGCATCAGCCAGTTCCGTCACCGACAGGCCATAGGTGGCCAGCGCGTTGAGATTGGGCTGCACCAGATACTGCTTCACGAAGCCGCCGTTGGAATCGACGCCGGCCACGCCTTTGACATTGCGCATTTGCGGACGGATGATCCAGTCCTGCACGGTGCGCAGATAGGCCGCCTTCGCCAGTTCGGTGGTTAGTCGCTCGCCTTCAGGCGTGAGGTAGCTGCCGTCCGACTGCCAGCCAGGCTGGCCATTGACGATCTTGACGTTCTTCCCATCGGGATGACGAAATGCCACCGAGTAGAAGAAGATTTCGCCAAGGCCGGTGCTGAGCGGCGCCAGATTGGGCTGAACGCCGGAAGGCAGACTATCCTTTGCCTGCGCAAGACGTTCGGTGACCTGCTGACGAGCAAAGAAGATGTCCGTGCTGTCCGTGAAGATCGCCGTCACCTGGCTGAACCCGTTACGCGTGAGCGACCGGGTCATGGTGAGACCTGGAATGCCGGCAAGGGCCGTCTCGACCGGATAAGTCACCTGCTTTTCCATGTCGACCGGGCCGAGCGTGGGATTGAAGGTGTTGACCTGCACCTGACGGTTGGTGATGTCCGGCACGGCGTCGATCGGCAGCTTGGTGATCTGCCAGCCGCCAAATCCGACAATGGCGAGTGTCAGGAACAACACCGCCCATCTCATCCTGACGGATAGACTGAGGATGCGCGCAATCATTCTGCCGACTCCTTCTCAAGCTCAGCCTTGAGGAGGAAGGCGTTGGTCGTCGCGATCTGCTGCCCCGCCTTCAGGCCAACCGCAATCGCAACCATGCCGCCACTGCGACTGGCGACCTGAACGGTCTGTGCCTTGAAGCCCTTGGGTGTGCGGACAAAAACCACTGTCCGTTCGCCGACTGTCTGGACTGCATCCTGCGGCACCGTAACACCGCTGGCACCCTGGCCACCGCTGGCGAAGATACGTGCCTGCACAAGCTGTCCCGGAGCGATCGCGCTGCCACCACCGCTCGGGGTGATGACGACTGTGGCTTGCCGGGTCTGCGCGTCGACAACACCGGTCGCCGAGCGCACACGCCCTTCCACCTTCTGGCCGTCGGACGTCGTGAGTTCCACCCGATCGCCAGCCTTTACCCGGCCAGCGTCAGCCACAGGAACCGCGGCCTCGATCTGGATGCTGCGCGGATCTGCAACCCGGAACAGTTCTGTCTCCGCCTGGACGAACGAACCCAGACTTGCTGTTGCCGATGTGATCCGACCAGAGACCGAGCTCACGACAGATACGGACCGACCATCGCCAGCAACCCGTGCTGCACGCGCAGCCGCGTCCACCTGGCGCGCTTCGGCCCGAGCTACCGCCAGATTGGCTTCGGCCGTTTCATAGTCCGCCCGCGCCGATACACCTTGCGCGAGCAGGCTCTTCTCGCGGGCTAATTGCCGCGCAGCGAGTGTCGCGCGCGCCGCCGCGGTCCCCCGATCAGCCGCGATTGCCGAGGCATCACGACTTTCCACCAGCGCGATCGCCTCACCGGCCTGAACCGTATCACCGATACGCTTGAAGATGCGCGTCACCGTGCCTGGCGCTCGCGCGGTTAGAACAGCCTCGGCATCAGGCGTAGCTTCAACCGTGGCGCTCGCCATGACGATCCCCGAGAGACTGGAGCCGGAGACAGCTTCAACCGAGATTGCCGAGGTCTTGATGCCGTCCGCAGTGATTTCCAAGGTATCGGCAGGCTGGGCCTCTGCTTCCGCAGCGCTTTCCTCAGCCACCGGTGCGCTGGGCGCTGTCATGCGTGCAACGCCGAAGCCGGCCAGTGCCGCCAGAATGAGGCCGACCGCAGCGCCGGCATAGAGTGTGTTGTCGGACTTCATTGGACGGGTTCTCCGGTGATGGTGCGGCCCTCAAGCCGTGCAAGGCTGGCGCGGGCATCGAACTGGGCAGCGCGGGCATCGAGCACCACGCCGCGAGCAGCTCCCAGGCCATGGCGGGCAGCTAGCAATTCGATCAGCGGGGACTTCCCCGCTTCATAGGCGATGCGTGCAAGCCGGTAACTTTCTTCGGCCGTGGACAGCGTTCTATCCGCAGCCGCTGCTCTGGCGTCTGCCGCTTCGTTTAGGGCAAGCGAAGCCTGGATTGCAGCCTCGGCCTCCAACCGGGTTGCCGCCTCCCGTGCCTGCGCGCCGCGCAGTTCGGCCTGCGCAGCGTCGATGTTGCCGCGGTTCCTGTCGAAGAGCGGGAATGGCACGCTCACAGCTGCCAGCAGAGCATTCGCGTTATCGACCTCAAGCCGTCTAACGCCGACGGACACCGTCACATCAGGAATGGCCTGCCGCTTGGCGGACGTCACCCGCCGCGCGGCGGCTTCTGCGTCAGCTTTCGCTGCCAGATACGGCGCCGTCTGCGTCGGGTCGATGGGCCCCTGCCCCTTCATCGGCGCCAACCGGTCCAACATGGGTTCGGCAAGCGTCGAATAAGACACCGACTGACCACTGAGCGCAGTCAGGCGGGAATAGGCGCCAACCCGCTCTGCTTTGGCCGTATCGACGACAGCCCTTAGCGAATTCACTTCGGTTTCAGCCTGAAGGCCGCGAAGCCGGGCTTCCTTGCCCGCTTCAACCAGAGCGCGGGCGGCCTTAAGATCCGCTTCTGCTTCTTCCAGTTCATCTTCAGCCAGCCCGATCCTGCGATCGGCGACTTCAGCGCCAGCATAGGCACGCGCCAGTTCATATGCATAGGACAGCCGGCCGTCACGCGTACGCGCCTGAGCAGCGACCACGCCTGCTTCGCCTGCCGCAATGCGAGCGGAGCGCTTTCCGAAAAGCTCAAGCGGCTGGTTTACCTGGAGCGTGTTTTCCGCACGACCGAAGCGGTTGTAAGGGCGTTGCCCCCCCACATTCTCCGTCATGACGCTCACGGTCGGATTGGGATATGCGCGTGCCTGCCGTGCCAATCCTTCGGCTCGATCTACTTCGGCTTCGAGCTCCAATTGACGTGGCGCTTCGCTGGTTTGCCGAAAAAGCTCGGCAAATGGTGGCGCGACTTGCGCGCTTGCAGCCGTGCCACCCGCCATAAGGCAGGTCGCAACGACCGCGCCGGATACCGCAATACGCGGCAGCCGGCCTCGAAAGGCTTGCATTGTGTAATTCCCTCGTAGGTCTGATCAAAAGATGCGCGCAGATGCGCGCCAGGGATCAGACCTCGGGTGGTCTCAAGAGAGAGGCTGGCCCCGTGGAACCCAACGCGGCAGCGTGGAACAGCTCCCAACGCCCAGCGACCGGCGCAACATCTGCAACTATGACGGGCTGCGACGGGAGATCTGTCGACTGATGCGCGGCATGTGCAGCAATGTGCATCATGTCTGCCAGGTCAGGCTGGTCCTTCGACTCATGCCGGTCATGGTGATGATCGTGATCGGCGACGCTGGACGCGACCTGCTGGGCCGCATGCGCCTGAGGTAGGGTGTCATGCCAAGTGGTCAGCAGGGTCACACCCAACAAAGCGAGCAGGCCGCACAGCGTCGACACGCGCCGACGCCATATAAGCGCCGTGCTGTTACGCCGGGATGAGTGCAATGCTCGCATGGCGCGCACGCTATCTTCGTCACATGCGCTCGGCAAGCCGGATCGACCGAAAGAACGAGTCATGATCTTGGCCAATGCTGATGAAGATCGTCGATCACATAGGCGTGGCCAGCGCTTTGGCCATGCTTGTCCCGAAGGTGGGGATGGTCTGCATCAAGATCGACGTGATCATGCGGAAGTTCGTCAGGATCCGCGCTCGGCCACAGCAAATAAGCAGCGATCACACCAAAATGCGCGATGATCGACATGGCAATGAACGTCATTACCTGATTTTCTCTCGCGCCAAGCTGGCCAGCAAGCGGATAGCAGATCAACCAGCTTCCGTGGCTCAGGGCGAACTGCGCCGCAAAGAGTGCAGGCCGATCTTCCGCATTGGCCGACCTTTTCAGTAGCCGCCCCGACGGGGTGACACTCATCGAATAGGCCATACCCAGGACAAACCAACCCGCGAGCAGTATGGACCAATAGTTGGAAGAACTGCCGAACCAGTGCGTGAGGGCACCCATGATCGCAAGCCCCCAAGCCAGCACTGCTGCGGCAGTGATCATGATCGAGCGGTCGGATATGCGGTCGAGAATACGGGGCAACCCCAGCGCAGCGAGGATAGAGCCTCCACCAAAGGCTGCCAGCGTGAAGGCAACGTCCCGCTGGCCAAGGCCAAGCTGGTCCCGCACAATGACAACAGTGTTGACGATCACCATCGAACTCGCCGCCGCCGAAGCAAAGGTCAAAGCGAGAAGGCCGCGCAGCCGTGGCGTCTTGAGGTAAATCCGCATGCCCCTGGTGGTCTTGGCATAAATGCCAGTGCGCACCTCCTTACGGTTGAGCGCTCGAGGCAAGGTGGTCGACAGGACCAGAATGGCCGAACCGACGAAACCGACCGCCGTGCCCGAGAATAACCAGTGGAAGTTGATGACAGTCAGCAAGGCAGCCGCGAGCATCGGGCTCGTCAGGCTTTCCATATCATAAGCCAACCGCGACAGGGCGAGTGCCTTGGTATAGTCGCGCTCTTCCGGCAGAACATCGGGAATGGTCGCCTGAAAAGTGGGCGTGAACGCTGCCGAAGCAGACTGAAGCACGAAGATCAGGACGTAGATCTGCCAGATCTCGCTGACGAACGGCAGGCAGATCGCGACGGCGGCGCGCAGCACATCCATCGTGACGAGAAAGGCGCGACGCGGCAGCCTGTCGGCAAAGGCGCCTACGACGGGAGCCACACCAATATAGGCGATCATCTTGATGGCCAGCGCGGTCCCCAGCACTGCGCCTGCCGATCCGCCAGCAATGTCATAGGCGAGCAGCCCCAGCGCGACCATAGCCAGCCCGGTTCCGACCAAAGCCACCACCTGCGCCAAGAACAGGTGACGGTATGTCCGATTGCTCAACACCGAAAGCATTGCATGACCTCATGACGAATCATCCTCCCCGGGGGGATATGAATGGCGCTTGCAGTATCCCCCCGGGGAGGATACTGCAAGCGCCATTCTTGGAGTCGATTCTGCATGGCCGATCATCAGCACGAGACGCATCCTGCGATCATAAAGCGATTGAACCGTGCTGGCGGCCACCTGCGCAGCATCGTAACAATGATCGAAGAAGGACGTCCCTGCGTCGAGATCGCCCAGCAGTTGCAAGCGGTCGAAAGTGCGATCGTCAACGCCAAGAAGACCCTGATCAACGATCATATCGATCATTGTCTCAGCCATAGCCAAGACAGCGGCGGCGTCTCCAAGGCCGTTGAAGAATTCCGGGCAATCTCACGATATCTGTAACGCCATTTCTGTTATAGGCCTCCGAGCGCAACCCGAACTGAGCATGTGAGCCAAGGCGACATGACACAGCTGATCCGCTGCATAATGCTGACAGTTCTGGCGATCCTCGCTCAAGGAGCGGCTGGAGCCGCCCTGCCGCACGCGCCGCTTCAGGGACATCATTACGAATATACCCATACCGATCCAGTAGGTAAGGCGCACACTGAGCCGGCGGATCTGGTTGATGGGCAGACGGACGAACTTCCTGACGGTTCTCACCGTCACACCGGTCATCACACGCACGGATCAGCAGACGACGTCAGGATAGCTGGTGTAGGCGACCGGCACCGCCGTATTCTCAAGCGTCAGTTCCGTCGGTCTGATGACCAACAGCTGACGATCGTCCCCTCCCCTCCGCTGCTAGAGCCGCCCTCCGCCTGATGCCGCAGCGCCCTTTTCGCAGGGCGCCCGACCTTCCGATTGGTCTGACCTGCCAGTCTGACAGCGGCTGTGATGCTTTACGTCCGCCGCTGCCTTCGGCACGTTCGAAAGGCATCTTCTGTGGTAACACCGCATTCTGGCGGGCGTCCTTTGCGTCCGCACCCACCTGCTATCGTGCTCGGGCTCGATAGCGCGATCAATCTCAGCATCATCCGTGAACTCGGCCAAAAGGACGTGCCGGTCATCGGCGTCGGTACGGCCGCAACCTCAATGGCTGCAGCCTCACGACATTGCTCGCAAGCCATCATCCGTCCGGCCGGGCCAATCATGTCCTGGATGCCCGACATCGTACGTCGCACGGGCGCGATGGCACTATTTGCTGTGTCCGAAACCGATTTGCTGCAACTGGCGTCAGGACCAAAGTACATCGGCAAGTGCCAGGTTCTGACGCCCCGCTTGGAGCAATTGCAGCGGGCGCTCAGCAAGAGCGACACACTGAGCGCAGCCAGAAAGCTCGGGTTCGACGTGCCGCAGACATGGCAACCTCGAGCCGGCGAAGATTTCGCCGCGCGGATCGCTGAGCAGACCTTCCCCGCTATCGCCAAGTGGGACAACCCAAATGACATCCTCCCCCTTCTCGAAGAGGCTGGCCTCAAATGGGAGAAGGCAGAGTTCGTCAGCAATGCCGGCCAACTCGACCGCTTGCTTGATCGCTTCCAAACAATAGGCCGCTGGCCCCTGATCCAGTCCTATTGCGATGGCGTGGGGCTTGGCCAAATGCTCTACATGAGGCGTGATCGCGCGACCCTGCGCTTTCAGCATGTGCGCCTTCATGAATGGCCGCCAGAAGGCGGGGTGTCGACGCTCTGCTACAACGAGCCACTCCATCAGCATCAAGCCCAGATGAAATTGTCGGAGCGCCTGCTTCAGGAATTGGAGTGGGAGGGCCCCGCCATGGTCGAGTATCGCTATGACGCGGCACGGAAGCGCTATTGGCTCATGGAAGTAAACGGCCGCTATTGGGGCAGCCTCCCGCTCACTCGCCATTGTGACACCCTCTTCGCCTGGGAAGCCTATCGACGTTCGGTCCTGGGCCAGGTCGTTGACGCGCCGGTGGGCCGGCAAGACATAATTCAGGCACGCTATATGATTCCGGAAACCAAGCGGCTCATGCGCCTGCTCATCAGGCGCTCTCGCGTTAATGAGCGCGTCGCTGAATATAGCCGCCTGCAGGAGCTGCGATCCTACCTCGCGGACTTCGTGCGCCCGAACATGCGCTACTACGTCTTTGACAAGGACGATACCGGCCCATTCTATCAAGACATCCGCAACATGGTCGGGAAGATTTTCAAGGGGGGCCGTCATGACCCTCGTTGAAAAACAGAAGGTCAACGTGCGTCCTGATCGGCTTGAACAGCAACCGGTCAGCGGCCCGTTCAGAAACAGGCTGAAGGAACTCGACGCCCTGCGCGGGATCGCGGCGATCAGCGTGATGCTGTTCCACTACACCTCGATCTATCCCGACTTCTTTCCCGAGCGCCGCAGCATCGGCGTGAGGTTCGATGCCGGAGGCTATGGCGTCTTCCTGTTCTTCGGCATCTCCGGTTTCGTGATCAGTCGCACGCTGGAAAACACCGTGGGCATCGCCGACTTCACCATCAAGCGTGTTGCCCGGCTCTTCCCAGCCTATTGGGCGGCGGTGCTGATCACGACGCTGGTCGTGCAATGGAGCGGGACCGAACGGCTACAGGCGGAATTCGAAACGGTCATGATCAACCTAACCATGTTGCAAGGCTTCTTCTTCGTCCCGTCTGTAGATGGCGTGTACTGGACGCTGACCGTCGAGCTCGCCTTCTACATATGCGCGGCCCTCGCATGGATGGCGCGCAAGCGGGTGCGCATCGAGTACCTGCTTGCTGGTTGGATGGCAGTTGGCGCGATCGCCTCCGTCTCCGAGATAGCGCCGTATCGGGTACAGATGCTCCTGGTGAACCAATACAGCCCGTTCTTCGCCATTGGTGTGCTCACCTACAGAGCGTGGTCAGCACAACGGCGCTATCTCGACCAACTTCCCTATTTCGCGATGGCGCTGGCGATACTGGGCTTCAATGGCGGCGCCGCCTTCCTGATCGCCGGGGTCGGAATTCAGGTGATGCTCTGGCTGGCCATCAACGGCCGCCTGTCCGCGATCACTCATCCTATTCTGCTGTATCTCGGCGCTCTCAGCTACCCGCTGTATCTCATCCACCATCACGCCGGCTTCGTGCTGCTCCGGGCAATCGACCGCGCACAGATAGGCCCCTTCGCGGGGGTCATCGTCACGTCGGCAACGATGCTTGGTCTGGCAGCCCTCCTGCACCACAGCATCGAGGCACCTGCGGAGCGGGCCATCCGAACATGGTGGCTCAGGCGCCTTAGCCCCCAGCCAGTCTGATCGAGCTTCCTCTTCGGTCGCCATCCGCGCGGCCATCTGCACATCATGAAAGACCCAATATGCTCTTTGGCAACACCGTGGCCCTCGGCCCCATTTTCCCTGTCGATCTCGAGCGCCTGTTCCGCTGGATGGACAATGCCGACGACGCTCGCCTGAATGAACCCTACCGACCGCTTAACTGGCAGCATCAGGAAGCATTCTGGCTAAATGCCGATCAGGACGCCTCACGCGTCTTCTTCGCTATTCGCGTGCAGGACGCTCCGCACATTGTGGGATTCATCCAAATCCACAAAATCCACGCCATCCATCGATCGGCCCTTATCGGCATCCGCATCGGTGAGGTCGAAGACCGCGGCAAAGGCTTGGCAGCAGACGCGATGGCAGTCGCCATTGAATATTGCTGGCGTGATCTCAACCTGAGCAGGCTCGAACTGAACGTCTTCGCCCATAACGAACCCGCACGGCGGCTGTACCATCGGCTGGGTTTTGTCGAAGAGGGCACCTCACGCAACGCGCTCTTCATGGGCGGGAACTGGATCGATGTGGTGAACATGGCGCTGATGCGACCAGATCGCGTCGCCCCTGAGGGTTAGGCATTCATGCCCGGTTAGGGCGGATTTGTTAGGAACAGCAATCCCGCAAGAAATTGAGACCATGAAACCGACGATCTTACTGACCGCCTTGGCCCTATGCTTGTCCGCATGCGGTCCCGTCCATCCCAGATGGAAGAACGAAAGCTCCCATGACATCCGGGTGACCTATTTCAAAGGCACGGCGCACTACGGGGTACTCATCAAGCAGGGTCGGGAAAATGTGCCGGTCGCACCTTTCGACTTCCAATCGGTTGAACGGATCGAAATCGAAGATAGTGGCCAGATACAGCGGCTAACGAAAGCCGCTGTATCGCAGATGCACACCGAGTGCGGCCATGGCTATTCCTGCCGCATTCGATACGGAGACGATCACCAGTTGAAGGTCGCGCCTGGCTAACAGCTTCCGCTTGCCACCCATCGCACCGACGACATCAGCCGAAAGGCTGGTCAGTCGTCGGTGCGATCATTCGTCAGGCCCTTTGCGCGCAGCTTGGACAGGCGCTGCGGTAAATCCGCAGCAACCTTACGCGCCTCGCCCGGGCGCAGATTGCGCCAACGACGCACTTCCTCACGAGAACGGCCGCAACCGCGGCACCAGCCGGACGAGGCGTCGAAACCACAAAGGTCAATGCAAGGCGAGCGCACAAATCATTCCACTGAATTTGATTGAATACCATACCCCCCCTACCCTATAGAGCATCATCCTACCAGCAGCAATTTGCTGCATGACACTGAGGCTACCGAGGGAAAAATGGCCCACATCAATGAAAACCGAGACGCGCTACTCGGGCGAATCAAGCGCATCGCGGGCCAGGTTGGCGCAGTAGAGCGCGCGCTTGGCGGCAATGCGAATTGCACCGAAGTCCTCCATCTGGTCGCAGCCGTTCGCGGCGCCGTGAATGGCCTTCTCGATGAGATCATCGTCGAACATCTGGAGGCCCATGTCGCACGCGACGGTCTGTCGCCCGAAGAACGCCAGCAAGGCGCAGAGGACCTCGTCACGATCATCCGGAGGTACAGCAAGTGAGTACCAAGACCGCCGTGCTGGCCGACACCGGCCACCTGACGCACGAACATATGTTCCTGGCCGCCAGCCATGACGACAATGCCCGCCGGACACTCTGGGTCGTGGTGCTCACCGCCCTCATGATGGTGGCAGAGATTGTCGCTGGTTACACTACTGGATCGATGGCCCTACTGGCTGACGGCTTCCATATGGCCACCCATGCCGGAGCGCTTGGTGTTGCAGCCGCGGCTTATGCCTACGCGAAACGCAATGCTCATAACGGCGACTTCAGCTTCGGCACCGGGAAAGTCGGGGATCTCGCCGGCTTCGCATCGGCCCTCGTCCTGGGCATCATCGCCCTCGCTATCGGCGTTGAGTCCGTCATGCGGCTGTTTGAGCCTATCAACGTCGCCTTCGCGGAAGCCACATGGATCGCAATCCTCGGACTGCTCGTGAACATAGCGTCGGCCTTCCTTCTATCTGGTGGTCATGGGCACGACCATGGTCATCACCATGATCACGGGCATCACCATGGTCACAGCCATGGTGGCGACAACAATCTGCGTTCTGCCTACATGCATGTTCTGGCCGATGCCCTGACATCGGTGTTGGCGATCGCCGCACTTCTGGCCGGTCGCTATCTGGGCTGGGTATGGATGGATCCCATCATGGGCATTGTCGGTGCCGTTGTGATTGCACGCTGGTCATGGTCACTGATGCGCGACACGGCCGCCATTCTCCTGGATCGCACCGATCGCCACGTGGCCGATGAAGTCCGCGAGTTGGTCGAGACGACTGGCGATGCCCGGATCACGGATCTGCACGTGTGGAAGATCGGCCCTGAAGCACACTCCGCGATCGTCGGCGTGTCTGCCCATCCGGGTGTAGATGCGACGGAAATCCGGCGGCGCCTGGTGCCCGTTCACGAGCTCCAGCACCTTACCGTCGAAGTCGCGACAGTGGCATAACCGACAGGAATATCGCGATTTATCCCACATTTTCTCGAATCGTGGAAATGTGGGATAAATTTTTAGGAACACGCGATCGGAATATCCATAACCACGGGCCCAGACAGAAAGCCTTCACAAGAGTCGCGGTTCACTCTGACTGTTCCAAATGGCTTGGGTCGGCAGGAGAGGAAGAGATAAAAAGAACGTAGGAACTTTGTGCGCGCTCCACGGCGACAAAGGAAATTCATCCATTGGACGCCTCGCCACAATAGATCTGTCCATGGTTCAAAATGCTGAAACATCCCTTCGCTCTTGTGAAATCAACCGGCAAGGTCGTTCACATCGATGACGCTTCTAAAACCCAAGCGCCATTTATCTGCGCCGGCTGCCAATCCGAAATGCGCCACGTTGCAGAAACCGTCCCGCATACCCGTAAGGGTAGCGACAAAATCATAACTCGGCGCGGTCACTTTGCACATGTTTCGCATGACGAATGCACATCCGGCCTCGAAACAAGCCTTCACCTGTGGTCGAAGATGGTAATCGAAGAGGCCCGTACTGTCGGACTTCCTCTGCACCATGTCGAATATCTGGACATAGCACGCGACTTTGAGACGGAGTGGAAATACCATGCCGTTACGTTGGAAGAGTGGCAGGACGGCATCAGGCCTGACATCGTATTATATCATCCCGATGGACGCCTGAATGTCGAGATCAAGGTTTACCACGCGGTTGACGAAGCCAAGGCAGAGCTTCTCCGCCAGCGTATCCAGTCATGCATCGAGATCGACGTCGCTGACTATGATTTCGAGACAACTTCGGGCCAAGATCTGCGACAGGCGATCCTTTCCGATGCCCCCCGCGTCTGGATCGCGCATCAGTTGGAGCCCGAACGCATTGCCCTTCTCAAGGAAGAAAGAAGGCAAATCATCACCAACGAAGGCAATCGACTGCGCGACCTGATAGAAAACATTCCCCATCGGATAAAAAGTGAGACCCGCAAGCAGCACGAAGCTGAAATTACGTACTACGGAACTGGAGCTTTTGTCGGCAGAACGATACCCGGTGAGCACTGGTTCTCTGCGCCTGCCCGAAATTGGCAGCACGTAACCCTTCGCGATTTTCTCCGGTCCAAACCGGATGAAAATGGCGATATCCTATACGACAGACCACCCAACATTTACCTCTCCCGTACCCGGGCAGACCAACCACAAAATTCAGTTCCTCCCGTACGCCACCCATTTTTGAATGCTGAGCTTCCAAGCCCATATGAAGTTGACCCGGATGTGCTTGAAGCTGCCGGCATCAGCCGTAAAGAATATGGGACACCTAATCAGGCAGTCGCAACCTACATGCGAATGCTATGCGACGAGCCAGATATAGAAGACGCACATCCGATCGCCAGGCGCATAATTTGCCACGGATCCAAACCAAATACCTTTCGTATCAATCCAGAAAGAGCGGCCTACATTAAGCGTCGAAAAAAGCTTCAACGAGAATACATAGCCGCAGGACGTCGCCGCAAGCTATCTGGATTCGAATTTCGCGATTGGTATGTCGAGCCGCTCTCGCACAACGGCATAACCCCGCGACAAATCTGTATTGAAGGCGGAGTGGCCTACGCCCGTCTCGTCGCAGAGATGCTGGCCATAGTGAACATGCTGGACGGTGGATGGCCCGTCCGACACCTACTAGGCATCGAGGAAGAGTGGCTTCGAAGAAGGCAAGCACGGCAATACAACAAGCCCGATGCAGAGGGCGGCGGCCCGCACCCGTTTCTCGAAAACACTCATCGTCGATGCGCGTCTTACACCATGATGCGCAAAGGTCTATCCTACATCGAAATTCTCGTCGCAATGTGCGATCGCGTTTTTGACACGACAGAGGCAGCCGGAGCTTTCCTCTCCACCCCAAACCATCGAATCGCAAACACCACACCAATGCATTTCGTGCGAGACATTCCCACTCTTCAACGATGCATTGACCTAATGCCTGCAGATCCCAAGCTCACCGATCTTAACGGGAAAACCTACAAAAGGATCTGGTAGCTGACATACGGCATCTGAAATGATTGACCTGTCACGCTGCTCTTTGATCGAACACAGAGAAAAGGCCAGGCTCCCGAGACACCTTGATCTCGTCATCCCAAGCGAACGTCTTCACTGACCGTCGCAACGCTCCATCCTTGCCAGTGATAATCACATCCTGCGCCTTGCGTAGTTCGACCAGCGCTGCATCCACGATCTCACCGATTACCGGCGCCTCGTTGCAATGGGATGCGAACAGTTCTTTCTTGGTCAGCGGCCCCTTCCCGGCTGCCGCCCGTGCGTGAAGCATCCTGGCGAGTTGGTCGACAACGGCGTTCTCCGACCTGGTTCGCGCGTTGTCGTTGAAGCCAAAGTCCAACATATCCTTCCGCACATCCTCGCTTGGATTAAAACCAAGCGAGTTAAAGCCCGCTCGACCGAAATGCTCGAATGTGTTTTCCATTCCCCAGTGGATCTTGCCCATTTCCTCTCGAGCCGAATGGTGCTTCGACAGGTGCAGGAGCCAATAATCCCGATTGGACCCACCTTCGGGGTGGATGAAAAACGGCGTGTAATAATCGGCGCCAGTGTTCCGCTGGATATGCTCGTAGAGCGTGTTTTGGATGAAGCGCTTCCAACCCCGCATCTGCTTCATTTGCAGCATGTCCTGGACATCACTGCGACCGAGATCGACCGCCGCCAAGCCCGCGGTGTCGATCATCCTGTCATTCAGCAGGTTCACCAGATGGTCTACCATGAAGGTCAGCACCACTTCCGGGTTTTGAAGGGCTGCCATGATCTTGCGGATTGTGGCGAATGTGACTGAACTCCATCCGTATTGATCCAGGAAGAACAAGGAGCGATGCGCCCGCCCTCTTGCCTGGATGCGTGCGATCACATCTCCAGAGACCTCTTCAAACTTCGAAGTGAGGATATGGATGTCCCGCCCGATCCGAGAGCCGTGACCCTCGCTTTCCAGAAGATCCCGTAGAAAATCGATATGGTTGCGGTTCGCATCGACGAAGACAAAGTCGACATTGATCGCAATGCCTAGTGTCCGTGCCGCTGCGACCTCAGCCCGAACCCGGTCGACTGCAGCCAACATTCGAAGTGGAGACCCGTCAACCTGACCGCCATCAAGCGTATAGCGACCGCCACCACAGAACCCGTCAACGATTGTGAGGTTGAGAGCACGGGTGCGATGACTCTTAGTCAGTGTGCGAATGTACGCCCCAACATAGGCATCGAATATCTCATGCTTTGCCGCACTGTGGCGACCGAGTTCGGGCAGACTACCGCCCACGATCCAATCGTAACCCAGATTACCTGCCATGGATTGATGCCTCGCTGGCCCTGCCGCCATAGACAAGTTATGAGTAATACTTACAGCAACTGTCCATCCCCTTCTCATTCATTTTGCTCATATTTTCCAGTTTTGGCACCGAAACTCGTTGCCCCACGATTCGCGATATGCCAAGATTCATGGTACGTTCTAGGGGCGCGTTATTATGGCCGACGGCAGTGCAATCGAGTGGACAGATGCGACGTGGAATCCGGTGACGGGTTGTACGAAGATTACTGCCGGCTGCGACAATTGCTATGCCGCCCGCTTCTCTGAGCGGTGGCGCGGCATCCCAGGTCATCCTTTCGAACATGGCTTCGACCTCACCCTTCGGCCTGAACGGCTAGCGCAACCGCTCGCTTGGAAGCGGTCCCGGATGATCTTCGTCAATTCGATGAGCGACCTATTCCACAAGGAGGTGCCCCGCACCTTCATCGATCAGGTCTTCGACACGATGGAGAAGGCGGATTGGCACGTCTTCCAAGTGTTGACGAAACGCAGTTCGCTGATGCGCAGCTATCTCAAGCGGCGCTACCGTGATGCCACACCACCGGCTCACATTTGGCTCGGTGTGTCGGTCGAAGACAGCAAATCCAGCGCTCGTATTACGCATCTGCGAGATGCACCTGCTGGCGTCCGCTTCCTTTCCGTAGAACCGCTGATCGGTTCAGTCGGAAAAGTTGATCTCACGGGCATTCACTGGGTTATTGCGGGCGGCGAAAGTGGGCCGGGCGCGCGGCCGATGGCAATCGAATGGGCGCGTGAAATTCGCGACCTATGCGCCGAACAAGGCGTCGCGTTCTTCTTCAAACAATGGGGCGGCATCCGGCCAAAGACCGGCGGCCGTGATCTCGACGGGCGCGAATGGAACGAGCTGCCGGTTCCCGTCGCCTCGCGCGCCGCTTAACGAGGGGCATATCCCCACCAGACAAGATCAACGGTGCCGCTGAGGCCTAACCGAGACAAACCCGACATGGCCGATGTGGAAAGAGCTGAACATACCTTTGGTGGCGGGTGGACCGAGATCAAGCTCAATGCTGTTTCCGATTACCTCAACTTTTACACGCGAGCGCTGCAAGCGAGTCCGTCGCCGACCAATCCCTTCGAAACGTGGTACATTGATGCATTCGCCGGGACAGGTGACCGCACCATCGAAAGCAAGTCGGCCGGGCTTTTTAGCCAAGAGCCAGGAGTCATGGAACGCGTCCGCCTGGAGGGCTCTGCACGTCGTGCGATAGCCATTGATCCGCCCTTCCGCCACTTCGTATTCATCGAGAAGGATCCACAGCGCTTCGCCGCACTAGAGCGGGTGAAATCCGACTTTCCAAACCACGACATCCGATGCGTCCCTGGGGATGCCAACGATGAACTGCGCAAGGTGTTCTCCAATGGCCCTTGGACGCAGCCGGGCCGGAGCGGACTTCAGCGCGCCGTCGTATTCCTCGACCCCTATGGCATGTCTGTTCGATGGGATACTTTGAGATATCTTGCAAACACCCAACGAGCAGACGTCTGGTATCTCTTTCCACTGCACGCCGCCCTTCGCCAGTTGAGCCACGACCATGCGGCTCTCGACGCTGGAAAAAGGGCATCGCTGAATGAGGTTTTCGGCACCCCCGATTGGGAGCAGCACTTCTACAAGTACACCCCCAAGCCTTCAGACCTCTTCGACTTTGCGGCCACATCAACGCCCAACCGAAGTGCCGACCCTGACAAGGTAGAAAAATTCGCGGCCGAACGCCTACGGACCATCTTCAGTTTCGTGTCTGAGCCGATCCCGATCTTGACCCGGCATAAACTGCGCCAGTTTTCATTATTCCTGCTCAGCGGAAACCCCAACGAACGGGCGGTGTCGCTGATCAAGAGGGGCGTCGCTGCTCAGATTAAAAAGTTTGGCGGACGAACCTTACCTTCGTCCCGGTGACGACAAGCACCATCCCACATCAGTCCAGCTATTATTTCGATATCGCCTGCCTAAAGGCACTGAGTGAAGTCCGGCTGGATCAAGATCAACACCTGGACAGAAATCTCAAAAGACGATGTTGAAATGGAATTATGATGAGAAATGAGATTGCCACCTGGCGCGAGATCAGCCAATCGTCACGCGCTCTCGCGAAGCGTTTCGATCGAGACAAATTCCTGAAGACAGTCTTCAAAGGCTGCATCAAAGTAGGGAAGAGCAAGAGCAACCCAATCCGTGGAAACTTCGTAGCAGCCGGCCTGCGCGAAGCGGTCGGTCATATTATCCACAAACTGTCACCTGACGAAGATGTCCGTGCATGCGTCTGGTTCGTGCAAGCACCAGACACCGATACGGTGACGAGGAGGCAACGGGCGAATTACATCATCAAGGCCGGCCTTTCAGACCAATTCGTAAAGGACATACTGAAGTTCGAGGTGAAGCCCCATGCCGACGAATTGATTGACATGGTGAATGCGCTAAACCGCTCTACACATGTCCGCCCAAACACCATCCTAGCCGACGGCTCAAAAATCAGGCGGATTTTCAGCGAAGTTCTCGACGGAATCAACGCCCTACTGGACGCGGCTGAAGAGAGCCGCGACCTTATCGAAGAGGCGATCGCGGGAGCGATGCAGACCGCCGTGTTCGAAAAGATGATTGGGGAAGCAATCCAGGAGCTCGATGAGCTGTCTACCCACACAGCGATCGACCATCACTGGGTCGACGAAATCGTGGTCACCGACATGGATGCCAACACGATCTACTACGAGGTGACCGGATCCGTTGTGGTCGAACTGCAATATGGCTCAGGATCTGATGTTGCGAATGATATCGGCTCCCGCGACACTGACGAATATCCCTATGAGGCGGAAATCGAACTTCCCATCAGCGACCCGCTGACGGTGACCGCGTCAGACGTGCGAGTAAAAGTCGACACAAGCAGCTTCTACAAATAACGCTTAGCATCAAAGGGCGACTATCACTGCCACGATATCCGCGCACTCCCGACGGACATAACCAGCCAAACTCTGATTATGTCCGTCGGGAAAGCCTGCGCTTTTAGAGCCAGCGCACCCGGCCGGTCGACAGTTCGTACACGGCGCCCACGACCTTCAACTCGCCACGTTCCTGCGGCTCGATAAGCATCGGCTCTGAGAACTTCTGCAGACGTTCAACCATGCGCCGGACGTTTTCCTCGACAGCAGTGTCGACCAGCTTGTCTTCGCCGACATTGCGCTGAGCAGCCAGAACAGCCGGCACGATCGGCTCGATCATACGGGCGATGCTACCCGGAAAGCGTGTGTCCTTCGTCACGACGTCGGCTGCAGCCGCAACAGCGCCGCACTTCTCATGCCCCAACACGACGATGAGCGGCACCTTCAGCACGGCCACCGAATATTCGATGGAGCCCATGCCGGCGGTGTCCACGTTGTTACCGGCAGTCCGGACAATGAACAGTTCGCCGAGGCCGGCACCGAACAGCTGTTCTGGACCAACGCGAGAGTCCGAACAGCCCACCAGCGTCGCGAACGGCTGCTGACCTTCTGCGAGCGCCAGTCGCCGCTCGCGTGACAAGTCGGCCGGCACCGGCGCATCAGCCACGAATGCCTCATTGCCGTCGACCAAGCGCTGCAGGGCCTCGTCCGGTGTCGGTTGCGTGCTAATTACGCTTGCAGTTGCCACTTCTTACTCCTTCACATGAATGGGCGCGCGAGGCAGATAAGAACCGTCTGTCGCCGGCGCCCAACTCGATCGTAACGATTGATTTCCGTCCCTTTACGGCCTGTTGGAGGGTGTAACGGCTGCGTCTGTCCTTTGATCCCCTACCCTACCACTGCGTTCCCGCCACAGGAGGAAGCGGCCCCGGGCTCTTCCTCCCCAGAGACTCCAAAAGGTCGATTTCGATCGTCCTACACATCGTTGATAGCGGCACGTCATGGACGGTGTTGGCAAACGGGTCCGTCAGATCCTGCCCGATCCGCAACGCAGCCAGGAAGATCATCCCGATCAAGGTCGATCCTATCGGTGTGTAGAGATCCAGCGTCTCTACCAACGAGATCGGTAACAGCACGCAGAACAGCCGCGTGAAGAAGTTCGGCATGAACTCGAAGCCGCTGGGCAGCGGCGTGTTCTTGATCCGCTCCATGCCACCCTGGGCATTGGCGATGTCGATCATCACTCGTTCGAACAGGGACTGCTGGATGGTGTCGATCTTCCCATCAGCCCGCGCTCCAGACACGATGCGAGACATGTCCTCGAGCAACGCATTGGGGCGGTTCGTACGCTCGGCAGCCACTTCGGCGGCCTCCTTGCCCGCCAGCCGCTCAATATCCTCTGTCGGATCCTGCCCCCGCAGCCGGCACCGCATCGCGTGCGCGAAAGAGATCTGCCGCAGCACAATAGCTTCCGCTTCCGGGCCAGCCGGCAATACATTGCGACACAACCGGGCGATGCTGCGCGATGCGTTGATCAAAGCGCCCCATAAGGTGCGCGCCTCCCACCAGCGGGCGTAAGCGGCGTTCGTCCGGAACCCGAGAAACAAGGCGATGGCCGTGCCGAACAGCGCGACCGGCAGCGCGGGCTCCTTGATCGGCATGAACCGATGGAAAATGGTGACCGCCACATCCCAAGCGAACAGGATGGTCAGCGGCTTCCAGATTTCGAGTATGATCTGCTGCAGGCGGGGACGCGCTCCGACGATCATCGCGGTGCTCCATTGTCTATGATGTGAGAAGTGTAGCGCCCAATTCTTAAAATCAGGGGGCCACCAAGGATTCAGGCTGACGAGCGCCTGTTCGGTTCAGGATGTCGAAATTGCCCTCGGCAAAAAAGCCGATATGCACCGGCTCGGGCGATAGGTTGTTCCAAGACCATTCGTACAAGCTGCCATGCTGGGGGCGTAATTCCCCGCGCTGAGCGCCCGATGCAATTGTGTCGGCAAGAATTGAACCTTGGTGCCCATCTTCCAGGCGAAGGCGATAGCGGACCTTTGCGCCGCGACTTTCGCTTACGAACCGTACGGTTCCCTCCCCGGCCACATAGGCTGCTACCCGCTGCGTTTCCCCCGGCTGGATCGTGAAGTGCATACGCTTCGTGGCGGGTGGATCATTAAGTGGTGCGTGCAGTCCGCCGGACATCGCCCACACTCCCACCACAGCGAGAGCGACGCATATCAATATGCCTGTCCCGACAAAGATGGCGTCGAATTTTCCGATCCTCACGTCGCGTCTCGATGGCGACCCGCATCCTGTTCAAGCACGGACCGGATCCCGATATGCCAGAAGCCGCAGCGCGTTGATGACCACCAGCAAGGTGGATCCCTCGTGAAGGGCGACAGCCGGTCCGATGCCAAGACCCAGGATGGTCGCCGGTACGAGGAAGGCGACGACACCCAGGCTGACGAACACATTCTGCCTGATAACCCAGCGCGTGCTCCGGCTGAGGCCCACCGCAAACGGCAGGTGCGACAGATTGTCGGCCATGAGCGCCACATCGGCTGTCTCCAAAGCAACATCTGAGCCGGCCGCGCCCATGGCGATACCCACGGTTGCGGTCGCCATCGCTGGCGCGTCGTTCACGCCGTCACCGACCATGGCGACCTTGGTTTCGGCACGCAGCTTCTTGATGGCCTCGACCTTGTCTTCAGGCATGAGATCGCCCCAGGCTTCATCGATCCCGACCTGCTTGCCTATGGCATCAGCCACACGCTGGTGATCGCCCGAGATCATGATCATCCGCTTGATGCCGATCTCGCGCAGGCGTTCCAGCGCCGCGCGGGCTGCTTCGCGCGGCGTATCCAGAAGACCGATAGCCCCCATATCCCGCGAGCCGCTGCGCACGACCATGCTGGTCTGTCCTGCCTCCCGCAGCGTCTTGATCGCAGCATCCATCTCGGTGGACAGCGGGGCGATGCCGTCGCTGCGGAACATCTCGGCCTTGCCAATGAGAACTTCGTCCTCACCGACAAGAGCCGAGATGCCGCGACCCGTGAGGCTTTTCAGATTTTCAGCCTCCGGAACTGGATGATCGCCAATATGCTCGCGCCCATCTCGCGCAATTGCCTGGGCCAAGGGATGGTCGCTGAGGCTTTCTACAGCCACCGCCAGCGCCATCAGTTCTTCCCTGGTGACGCCAGGCGCCGGGATGATCTGCTGGATGCGCGGCTCGCCCATCGTCAGCGTGCCGGTCTTGTCGAATGCGATAGCGTCGAGCGAACCCAGCAGTTCGAGTGGGGCACCGCCCTTCACCAGGACGCCGCCACGCGCCGCACGGGCAACACCCGACAGCACGGCGCTCGGCGTCGCAATGGCCAACGCGCAAGGGCTGGCGGCCACAAGGACGGCCATCGCCCTATAGAAACTGTCGCGGAAAGGCTCGTCGACGACCACCCATGCGAATAGCAGCAGGAAGGCGAGTGCAAGGACTGCGGGCACGAAGAAGCGCTCAAAGCGATCCGTGAACCGCTGCGTGGGCGACTTCTGCGTCTCCGCCTCGCTGACCATCTTCACAACCTTGGCCAGCGTGCTTTCGCTCGACAGCCGCGTGACCTCGATCTCGATCAGGCCGCTGCCGTTGATCGTCCCGGCGAAGACCCGGCTTGCTGCAACGACGCGATCAGGATTGGCCCGAGCAGCGTCCGCGCTTTCGACCGGCTCCTTGTCGACCGGGATGCTTTCGCCAGTGACAGGTGCCTGATTGACCGCAGAATTACCCTTGATGACGAAGCCATCGGCCGCAATACGCTCATCCGGCTTGATGATGACCACGTCGCCAAGGACCAGTTCCTCTACCGGTACGACACTGGAGCCACCGTCCATCCGCCGAACGGTAGCCGTCCGCGGCGCCAGTTCGGCCAGCGCTTCGATTGCACGCTTGGCGCGACCCATGGCGTAGTGCTCGAGCGCATGCCCAAGACTGAAGAGGAACAGAAGCAAGGCACCTTCGGCCCAAGCACCAAGAGCGGCCGCGCCTGCTGCTGCCACCAGCATCAGCGTGTCGATCTCGAAGCGCTTCTGGCGTAGATTTTCGATGGCCTCGCGCACCGTGTAGAAGCCGCCGAAGACATAGGCCGCGATGAAGAGAGCGAACGGAACCCAGGTGGGTGCCGTCAGGAACGTCTCGATGAGATAGCCCACCCCCAGCGCGCCGCCGCAGGCCAGAGCGAAGATCAGCTCGGTGTTGGGTCCAAGCAGTCCGCCATGCCCATGATCATGGTCGTGCTTCTCGCCAGCCGGGTGATCGTGATCCTTGTCGTGGTCATGTGCCGACGGCTTTTTGTCCAGAGTGGTGAGAGCCTTCCGGCTTACACCTGCATCGCGAAGCGCCGTAAGAATTCCATCCTCCGACGTGTTCGTGCGATCGAACTCAACCCGCACCGTCCCAGGAAGAATGGCCTCGGCTTCGAACACGCCTGGCAGCGCGCGCAGCATTTCGCCAATAGACCTGGCACGCCTCTGATGACCAATGCCGTCGACCTCCCACACCACATGGCCGATACGCTCTGCGATCTGCGTTCCCGCCGCCTTCGCCAGCTCCCGGATACGCGGAAGAGAGATCGCGTCCGGATCATAGTGGATGCACAGCTGCGGCAGTGTACCGGCCGGCTCCTTCGTTACATGCACTTCAGCGACGCCGGGACGGCTTTCAATCAAGGATATCAGGCGCGAAACACAACCGTCAGCTGTGTCGGTGACTTCAGGGAGTAGCAAGGGGACATCGAGGCGGAGTTTTTCAATCATGACCATCATCCTGGTTGGGGCACTCAATCTTCGGTAAAAGCAGTCGCCATCAGGGTGGATGCAGGCGTCCCTGCTTGCTGATCGTCCGAGTTCTCCTGCAGATCAGCGGTTTCTGATCGGCGCGTACGAGCTTCAACGTGTCGACGCCGGTCAGGCTGACATTGAGCTTATCGCCGACATAGGTAAGGCCCGTGTCGGGCGCGGTGAGACGGATCGGCTTCTGGTCCGGCAGGATCGCCAGATCGAGGGTCAGTCCATCGACCAGGAAATCGCCGTCCAGCTGCGTTCCATCTTCGCATGCGTAAAGATGCTCCCCGACGAGCGTAGGGATGGAATTGCGATCATGGCGGCTTTCATCACCGCCGCCATTCTGCTGGCATCCCATCAAGCTGAGCATCAAGACTCCTCCAGTCAGGGAGAGACGGCTCAAACGATATTGTTTCAGGCGCATGTTGTTTCCCGGATCTCGAGGGTAAACTGTCGTCATGGGCGGCAAGGGAAGCCGCCCATGACGCGGGCCGTTCTCGCACACAGGGGTAGATGCGGCGGCCAAACTGGTCATCAGTCGAACAGTTCGCGCAGGAAGCCCTTGCGACGACCATGATGGTCGCCCCGAGATCCATGGCCGTCACCACGATCGCTTCCATGCTTTGAGCCAAACACACCAAGCGTGCCTTCACGCCGTTCGACCGGCTGAGTTTCGCTGATGCTGCGTTCGATGATCTTGTCGAGTTCGCCGCGGTCGAGCCAAACGCCACGACACTGGGGACAATAGTCGATCTCGATGCCCTGTCGTTCGCTCATGAGCAGGTCGACCTTGCACACCGGACAGGGCATTCCGTTCGAAGGGGTACGGTTCGTCATGTCAGGCCTCCTTGATTTCTGGGCGGCCCTTGGCCTCCCGAATTTCGCTACGGGCGTCCTTGAGGATCTCGATCCCGCCCTTGATGGCGATCAGCGCAGTAGCGACACCGACGAGAAGATCCGGCCAGTTTGTGCCGAGCCACCAGACCAGCACGCCGGCGATCAAAATGCCGCCATTCGAAATGAAGTCGTTGAAGCTAAAGGTTGTAGCTGCGCGCATGTTGACGTCTGGCTGCTCAAGCCGTTGCAGCAGCCTCAGGCAGATGAAGTTGACGACGGCCGCCACGGCCGACATCGCCATCATGGCCGTGCCAATGGGCTCGCTGCCGTAGACATATCGACGGCCGACATCGACGAGGATGCCGACTGCGAAGACCAACAGCATAGAGCCGGAGAACATTGCCGCCCGGCTCTTCCACATGACGCCTCGGCTCAGGGCTACGAGGCTCAGCGCATAGACGAGAGCATCCGACAAATTGTCGACACCATTGGCGATGAGCGCGCTGGAGTCTCCACTGAAGCCCACGACAAAGAAGGCAGCAGATATGAGGACATTCAGGATCAGCACGATCCAGAGCGTCTTGCGCTCCATTCCCTGATCGGCGCCAGTCGTTGCGCTATCCATCGCCCTTCCCCTTGCCCTTGGTCACATTCGCGGCTCGCCGTTTGTGACGATTGGGTGGAGGAACTGCACGGACCGCGCGCTTCGCCAAGGCCATGAAACTTGCGTCTTGCTCCCTCATCTGGCGACGAAGGCCCTGGACTATCAGGCGTGCCCACAGCCCGAGAAAACCTGTGCATTCGAAACTGTGCCGCACGTGCAGTCCTGTTTCATTCTCGAAAAGCTCATACCCCTCTTCGATACTGAACAGCGGGAATGTCCTTGTCCTCCAGCGGATGCTGTCCGGCTTTTGATGGGCCACAATCTTAGCTTCGAGCGAGGCATGTTTCCCCATCACAGTCCAGGTCATATCGATCTTGTTCCCAAGGTCGATCACGCCTGGGCCAAAGCGATAGTGCGGGTGCCATGCCTCATATTGGTTGAGGTCGGCCAACAGCCCCCATGCCCGCATACGCGAGATCTGGGGACTGAATATGGTTTCCTCTCTCATCGGTCTGATCCTTTCCATCGAGCAGGAAGAGGCGGGAGGGCAATTCCTGCCCTCCCGTCACATCAGTGCTGCGGTTGAGCAGCCGGGGAGACCTCGACCTCTGGATCGTCCTCCTCGAGCATGCTGGTGCGGCCGTATCGCGCATAGAGCGTCGGCAGGACGAACAGGGTCAGGAGCGTCGCGGAGATCAGGCCACCGATCACGACCGTCGCCAATGGCTTCTGGACTTCAGCGCCAGCGCCGCTACCCAGAGCCATCGGCACAAAGCCAAGGCTTGCAACCAGCGCGGTCATGACCACCGGCCTCAGACGCTGAAGCGCGCCGACCCGCGCCGCCTCAGCCCGGTCCATGCCGGTTCGCATGAGATCCTGAATGGAGGACACCATGACGAGACCGTTCAGGACCGCGATGCCCGACAGTGCGATGAACCCGACCGCTGCGGAGATGGAGAAATCCATGCCCCGCAGGAAAAGGGCCAGAACGCCACCTACCAGAGCCAGCGGAACGCCGGTGAACACGATGGCGGCATCACGGACCGACCCCAGAGCGCCATAAAGCAGCAGCAGGATCAGAACGAAGCAGGCCGGGATCACCAGTTGCAGACGCTCCTGAGCCGATGCCAGATTTTCGAACTGACCACCCCATTCGAGATAGCTGCCCGCAGGAAGGCGGACTTCCTTACCAATGGCCGCCTGTGCGTCCGCTACCACGCTGCCGACGTCACGCCCGCGCACGTTCGCCTGAACGACAACGCGACGCTTGCCGTTTTCACGGCTGATCTGGTTTGGACCGTCGACGACGCGGATATCCGCCACGCTGGCCAGCGGCACAAACTGCCCACCCGGCGTCGGCACCTGAACCTGACTGAGCAGCGATATATCGGCGCGCTGATCTTCGGAAAGACGGATCACCACCGGGAAACGGCGGTCGCCTTCGAAGATCATGCCCGACTGCTGGCCCCCCAGCGTTGCGTTCACGATGTCCTGCACGTCCTGAGCGGTAACGCCGAGGCGGGCCATGGCATCGCGATTGACGCGGATGTCGAGCATCGGAAGGCCCGTGGTCTGCTCGACCTTCACGTCGGCAGCCCCCTGCGTGCGGCGCAGGACGCTGGCGATCTTCTCCGCCGTCGCGTTCATCGAGTTGAAGTCGTCCCCGAAGACCTTGACCGCGATATCACCACGCACGCCGGCGATGAGCTCGTTGAAGCGCATCTGGATCGGCTGGGTGATCTCGTAGGCGTTGCCCGGGAACTTGGCGAGCTGCCCCTCGATCCGAGAGATGAGTTCCTCCTTCTTCAGGCTGGGGTCCGGCCATTCCTTCCGGTCCTTGAGGATGACGAACATGTCAGTGGCGTTGGGCGGCATCGGGTCGGATGCCAGTTCGGCCGTACCGGTCTTGGAGAAGACGAACTTCACCTCCGGCTGCTTCGACATCATCTGTTCGATCGGCACCTGCATCGCCTGGCTCTGCTGCACCGACGTTGCCGGAATACGCAAAGCCTGAATCAGAAGGTCGCCCTCATCGAGCTGCGGCAGGAAAACCTGGCCCAAAGACATGAAGGCCAGGATCGCGAGAACGAAGCCGCCGACACCAGCGCCGACAGTGACGACAGGCCGATTCATCGCCCGGTCGAGACCGGGTTCGTAGCGGGCCTTGAGCCAGCCCATGATCCGCCCTTCCTTCTCCTCGATCCGCTTGGACAGCCACAGGGCAATCGCAGCAGGCACGAAGGTCAGGGAAAGGATGAAGGCGCAAACCAACGCGATGATGACGGTAAGCGCCATCGGCACGAAGGTCTTGCCCTCAACACCGGTCAGGGTGAGCAGCGGCACATAAACGAGGATAATGATCGCCTGGCCATAGACCGACGGCTTGATCATTTCCCGCGCAGCGGAAGCGACCGTGTCCAGCCGCTCCTTCACGGTGAGCAGACGGCCTTCATGATGCTGATGCTCAGCCATGCGTCGCAGGGCATTTTCGACAATGATGACGGCGCCATCGACGATGAGGCCAAAGTCGAGAGCGCCAAGACTCATAAGGTTGGCCGACACCCCAGCACGCAACATGCCAAAGCCGGTCAGCATCATGGTCACCGGGATGATGACGGCGGCGATCAGCGCGGCGCGGAAATTGCCCAGCAGCAGGAACAGCACCACGATGACGAGGACCGCGCCTTCGCTCAGATTCTTTGCGACCGTCTTAATGGTCGAGTTCACCAGCGCTGTACGGTTCAGCACAGGCTGGACGATTACGTCTGGCGGCAGTGAGGCGTTGATCTCCTCCAGCCGGTTGGCGACTGCGGTCGCGACGGTGCGGCTATTCTCGCCGATCCGCATGATGGCGGTGCCGACGACGACTTCGGTGCCGTTTTCGGATGCCGAACCCATGCGGATCGCCTGCCCCGTACGGACGGACGCAACCTGACCAAGGGTGATGGGTACGCCTTCCCGGGTGGCCACCACGATCTTGGAGAGTTCGTCAGCGTTGCGGACAAGAGCGTCCGCACGGACTGCCAGACCTTCGCCATTGCGATTGACGAAGCCGCCACCGACGCTGGTGTTGTTGCGTTCGAGGGCTGTGCTGAGCTGCGTCAGCGTGATCCCCATCGAAGCCAGGCGCTGGACGTCGGGCACGACGAGGAACTGCTTGGCATAGCCGCCAATCGAATCGACGCCGGCCAAGCCCTGCGTGTTCTTCAGCAGCGGCGAAACGATCCAGTCCTGCGCGGTACGCAGGTAGGTCGCCTTGTCGGTGTCGTTCGTCAGCCGTTCGCCTTCCGGCGTGATGTAGCTGCCATCGGGCTGCATGCCGGGTTCACCCGGCTGGTGCTTGTCGTCCTTGCGATGCTCCAGACGGACGGTCCACATATAGACCTCGCCCAGACCGGTGGCGATCGGGCCCATTTCGGGCGTTACGCCATCGGGCAAGTTCTCGGACACGCCTGTCAGGCGCTCGCCGACCTGCTGGCGGGCGAAAAAGATATCCGCCTGATCGGAGAAGACCGCCGTCACCTGCGCGAAACCATTGCGGCTAAGCGAACGGCTATATTCGAGGCCCGGAATGCCGGCGAGCGCAGTCTCGATCGGGAACGCCACCTGCTTTTCGACCAGTTCGGGCGAAAGCGCGGGCGCACGGACGTTGATCTGCACCTGATTGTTGGTGATGTCCGGCACTGCGTCGATAGGCAGGCGAGACAGGGCGGCGGCGCCGATCACGGCGGCAATGGCGGTCAGCAGCAGGACGAGCCAGCGCTTGTGAACCGCCCATGTTACGATTGGGGCGATCATCGGCTCAGTCCTCCGCGGCTTCGCTCTTGCCGAGTTCGGCCTTGAGCGTGAAGCTATTGACGGTGGCGATCTCCTCGGTGCCCTTCAGGCCCGACTTGATGATCACGCTGTCGCCGGCACTGTCGCCCAATTGGACGGCGGTTGCCTGGAACCCGGTCTTGGTCCGCACAAAGACGACCGACCTGCCCTCCTCTGTCTGCACCGCAGTCAGCGGCACACGGATCGCGCCATCGCCGCCGCTGCCGGTGAGCGCGACCGATGCCGTAACCGGCTCGCCGACGCGCCAGAGGCCATCACGATTGTCGAGAGTCGCGATGACGGGAACCAGTCGCGTATTGGCATCGAGCGCCGGCGACACGAACGTCACCTTCGCGGTCGCCTGTCGACCAGCTGCCTTGATATTCACCGTTGCGCCCGGACGGACCCGGCCCGCATCCTGCGGCTGCAGGTTGAGCGAAAGCGACACGCTCGAAAGGTTGGCGACGCGGAACAATTCAGCATCCGCCGCGACCGTCTGCCCCAGCACCACGCTGCGGCCGATAACCTGACCCGACATAGGCGCCACGATGCCGATGCGATTGAGGCCGCCGCCACCCGTGCCCGCAGCAGAAACCTGCTGCTGCGCCAGACGAAGGGCGATGCGGGCTTCGGTCGCTGCGGTGCGTGCAGCGATGAGATCCTGCTCAGGCGAGACGCGCTGCGAAAACAGACGCTGTTCGCGGGCGAGATTGCTGTTCGCCAGAGACAGCCGTGCGCGAGCAGCTTCGGTCTCGGCGTTGAGCGAGGCGGCCTCGCGGCTCTCGATCACGGCAAGCGTCTGGCCGCGACCGATCGACTGCCCAAGGTTACGGGTCAGCGAAACCACGCGGCCACCGATCGCGGCCGATACCACCTGCGTGCCCTGAGGGTCGCCATCGATGGTAGCGGGGAGCTCGATCGTGCCCGAGCCGCCCATCATCGGGCGCGCCGTCTGAATGCCAGCCGATGCGATCTGATCGGCCGAGAGCGTGATCTTGCCCTCTTCGGCTTTCTCCCCTGCCTTTGCTTCAGCAGCGGGTGCCGCGTCGTTGGACGGATTCTCCTCGGCACCGCTTCCGCAAGCGGCGAGCGCCAGCATCAGGGACAGGGGCAAGGCGGCGTAGATGATCTTCTTAGATGTCATGGATCAGTTCCCCTGTTCCGGCGCGGGCGCTGTCAGGCGCTCCAGCTGCGCGCGGGCATTCTGGTAAGAGGCGAGCGCGTCGATGGCCGCGAGGCGCGTCTGGGCGAGCGTACGTTCGGCATCGAGCAGATCGAGCTGGCCGAACTTGCCTTCGCGATAGCCGATGCGCGCAATACGAGCCGCTTCCTGAGCTGCCTCAAGGGCAGGACCAGTAGCCGTCTGTGCAGTGACTGCGGCATTCGATGCCGATGTCTGCGCGTCGGTGATGGCCTGCTCGACGTCGAGTGCCGTCATACGCTTCTGGGCTTCCACCTGATTGCGCTGCGCGCGAGCCTGCGCGACAGCCGCCTTGCCCGAATTGAAGATCGGGATAGGCATCGTGACCGTGAAGATCAGGGCCGTATCGTTGGTGGCTGACAGCCTGCGTAAACCGGGGCCAGCTTCGAGATTGGGGACTCGTTGAGAATTGGCGAGTCGGACACTGGCATCAGCTACGGCAAGGTCCGCGTCTGCGGCAGCCAGGGCCAGCGTACCTACCGCGCTCGGTGGGACTTCGGGACCATAGCCACGTGGCAAGCGCTCCAACCAAGCCGTATCGAGCGGTCCGCCCATCGGTTGCCCAATCCGACGCTCGAGATTAGCGCGGCTGGCCTGTGCCAGCCGGATAGTCCGAACCAGTTCGGCATCGGCGTTGATCTTCGCAACGTTAGCGCGCTGCTCCTCGATCGGAGAGGCCCGTCCGGCCTTTACCCGTACACTCGCAGCGTTCGCGGCGTCGCCGGCTATCCGCGCCTGATCGCGTGCCGTTTGGACACGCCGTTCGGCAGCAGCCGCTTCGATATACAGCTGCGTGATCTGCAGCCTGATGTCTGCCTGCGTGATCGCCGAGACTAGCAGCGCCTTGTCGGTCTGGGCATTAGCGACCGCGATGCGTGCGGACCGCTTGCCACCCAGTTCGATGGGAACAGCCATGCTGACCGTCGACTCGGCGCTACCAACGCCGCGATACGGTCCGCTTCCTGCGATATTCTCCACCTGCGTCTGCACGGTGGGATTGGGACGAAGACCAGCGACGGTACGTGCGGCGCGGGCCGCTTCGACATTGGCTTGCGCGGCTTCGGCCGCCGGGGCGCTGCCACCAGCGGCGGCGACTGCCTGATCAAGCGTATAGGGTGACGCCCCCGCTACCGCAGCGGGCATCTCCTGTGCCTGCGCCACAGCGACGCAGGACACGGCAGCCAATAAGGCTGCAATGGATCGGAACATGAATAGGAATCCTGAACACGAGTCATGGACGACCGGCGGCCTGAATTCAGGCGCAACGGTCCATTATGGCTCTGTCAGGCTATGGGTGGGCGCAGGTCGGGGCCGATGGCCCAGCGCTTGGACGGAATCGGCGCAGGGATGAACACAGGCGCGTCCACCGCCAACGGAAGCATATCTTCGCTTGCAGAGACCGGAACGAAAGCCGGAGCACCCTGGCAACCGCCATGATGATGCGGGATCGCCTTGTCGGCATCACCCTGCGTCTGGTCCGCGTCCCCTTCGCTATGCACGTAACCCGTGCACTCGATTGTGGGGGCACGGGCGTTAGGAACTTCCTGGGCATGCACCAGCGTCGTCGTCAGCATGGACAACGAAAGCAGGCAGAGCAGGAAACGTCCTAAGCGGCGCATGACAGGCTACATAGTAGGCTTTTCGCAGAATGTCATCTGCAAAAGTAAAATCGCGGCATATTGGACTGTTTCCGAATGTTACATCAGATCATTGTGCCATGATAGCGCACTGATACACCATATCATCACGGATTAACTTTACCTAAACTATGATGCGATCAAATATACATTATGGCACAGACAAGAATCATTCGAATAAATCTGCATACCGACCTAGACACAAGGCGCAATTTGCAAAATAGCCACCCCCCGTCTTATGGGCATTACAGATCCTTTGGAATCAGGCTGCACTTTAGACAGAAGCTTTCTGATGCCGCTTATCCGCGGACCATCCGGGGAACCAAAGCTTCCTCTCAATCCGTGAGTGCCGCCCGATAATTGCTCATGCATTCTTCTACGATGCGATCTTGATTTCCGACGAAGATCACGGCTGGAAATCCATGCAGTATCCCCTTAGAGGCATTGCCAACCGTTGGCCGGCAAAAGCCTCCAGACTGCGACTGCCGTTATAATCACGCCGAGCGACAGAACGCCGCCAACGACAAGAAGAGCAGCGCGGTGCCACTTGATGCGGGCGTGGAGGTCATCGAACACGTCAGAGAATTGATCGGCGATCAGGGCAAAGTCGTCGCTGAGGCGGGTGCTTTGCCGCTTCACCTCTTTCGCGATAACATTGAGCGTCTTCCACTGGTTCAGCCCGGCAATCCCCAACATCACCGCGAAGACGATTGCTCCTATAAGCACGCCAAGGTTCGTCCAGAACTCGAGGCCGCACGACGCCGGCACCTTCTTGAGTTGGGTAACCACGACGATCGTTGCAACAGGAATGCCAAGGAGCTGGCCTTGGATATCGACGATGGTCTTGTGGATCTTGCCCACGAAATCCAGTCGCGCCGTTTCAACCTCATTGCGGATCTTCGAGTACGAGAAGCTCGAGGTGAAGAGTCGATATCCCTTCTCGACCTCATTCGCGAGGCGATCTAGATTCCGAATTAGGAAACCGAACCGATCCTTGTCGCGTAGCGAACGCACCATTTCGATGAGGGTGGTCTGAAGAATCGTCCGCTTCTCATCCAAGTGCAATTCGTCTTCGAACAGCTTCGTCAGCCGCACAGCCTGACCCACCACGTCGCCGCGAAGGTCCATTGAACCAAACTGGATCGGCACGACGACCTTCTCTTTGCCGATGAAAATGAGCTGACGCATCGTTTCATCAACCAGCGACGCGCTATCGCGAAGTATCTTGAGCACGTCCAAGACTGCACGATACGCAAGCAGTTTTGGCGGGACAGGGTTATCACCCGACGCGTAATGTTCTTTCTTGATGTAATACCGCTGAGGCTCCGCGAGCACGGCGCCAGGCGCCTTGAACAGATCATCCAAAGTGGAAACCAACAGGCCCATCTTCGCCACATTGGGCCGACCAATCGTTACCGGCACTTCTGCCCCGACGGCCAGATCATAGCCGTCCTCGACCGAAATCTGGGCATCGTTGTAATGCGTATCGATCTCCATGATGGCGGTTAAAACTGCCACCATATGGTCGCTCTTGATCGTCAGAACGTCGCCGTTCTCATCATCGAACCGCGTAGCGCGGTATATCTCGACAAGATCGGCAAACGTAACATCAATCACTGATCATCCCTTCGGCGCGCATCTGATTGATCAGCTCGTCTGGCACATCCATCAACGTAAGGGATTTCTTGTCCTTGTCGAACACGACTTTGCTCTGGTCGATTGCTTCACGCGTGAATTCGACCGACCACATCTTCGTTTTGGCGGTCACTTTCACGAGGGCTTTCAATGCGCTGGCGTTCGGAACATAGCCTTCATTCAGCTGACGATCGGTATTGGCCAGAAATTTCGATAGCCTGCCGGGTTCCTTCGGCATCAGGCGATTTGCCATAGCTTCGAAATCCACCGGCTCCTTCGCCTTATTCGCCTTGCCAAGATAATCTAAGGCATCGGACAGGAACGCCGTCGCCTCGGTGTCGACCATCTTTTCAGTGAGCGTAAATTCCTTCAGTGCATCCACGAGGCTCTGAGTGTCCTTACGCTCCAGAACCGCCGAATCGCAGCCAAGGAAATCACGAAAATAATCGGATATCGAACCCTTGCCTTTCAAGAAGCTCAGGTAGCGGTCCTGCTTGTCCGCCCAAGCAGTAAGATTAATGCGGCCGGCGAAGCGGAAACCATCGAGATCGAGGTGCTCGACGTCCTCCATTCCATGATTTTTGGTCAGGGCCGCGCTCAGCTTGTCGGTGACCACCGTGACGAGCATGAAATCTGAACCATCCCGTCGGAAGTGGGCAAAAAACACATGCCCGCCGACTGAAGCAGATTTCTTTCCCGCTTCCCGTGCCAGATTATCCATCATCTTGCCGGTAAGACCGAGGAAGTCCTTCTCCTTGGCCTCAACATAGGCACGGATTTGCCCCTCGGTGGGAGAACCTTCTGCCGTTGTGAACCGACCGTGAGACTTGGAAGTCCGGCTGTTGTAAAGTTCATAGACCGTGGAGATGACGCGAAGCGTCGTGTCGGTCACGTCAAGCAACTTCTTGGAGAGTGCGACAGAATAGCCAGCATCGCTACGATTCAGGTCATGAATCGCAAGCGCAATTATCTCGGTCACCAATAATCCCCCCAACGTCCAAAACCGTGACGGACATGACCAATCCTTGGGACGTCCGACTGTTACGCAAAACTTTGAAGCACGAGCGAGCGATAAGCAAGGTGTCGCAGATTTAGCGCAGATATCATGCTCTGGGCTTCGGCTAGGAATCTTCTCGACGCGATGAAAGGTTCATCTGAATCGCCGATAAATAGGGATCGGAGCAGAAGTTGACATTACTCCCCCTCCAGAGGAGCAGAAGTTGAAAATCAGCCGTGATCCTCTGATGACAAAAGCACCGGAAACTCTAGGGGGTCAGGAGCAGACTTCCTGACAACCGACATTTGTCAATTTTCAGCAAGACTGCTCCTCTATGTCATACTTCTGCTCCTCATTTAGATCAAGCACATTCAATCTACAAAGCCTGACGGCGTGAATACGCTTCACTTCTCTCCTTGATTTATGGAGTGAAGAAAATGGAAGATCGCATTGCTCACTATATGGTGACTTTCACGGCCAAACAGTGGCCGGAAGCCTATCGCAGAGCTTTAGCAGGTTGCGGAAAAAGGCTCTTTCCTTGAGCCGCTTGAGGTGATTCAGACGCCTTCAACTGAGGTTGAAGGATTTGAGATGCGGGGCGGCGATTACCGGAGCGAAGGGTTGTTTTCCTACGTGAGCTGCGAAGCTCGGGTT
>NZ_VYQA01000022.1:0-54410 GCF_008710165.1 Sphingobium limneticum | reverse complement strand
ACACCTTCAAAATGCGTAGCCATCGCCGGATAGAACTGAGCCGTCGCCTTTCTGGCGCGACCGTAGAAGGCAGCAACAAGTAAGATCTCGCGCCGGCTATCTGGGCGAGCTTGGCGTAGGATTCCGCCCCCTCCCGCAAACGCCCCCTTTCAGGGAAGGGGGCTTGAGATCGCCTTGATGGCCTTCAATCCCGTTCCAAAACGAGCGATCGCGTCCCTGTTTCTCTCCAGCTCGCCATAGGGCAGATAGGCGAAGTCGAGATCGGCAATACGGCTGAAAGCCGGGCGACGGAGTTGCGCGCGAACGTCCTGCTCGCGCGCATTCGGTGCGACCAGGAATAGCCCGGCGGCAGCGTGCAGATCGCTCCCCGACAGCGCCAGATCGAGCATGCGCACGATCCCCGAGTAGATCGAGGTCGAATGTTCAACCTCGAACGCGGCGGCGACGCCGTCGCCACCCTTCGCCAGCCACAACACGTCGATGAGGCGGATCGAGTCCGCTCCGGGAGAGGTCGCAATTGCGTCTGGAAGGCGCTCGAGGCATCCCTGTCCAAGCGGGCAGCCAGCGTGAAGTCGACCGCGGTCATTGGCGGCGATCCACACATCGTAACCGAGGGCATGGCCGAGGTCGCGCAGCCAGGCCTGGATTTCGGCGTGCGTGCGATCGGTTTCGCCCTGCGCGGCGGCTGTCTTGTCGAGCCGGCTTGCCTCCGCTCTGGCATGTTCCAATCTGCCGAGCCAGTCGTCGGCCGCCGTTGCGTCATCCTCCAGCGGTGGCGCGGGATAGCGGCCCGAGCCAATGTCGAACAACAGTCCGCCGATCGCGCCGAGATCGTTGGAGAGCAACTCGCGGTAACGGTCGTTGAGGTCGAGGATGCCGGCGCGCATGGCGAGAAAATGATCCCATGACCCGAGCTTCACCTTGGCGCCGGTGACGGCATTGTAGCCCTTGACGATCGCGGTATTGAAGGGCGGCACCAGCGTCGGGTGAAGGAAATAGAGCAGGTTGGCCGCCGCCGGCCCCAGCCCCTTGATCTTGAGCGCGTCTATGCTGCGGATGTGGCTGATGATCTCCTCGGCGGTATCGCAGCACGAGCAATTGTCGAGCAGGCGACCGAACGCCCGCTGGTTGTCCGGGCTTTCGTAGATGTCTGGAATGCGCAGCTTGGGCTTCCACAGCCAGGCATGGTCGGCGCCCTTGAAGATCTGCCGCTGTTCGGCGATCGAGTGGACAACCGTTTCCAGTGACGAGCCGCGATAGGCGACGCCGAACCGCCCACTTTCGATTTCTGCGACCACCTGCTGCAGCCCGCGACGGATGGAGCGGAAGTTTTTCAGCCGTTCGTCCCACAGAAACCAGGAGCGATAGGTGGCGCCGGGATCGTCTCGCCAACGACGGACAAGCTCGCTCACGAGATCATGATGTGTCGCGGGTAACAAGGTCATACTGGCTGGGTCATCTAAACTGGGCTCCTTGCCGTTCAGGCTATCGCGAGCAAGGGCGGCTTGCACGTTCAATGTGCGATCCGCGAAGCGTGCTCAAATTGTCGGTGATCGCGCAGGGAAACGCCGCTGGCATTGGGCGTTGCCGGTCGCAACCGTCGACCGGGCGCACAGCCAGGCAGACGGCCGGCACGGGCGTCGCCGCCCGGGAGCGGCGACGCAACCAGCTTTTTCCGGTCGAACTTAGCGGATCACTGCTTTGCGATCGCGGTGACCTCGCCATCGCTGCCCTTGAGCGAGAGGTCGAAATCGACCTTGTCGCCGACCTTGACCGCATCGGTGATCGACGGCGCGGCCTTGAACGCCATCGTCATCGCGGGCCACTTGGCCTCCGGGATCGGACCATGATCGAGCGTGATCGTGCCTGCCGCCTTGTCGATCGCGGTGACGGTGCCATGGCCCTTGGCCTTGATCGCGGCGTTCGCGTCAGGCGCCATCGACATGTTGCCCATGTCGCCGCTCATGGTCGCGGCGGGCGCCGCCTCGTTGGTCTCAGTCGCAACGGGGGCCTCCGCCTTCTTGCCGCACGCGGCAGTCAGGGCGGCGAGGCCGAGGGCAATGGTCAGTCGTGCATGGTTCATCGTCTTCTCCTTCATGATGAAACGGGTTGAGGGATGGGATCGGTCTTGGGCCGGCGCAACAGCAGATAGGCGGCGGGCAGGACGAACATTGAGAGCAAGGGCGCGGTCAGCATGCCGCCGATCATCGGCGCGGCAATCCGGCTCATGACCTCCGAACCCGCGCCTGATCCCAGCAGGATCGGCAGCAGGCCGGCCAGGATCACCGCCACCGTCATCGCCTTGGGACGGACGCGCAGCAGCGCGCCTTCGCGCACGGCGGCCTCGACTTCGGCGGCGTCCGGATTTGCGGTGTGCTCCGCCAGCGCGTTCTTGAGATAGATCAGCATCACCACCCCGAACTCGGCGGAGATGCCGGCGAGCGCGATGAACCCGACCCCGGTGGCAACCGACTGGTTGAACCCCAGCAGATAGAGCGTCCAGATGCCGCCGGTCAGCGCGAACGGCAGCGTGCCCATGATCAGCGCAGCCTCGTCGAAGCGGCCGAAGATCAGGTAGAGCAGCACGAAGATGATCAGCAGCGTCGCGGGCACGACCAGCTTCAACCGGTCGACTGCGCGCTCGAGATATTCGAACTGGCCCGAATAGGCGATGCTGACCCCCGGCGAGAGCCGAACCTGTCTCGCCACCGCGCGTTGCAGATCGCCAACCACCGAGGCGAGATCGCGCCCGCGCACATCGACATAGACCCAGGTCGAGGGCCGGGCATTCTCGGTCTTGAGCATCGGCGGCCCTTCGGCGATCGTGACATTGGCGACCGTGCCGAGGGTGATCTGCTGGCCCGCGGGCGTCAGGATCGGTAGCCCCCGCAGCCCGTCGAGGCTGTCGCGCAATTCGCGCGGATAGCGCACGCTGATCGGGTAGCGGGCGAGGCCCTCGACCGTCTCGCCGATCGTCTCGCCGCCGATCGCGCCGGAGACGATGGCCTGGACGTCGGCGATGTTGAGCCCGAACCGCGCGGCGGCGGCGCGGTCTATGTCGACATCGACATAGCGTCCGCCGGTCAGCCGCTCGGCGAGCGCCGAGCTGACGCCGGGCACGCTCCTGGCCACGGTCTCGACATCATGCGCGATGCGGTCGAGCTCGGCGAGGTCACTGCCCGACACCTTGACCCCGATCGGGCTCTTGATGCCCGTCGCGAGCATGTCGATGCGGTTGCGGATCGGCGGCACCCAGATATTGGCGAGACCCGGAAGCTTCACCCGGCGATCGAGCTCGTCGACAAGGCGTTCGGGCGTCATGCCCGACCGCCACTGGTCGCGGGGCTTGAATTGGATCGTCGTCTCGAACATTTCGAGCGGCGCGGGATCGGTCGCGGTCTCGGCGCGGCCGGCCTTGCCGAACACGCTTTCGACTTCGGGCACGGTCTTGATCAGGCGGTCGGTCTGCTGGAGCAGCTCACTCGCCTTGGCGGCCGAGAGGCCCGGCAGCGCCGAGGGCATGTAGAGCAGGTCGCCCTCGTCGAGATTGGGCATGAACTCGCCGCCGAGCCGGCTGAGCGGCCAGGCCGTGGTGGCGAACACCAGAGCCGCGATCAGCAGCACTGCCTTGGGCCGCTTCATCGTCCAGTCGATCGCGGGCCGGTAGATATTGGTGAGCCAGCGATTGACCGGATTGGCCTGCTCGGCCGGAATGCGGCCCCGGATCAGCCAGCCCATCAGGATCGGCACCAGGGTCACCGACAGGATCGCGGCCGCGCCCATCGCATAGGTCTTGGTGAAGGCGAGCGGCGCGAACAGCCGGCCTTCCTGCGCCTCCAGGGTGAAGACCGGAATGAACGACAGCGTGATGATCAGCAGGCTGAAGAACAGCGCCGGCCCGACCTCGGCCGCCGCCTCGGTGACGACGATCCAGCGCATCTCGCCATCGAGATGTCTGTCCGGGTGATCCTGCTCCCAGCGTTCGATCCTCTTGTGGGCGTTCTCGATCATGACGACCGCCGCATCCACCATCGCGCCGATGGCGATGGCGATGCCGCCCAGCGACATGATGTTGGCGTTCACCCCCTGGAACCGCATTACGACGAACGCGGCCAGCACACCGAGCGGCAAGGTCAGGATCGCGACCAGCGCCGAGCGGACGTGCCAGAGGAACAGGGCGCAGACCAATGCGACGACGATGAACTCCTCGACCAGCTTGCGGGTGAGGTTCTCGACCGCGCGATCGATCAGCTGCGAGCGGTCATAGACCGTGACCACCTCGACGCCCGGCGGCAGGCTTTTCCTGAGATCGGCGAGCTTGTCCTTGACCGCCGCGATGGTCTCACGGGCGTTCTTGCCTGACCGAAGAATAACGACGCCGCCGGCGACCTCGCCTTCGCCGTTCAGTTCGGCGATGCCGCGCCGCATCTCGGGGCCGACCTGGATCGTGGCGACATCGCCGAGCCGGACGGGCACGCCGCCCGCCGCAGTCTTGAGCGGGATTGCCCGGAAATCGTCGAGCGTTTTCAGATAGCCCGAGGCGCGGACCATATATTCGGCCTCGGCCATTTCCAGCACCGAGCCGCCGGCTTCCTGATTGGCTTGGCTGATCGCCTGCACTGCCTGGGCGTGGGTTACGCCGTAGGCCGCGAGCTTCACCGGATCGAGCAGCACCTGGTACTGCTTGACCATGCCGCCGATGCTGGCGACTTCGGCCACGCCGGTCACGGTCTTCAGCTCGTAGCGCAGGAACCAGTCCTGCAACCCGCGAAGCTGCGAGAGATCGTGCCGGCCGGTGCGGTCGACCAGCGCATATTCATAGACCCAGCCGACCCCGGTCGCGTCCGGCCCGAGCGCGCTGCGGGCGCTGGCCGGCAACCGACCCTGGACCTGGTTGAGATATTCGAGCACGCGGCTGCGCGCCCAGTAGAGATCGGTGCCGTCCTCGAAGATCACATAGACGAAGCTGTCGCCGAAGAAGCTATAGCCGCGCACCGTCTTGGCGCCGGGCACCGACAGCATGGTGGTGGTGAGCGGATAGGTGATCTGGTTCTCGACGATCTGCGGCGCCTGACCCGGATAGGAAGTGCGGATCACGACCTGCACGTCGGAAAGATCGGGCAGCGCGTCGATCGGGGTCGAGCGCACCGCCCACAGGCCCGCGCCGACCAGCGCGAGCATGCCGAGCACGACGAAGAAGCGGTTCCTCACCGACCAGCGGATGAGATGGGCGATCACTGGCCCGCCACCTTCGCCATATGCCGCAGCGTCGGTCCCGCCGGGGGCCGGTCGAACCCGAACCGGACCCGGTCACCCGCCTTGAAGCCGCGCGCGATGCCCGGATTGGCGAGCGCGAAGGTCATCGTCATCGCCGGCCAGTCGAGCGCGGGAACGGGCTCGTGGCTGAGCGTCACCGAATTGGCCGTGATCCGCTCGATCTTGCCCGTCGTCTCGTACAGCGTGGCTTTCGACGCCGGCGCGGCGATGGTCGCCGATGCCGCACCGCCGCCGATCGGCCGCGCCTCGATTCCCGACAGGCTCGCCTCGGAATCGATCAGGAACTGCCCCGAGACGACGACGTTCTCGCCGGGCGACAGGCCGGCAAGGATCTCGGTCTCGCCGCCTGCCTCGCGGCCGATGCGGACCTCGGCGGGATGATAGCGCCCGTCGCCTGCGGCCAGCATGACGAGCGTGCGCCTGCCCGTGCGGATCACCGCTTCGCTCGGCACCAGCAGCGCCGGCTTGGCATCGCCGCCAAGCGCGACGCTGGCGAACATGCCCGGCCGCAACCGGCCGTCCCGGTTGGGCAGCTCGATCCGCACGGTGAGCGTGCGGCTGTCGGCCTGCGTGGTCGGCAGGATCGCGATCACCCGGCCGGCGAAGCGCTCGCCGGGGAAGCCCGCCAGCGTGGTGCTGGCATTCTGGCCGACCCGGACATCGCCCGCGCGCGCTTCGGGCACCGCGGCATTGAGCCAGACGGTGCCGAGCCCGCTTACCTGGGCGAGCGTCTGGCCCATGGCGAGCGTCACGCCGGCACGGGCGTCGAGCGTCTGGATCGTGCCCGAGATCGGCGTCGTGATCGTCACCACGCCGTTCGGGCGTCCGCTCCGCTCGACGCTGGCGATGAGGCCGTCGGACATGCCCATCAGCCGCAGTCGCTGGCGCGCGGCCGCGGTGAGGTCGGGCTTGCCGAGCCGCCTGACGCTCAGATATTCGGTCTGCGCGCCGCCCCATTCGGGCAGGAGCAGGTCCGCGATCGGCGCGCCGGCGCGGACCACGTCCCCGGGCGCTCGCGCATAGACGCGGCTCACGAACCCGCCCGAACGCGCCTGGATGACGGCGACGTCGCGCTGGTTGAAGTCGATCGTGCCGGTGACCTCGAGGGCCGAGGCAAGGCTGCCCATCTTCGCCGCGACGACCCGCAATCCCAGGCTCTGCCGCGCGGCGGGATCGACGGCGACCGTGGGGGCCGCGCCGGCGCTTCCTCCGTCCGCGTATCGCGGCACGAGCTGCATATCCATGAAGGGCGACTTGCCGGGCTTGTCGAACTTCTGGTTGGGGAACATCGGATCGTACCAGTAAAGGACTTTGCCTGCCCCGGCGGGCGTGGTCGCCTCCGATTGCGGTGCCTGGCGATGGCCAGCCCAATAGCCTGTGCCGCCGGCCAGCAGCGCGACAGCCAGGATCGATGCGCCCCAGCGCAGCGCGGATTTATCGAGCGTCATGGCCGCTCCTCCCCATAGGTGATAGTGATGCGGACCGCGTCGCGCGCGACGTCGGCTTCGCGGTTGAGCGCCTCGACCTCGGCCTCCGCGAGCCCGAGCGTCGTGAGCAGCGCGGCGCCAAGGTCGAGCTTGCCGGCGCCATAGCTGTCGCGGTCGAGCTCGGCGCGGTGCCTGGCGAGTGGCACCAGCGTCTCGCGGGCATTGCGCAACCGGGAGAGATGCATGGCATGGTCTGCGAGATCGGCGTCGAGCTGCGCCACCAGCTCGCGGCGGATCGCCTCGCGGTCGAACCGACCCCCTTGCGCAAGGCTCTCGCTTGCAGCGATCCTGGGGTTCTGGCGCTTGCCGGCGAACAGCGGCAGGTCGATCGACACGCCGACCGAGGCCATGTCGCCGTACATGGGATCGCGCCGGCCATAGGTGACGCCGACCTTCCAGTCGGGGCGCTTGTCGGCGCGCGCGAGACGCACGTCCGCTTCGGCGACTGCGATCCGCGCGTCCTGCGCGCGCAGGGCGGGAAGCGCATCGATTTCGGCCCGCAGCCGGATCGGATCGACATCGAGCATCGGCGGGTCGCCCGTCGCCTGCGGGTCGGGGTCGCCGGTATAGCGCGCGAGCCGGGCCCGCGCCTGCGCCACCACCGCAGCCATCTCGGCGCGGCGATCGGCGATGGCGGCGCGGAGCTGGTCGGGCTCGAGCGCCTGGCTCGGGCGCGCGCTGCCCGACGCCAGGCGTGCGGTCACGGTCTTCTGCAGGTCGTCGAGGCTGGCATCGAGCAGGTCGAGCTGCCGGAGCCGGCGTTCTCCATAATAGAGATCGACCCAGGCGAGGGCGGTCTCGAGCCGCACGTTGCGGCCTTCGACCAGCTCGCCCGCCTCGGCGATACCGATATCGGCCGCGGCGCGCGCGGCGCGTGCATGGCGCTTGGCGAGATTGGGGAAGGTCTGGCTGAACCCGATCGTCGCCATAGTGAAATCGTCGCGCGTGAAGCTGCCGGCATTGGGGCCGCTCACCGGGAAGTTCTGCAGGCCCAGGTCGAGCGTCGGATCGGGCAGGCGATCGGCCGCGACCGCCGAAGAGCGGGCGCCGGCTGTCGCCGCCGCGCGCGCCTTGAGGCTTGGCGCGTTGGCGGCAGCGAGCCTCACTGCCTGCTCGTAGGTGAGCGGGCCGGCCGACACCGGCACGGCCCAGGCGCTCGCAAGCGTCGCACCGATAGAGAGCAACAGGCGTCGCACAGCGCGCCTCGGCATCATGATCATGGATATCATCCCCTCATGACAGAGGCGGCGCGCCAAGATGTGACGCGCCGCTCCGGAGCGGGTTTAGCCCTTGTCCGACCTGACTGCGCCGCGCATGCAGTCGGCGGCGCTTGCCTGCATCATCGCGCAATCGCAGCTGGCCATGTCCCGGCTGTCGGGCACCCATATGCGGACACGCGCAGGGCCAGTCGCCCGCGGACCATATTGCGGCGCCGACCGCCATTCCCAATGGCCTTGCGGCGTGCGGCTCGCGTCGGTTGCAAGCGCAGGCGCGGCGAGACTGAGGGCCGCCACAAGGGCGGCCGGAAGCAGTTTGATCATCACGAAAACCTTTGACTGAAAAGAAGGAAACCGGGCGCGCACGCATCGATCGATGCGCGCAGCCCGTGCTCGTTCAATCAGGCAAGGCTGGTGGGAGGATCCGGCTCGGGCGCAACCGCCTTGCCGGTCAATATCGTGTCGGTCGTCCAGAAGCTGGGCGCGTCGTAGAGACGCGCAGGCGCAACGCCGCCTGCCAGGTCCGCTGCGACCAGCGGGATCACGCACCCCATCGCGGCGATGCAATCGAGCGTCAGGCCCTTGCAGGGCTTTTCGCTGGGCGCAGGCTGCTGCTTGGCCATCATCGCCATGCAGTCCGCATCCATGCCCTTGGCCAGCGGCGCGCCTGCCGCCTGCGGCACGCTGTGCGCGGCCGCCATCTGGGCTCCGAAGAGACCGGACAGCGCTCCGATGACGAGCAGGAGGGCGAGCAGGCGTTTCACGGGCCTCGATATCTAGCGGGTTTCGCGGGCGCAGCCAACCAAAGTCTCGCGCCGCGCGGATTTTGAAGTGCTGACGGCTGATTCCGTCAACTCCGCGTCAATAAAGATCCGGCCCGGGGAAGAAGATCGGCTGCGGCCTCTACGTATATCGAGGCTGGACCCGGGACCGTAGTCCCAAGCCTGAAGAGACGCTCTTCCCCTCGGCAAAGTCCGGGCGGTGGCTTACCATCCAAGGAGGTGAATATGGTCAGAAAAACTCTCATGGTCGCGCTTGCCGGCATTTCGATGCTTGCTGCCGTCCCCGCTATGGCCCAGGGCATCGGGCACAGCCTGTTCATGCGCGGCTCGATCGTCGACACGGGCAGCAACGGCACGGTCGTCTGCATCGGCAAGGCCGATGGCGCCGAGGTCGGCCAGAAGCTCGAGGTCTATCGCGTCGTGACCCATCCGGGTCCGTCCAAGGGCGTGGCGCCGACCTATCACCGCCAGCTCGTCGGCCATGTGACGATCGACCATATCTTTGACGATCACTTCGCGCACGTGTCCGTCGCCGACGGCACGCCTGCCAGGCACGACATCGTCGAGCTTCGCAAGAACTGACAAGCCGGTGGCCCGGCGGCACGGGCTGCCCTGCGACGCGTCGGGGCAGCGGGCCGCCGGCGACGAGGAGACCGTTCGGGGTCAAAGCGAAACCGCTTGACCCTGGACCATGGTCCAACCGGCATGATCGAGCGGATGACATGGGCAATTTCAAGATCGGCGAACTGGCCGCGGCCGCAGGCGTGGGGCGGGATACGATCCGCTATTATGAGCGGATGGGCCTGCTGCGCGAGCCCGCGCGCACGGCAGCGGGCTACAGGCTCTACGACGCGACCGACCTCGAGCGCGTCAATTTCATCCGCTCGGCGCAGGAGCTTGGTTTCACACTCGAACAGGCCCGGCAGCTGCTGGCGCTCAGGGCGTCGGACACCGCGCATGCCCAGGCCGTGCTCGATATCACGCTTGCCAAGATCGCGGACGCCGAAGCCCGGCTCGAGCGCCTGTCGGATATCCGCGACATGCTGCGGATGCTCGCCGACGAATGCCCGGGCGAAGTGCCGGTCTCCGATTGCCCGATCCTCGCCTTCCTGACGGCGCGGCGGAAAGACCAGCAGCATAACAAGAAACATCAGGCAGCGCAGGACGAACGATCACCACGAGCGAAAGGGGTTTTGTCATGAAGAAAATGCGTTTGATCGCCGTCCTCACGCCGGCGCTGCTTCTAGGCGCCTGTGTGACCACGCGGCCGACCTCGGCGCAGGTCGAGAGTTGCCGGGCGATGGAGGGCAATATGGGTCTCCAGACGCCGCATGATCATGGCGAGATGAAGGGGCAGGGGCGCAACCCGATGAACCTCTCGCACGACCGGTGTCTCCGGATTCTGCGCAGCGCGCAATGAGCCGGTCCGGACGCCAGGGATGGCGCCCGGACACAGTTTTCAAGCCAAGGAGCAAAGCCATGATCGACCATGCGAAGAAAGCCCTTCCACTTGTCGGCGGAAGCCTGTTGCTGGCGCTCGCGCTTTCGGGCTGCGACCGCCAGGCCGACCAGACGGTGCCGCCCGCGGCGAACAGCGTCGCCGCCACTCCGGTCCTGACCGACAGCGGCAACGCTGCAGACGCGGCGCCGATGGACGCGATGAGCAACCAGGCCGAGATGGAGCGGCATCACCGTCAGGCGATGGACCATGACGCGATGCGCGCCGGGGCCGGCAACCAGACCGCGCCGGCACCCGATCCCGCGCCGGGCAATGCGGCGATGCCGATGAAGGATATGTAGGCTCGCACACTAAGGGGATGAGGATGTCCAGGCGGATCAGCCTTCGACGCTTGAGCCTCGGCTGCGCAATCGCTCTCAGCCTGTCCGCGAGCGCGGGCGCGCAGGAGGGCGAGGATCATGCCGCGCATCATGGCGCAGGCATGCCGGCCGGCGGGGGCATGTCCGCACCGGCAGAGCCGGGGTCGTCGGACATGGCGAAGATGATGAACCCCATGATGGATCGCATGATCAATGGGGAAGGGGAGAATGAGCACGGCCACGAATCGCGCCGGACCGGCTTCATCTCGCAGCTGCTCGCCTTTCCCGCGCTTGACGAAGCGGCAAGGCAGCGGGTCGCTGCGCAGGCCGGCGAACGGGTAAGCACGGGTCTGGCGATGATCAACGCCGCCTCGGCCGACGGCGCGCGTGCGACCACGGTCTCGGCCCGGCTCGATGCGGCGCGGCGCCTGCGCGAGGGAACCGACCTGTTCCGCTCCGGCACCGCCGCGCAGGGCGCGATCGGGGGCTTGCAGCCGCCCCGGGAGGTCGGGCTTGCCTGGCTGCGCGATCAGCTCGACATCGACCAGGCCGCGCCCGGCCATGCCGATCACTGGTTCGGCATCTCGCCCTCGCACCTCCTTCTCATGCTGTTCCTGGGGCTGGTGAGCGCCACGCTTATCGCGCTGCAGATCTTCCGCCTGCGGCGGATCGGGGCGATCGCCGGCGGTGTCGCCACCGCCAAGGTTCCAGCAAAGCCGGAGCCGAAGGCTGCCCCTCCCGCTACCAGGGTTGCGCCCGCGCCTGCACCCGTTGCCGACAGCGCCGGGCTCGCGCCGAGCAATGCGGCCGCACCCGCTGGGGCGTCGCTGCGCAAGCCCAAAAGCTGGGCGGGGCAGCTGCGCGTGGTCCAGATCGTGCGAGAGACGCCGAGCGTGCTGACCTTCCGGCTCGCGGACCCGACCGCCGACCGGCTGCCGTTCGACTTCCTGCCGGGCCAGTTCCTGCAGGTCGAGGTAGAGCCCGAAGCGGGCAAGACCGCGCGCCGTTCCTACACGATCGCCTCTTCGCCGACCCAGCGGGCCTATGTCGAACTGACGGTCAAGCGCGAGGAGCAGGGCGTGGTCTCGCGATACCTGCACGACAAGGTCGTCGCCGACGATCTGCTGAAGGTCAGCGGACCGTTCGGCGCCTTCACCTTCACGGGAACGGATGCCCAGAGCATCGTGCTGATCGCGGGCGGGGTCGGCATCACCCCGATGATGTCGGTGCTGCGCTATCTCACCGACACCGCGTGGAAGGGTGATATCTTCTTCTTCTACGGCGCACGGTCGACCGAGGAATTCGTGTTCCGCGACGAGCTCGAGCGGCTCGAACGCCGTTTTCCCAACCTCCATGTCGTCGCCGCGATGCAGCGCGCGCCCGGCACCGTCTGGATGGGCCCCGAAGGGCCGATCACGCGCGAGATGATCCTGGCCGCGGTGCCGGAGATCGCGAGCCGGCGCATCCATATGTGCGGCCCGCCGGCGATGATGGGCGCGATGCGCGGCGTGCTGGCGGAACTCGGCGTCCCCGAAGCGCAGCTGCACACCGAGGCGTTCGGTCCGGCCTCGCTGCCGGCCGACCACGAGGATCTCGAGGTCAAGCCCGCGCCCCCGCCAGCGGATAAGCCGGCCCCGAGCGCCGAGGTGGCGCCGAGCACGGTGACCTTCTCCGTGTCGGGGGTGTCGGCGGCCTTGCCCGCGGACGAGACCGTGCTGGAGGCGGCCGAGGGCGCGGGCGTCGAGATCCCCTATGCATGCCGTGCGGGCACATGCGGCGCCTGCGTGGTCAAGCTGCTGCAGGGCGAAGTGACGATGGAGGTCGAATCCGGCCTTGCGCCCGCCGACAAGGCGCAAGGCTATGTGCTCGCGTGCCAGGCGAAGGGGACGGGCACGCCGCTCGTGGTCGAAGCCTGATGCGCGAACGCAGCGACATTGCCGTGGGCCTGCTGGTCGCGTTCCTGCTGCTGTTCCCGTTCGGCTATCTCGTGCATGTGTCGCCCCGCTTTCCGGGTAGCCTGGCCGGCGGGATCATCGGGATCGCAGCGCTCGTGCTGATGCTGCTGACGCTTCCTTATGTCGCGGCCAAGCACATCGCCTGGGTCGACAAGGCGCTCTCCCGGGTCGTCAGCAAGCCAACCCTGCTCGCCATCCACATCTATGCCGGCGTGCTGGCGCCGATCCTGGGTCTGGTCCACGCCGCGCACAAGCTCGAAAGCCCGGTCGGCCTGCTTCTGACCGTCCTCCTGCTGATGACGGTCATCACCGGCTTCATCGGCCGCTACCTGCTTGCCCAGCTTGGTCGGGCGCTGCGCGGACGCAGGTCAGAACTGGCCTCGCTTCGCGCCGCCTTCCTCGAGGAGCCGGCGGCGCCGACGCAGGCCGATACCGCAGCCCCGCCGCTGTCGGGCTGGAAGCGCTATCTGTTCGTCGCCGGGGATGCGTCCGCGGGCCAGCGCCCCCAGGACAAGGCGGGGATCGCCGCAGCGCTGGCCGATACCGAATTCGCGATCCGTGCCGAAGAGGCAACCAACACCCTGTTCGCGCGGTGGCGGTTCCTGCACATCCTGCTGGGCTGTCTCATCTTCGCGCTGCTCGCGCTCCACGTCGGCGCGGCGATCTATTACGGGCTGCGCTGGCTATGAGCTGGCAGCGTCTTTCCTACGCCGTCTTCATCGCAGCCCTGCTGGTGATGGTCGCCGCGGTCGCGATCCGGATGCGATCGGACGCGCCGAGGGATGCCGGCCTGGTGGCGCAGCTCGTCTCGCCCGGCCCGCTCTCGAGCGCGCACCAGTCCTTTGCCGGCCAATGCACGGCCTGCCACACGCCGGGCAAGGGCGTCGAAACCCGGACCTGTCTCACCTGCCATGCGGGCACCGATTTCGGGACGAAGCAGTCGACGCAGTTCCACGCGAAAGCGACGCAGTGCACCTCCTGCCACGTCGAACATGAGGGAGAGCGCGGCATCATCCGCATGGATCACGCCGCGTTGCTCGACATGGCGAAGTGGCGGCAGCCTTTGGCGGGCATGTCGACAAACACTCGAAGCCTGACCCCCGAGACCGCGCTCAATTGCGCGAGCTGCCATGCGTTCCGCGATCCGCACCAGGGCCTGTTCGGCACCGACTGCGCGAGCTGCCACAAGACCGACAGCTGGAAGATCGCCAATTACCGCCATCCATCGGTCAATTCGACGCAGTGCGCCGAGTGCCACAAGGCGCCGCCGAGTCACTTCATGGAGCATTTCAGCATGGTCTCGCAGCGCGCAGCCGGATCGAAGGCGCGCGTCGACCAATGCTATGCCTGTCACGCCACCGACAGCTTCAACAATATCCGCAAGCGAGGCTGGTATGATCACCATTGAGGCCGACTGGCTGAGCGCCTTCTTCCGGCTCGCGGTGATCGGCCTGGAACTGGCGGGCACGCTGACCATCCTGGTCGGCGCGGGGCTCGCAACCTTTCTGTTTGCGCGGCGGGCGAGGGCGGGCGACCGAACCGAGGCCTATAGCGCGTTCCGCTCGGCGCTCGGCCGCAGCATCCTGCTCGGCCTGGAATTTCTGGTCGCCGGCGACATCGTCAAGTCGCTGGTGATCAACCCAACGCTCGACGATCTCATCGTTCTGGCCGGGCTGGTGCTGGTGCGGACCTTCCTGAGCATCTCGCTCGGGGTCGAGATCAACGGCCACTGGCCCTGGGAGGAAACCCGGATGGCGCGGGAGAAGGCGCGTGCGGCGTCGGATGGGTCGCCTGCGACGGCTGAGGCCGCCGGATGCGGCACAGCGCTCAAGGGATAGCAGATGGGAGGTGCATGATGATCGAGAGACGCGAATTGCTGATGGCCGGCGCCGGCCTTGCCGCCGCCGGAACGCTGGCTGTGCCGGCGGCGGCGCAGCAGCATCGAATGGAAGGGATGGCGATGTCGATGACGGACTGCATCGACGATTGCGTGGCTTCGCACCGCATGTGCCTGGAAACCGCCGCTTGGCTGACGAAGCAAGGCGGCGCGTCAGCTACGGCGTCGCTGATCGCCATGCTGAACGACTGTGCGGAACTGTGCCAGGCGACCGCCAACTCGATGCTGCGGGAATCTGCCCTGCACCGCATCGTCTGCCGCGCCTGCGCCGACGCTTGCGAGCGCTGCGCCGAGGAATGCGGACGCCATAGCGCGGACCAGCGGATCGCGCGTTGCTCGGCCACCTGCAAGAAATGCGCGGCGAGCTGCCGAACGATGGCGGACATGTCGAGCTGAGCGGCGCGCTTCGCACGTGCCCCACATAGTCACGTTCAGGCCAGAGCCCCCGGTCACAGCTTGTGTGTCCGACAACTACGCCAGGACAGCGATCATGGCACGTGGCACAAAGTCCGAGTATCCGGCAACGGCGGAAATCATCGCACCCGCCATCGCCGGAGCCTTCCGTGCCGCCACCCGATAGTCGGGTAATGCCGAGCACCATCTTTACGATTGCGTGAACGCTCCACGGTCGATCTGTATTGGAGAAGTCAGTGTCAACCGCCGAATTTGTCAACCGGCTACCCGAATTGCTCCGCCCCAATCCAGCAAGGGTAGTGATCAGACCCTATATGCCGTCGACGGAAACCTATAAATATGCGGTACCGGATCAGCCACGTGCGCAGCGCATCGCCGACCGCGTCCTGGCGCTCGACCCAGCATCGCTCCACGATGAGTTGCAACGCATTCTTGATGATTTCTCGGGAAGGCATCGTGAGGTTCCGTCCCTGTTTTTGCGGCGGTTCCACGAGGTTGATGGCATCATCGTCTGTGATTGCGAGGTCACCCATGAACAGGCGCTCTTGATCGGTGCCCATTTTTGCAACGAATATTCCTATGAGGCAGCAGCGCTTTTCAATCCGAGCATCGTCCTGCATCCTGATCAGTCTGCTGTACCTGAAAACTCTCTCCGATTCATTCTTTCCCTGCGAGGCGTGGGCGAGGGGCATATCTCCTCCGTCACCTTTCGCACCGGGTTTTGCGCCGCGGACGGAACCATAGCAATCAATCCTCCGAGCCCCATGCCGCTCGTGCTGGAGACTGAAAACATCTCCGGCGAGGACGGGCCGGACGCGGGCATTCGGATCAAGTGCGATGGCAGCCACGATCTCTCGGAGATCGTGATCTTTCCGACAACCCCCAGCCAGCGTGGTGGCATCGAAGACCTTCGCTTGGTCCGCTTCCTGGACGACGATGGCCGAGCCACCTATTTCGGTACATATACGGCATTTAGCGGCCAGTCCGTCCGGCAGGAGTTGTTGTCCACGCCGGACTTCCGGACATTCGAACTCAGACCGCTGCGTGGGGATGCCACCGGTAGCAAGGGCATGGCGCTTTTCCCCCGACGCATTGCCGGGCACTTTGCCATGCTTGGGCGCGAGGATAACGAAAATATCTGGTTCCTGACGTCCGCGGACATTCACGACTGGAGTGGCGGAGCGAAAGCCATCGAACCTCGCTGGCCTTGGGAGTTTGTCCAGATCGGTAATTGCGGATCGCCGATCGAGATCGACGAAGGCTGGCTGGTCGTAACTCATGGAGTCGGCGCCGTTCGGAACTATTGCATCGGGGCGTGCCTGCTGGACCGTGACGATCCCTCGAAGCTGCTGGCGCGGACGAAGCTACCGCTTTTGCGGTCGGACATGGATGAGCGCGAAGGTTATGTGCCAAACGTAGCCTACAGCTGCGGCGCGATGGTACATAATCGGGTGCTGGTACTGCCTTATGCCATTGCTGACAGCTTCACCACTTTTGCCACTATTCCTCTCGAGCGTCTGCTGGCCGCCATGGATTAGTCACTGTTGCCGACCTGTCCTGCTCTCGAGTCCGAACCATAGTTACACATCGGCACAACAACGATGCCAGTGCGATAATTTATGGCCATCTCAGAGACGGACTTCGCACATTACGTATACAGCAAGGCGGAAGGTGACACCATTTCACGGGCAAGCTCCGGAAGGGGCGACAATCGACCGGGCATATGCTCGATCGAACGGGAAACCCAGACTTGAAGGAATGGATACTTGCGCAAGAAGACGGCAATGATCGCTTCGCTCGCAGCTCTCGGCTTCCTCGCCGTCAGTGCCGGACCGGTGCTGGCGGACGGGATGCCGCCGGGCATGCCCGATCTTGAGGAGACCCTCAAGGCCAGGCCGGCGCCTGCCCAGCCCGATCCTGCCCACATGCAGGGCATGGCTCACGGTAAGGAGCAGATGCACGGCCAGATGATGCAGGGCCATCGAATGGCGATGCGGGATTCGCAGGACCAGGACGGCGCCTCCGGCATGTCACACAGGTCGGACGGTGGTTGCTGACCCTGCCATCATTCCATCAGACGACAAGGTTGACGGACAAGATCATGGCCGCTTTCAACCGAAGCCTTGGTCCGCCGTTCCCACGGCGGGCCAATCGCTTTTCTGGCCGGTCTCAGGACGAGAAAACCAGGCCGGGTCACATTTTTGATCGATCCCGGATCATCATTTTACGCGCCTGCTCCAGCAGGCACACGGCCGATCGGATTTCGATTCGTAACTTACGTATACAGACAGCGTCTCGCTAGCAGCATTGAAGCTTCGGAATTGCCGGGATCGGAACGTCGATCGGGCAACAGGAAGAACACTCGGAGACCCTCAATGCGACAGACGACATTTCTCGCGGCGCCCGTCAGCCTCTTCGCGACGCTAACCTTCGCCGCCGGCACCGCTCTCGCCCAGTCGACGCCCGCGCCCGCGCAGGCTGCGCCGGCCCATGCCCACCAGCAGGGCATGGATCATGGCGGGCAGCAGATGCACGATCAGATGATGAAGGATCATCAGGCCGGCGCGCAGAAGCAGCAGGGGCAACCGGCCCAGCAGGATCAACAGGGCATGTCGGGGATGGCCGGCATGTCCGGCGGCTCGCCTGCATCGAACGGCTCGGGCATGGCCGGTAAGGCGAAGAGTGGCTGCTGCAAGATGCCGATGAAGAAGGCCAAGCCGGCGGCGAAGAAGAAGACCGCCAAGCCCATGGCCGACAAGCCGATGAGCGACATGTGAGGTTTCCAGCCCCGAGAACAGACCCCAGGGGCTGAGGGCCCGCCGTTCCCCCGCGGCGGGCCAGTTCTTTGACGATGCCCAGCGTCGCCCCGTGCTCCCAGCTTTCAAAACCGGGTCCGAGCGTCTGACTTGACAGAGGAAACAGCGATGCGAAAACATCTTGGCGTCGGTGCTGCTGTTGGCTTTCTGCTCTTTGGCAGCACGCCGCTCCTCGCACAGGGTATCGGCCATAGCTTGTTCATGCGCGGCAAGATCGTCCGTATGGATGCGGGCGGCACAGTGGCCTGCCTGGGTAAGGCCGATGGCGCGCACATCGGGCAGATACTCGAAGTCTATCACGCAACGCCGCGCCACCGCCGTCTTGTCGGTCATGTCGAAGTCGACCAGATTTTCGACGACCATTATGCTCATTTCCGCGTGAGGGACGGGACGCTTCAGAAAGGCGATTGGGTGAGCCTAAAGCGCGTCCGGGCGTAACGCCAGAATTGGAATGCCAAGCGCCGCCCTCGCCAAAAGAAGACTCGGCCGAGTAACGCCTGTCTCGGCATAATTCCGATCAGGCGTGCGCGAATACGTTCAGGAGTCGATGAATAGTCATCGGCTCTGTTGGCGTGTCTGACCCTCAAGCCCGCGACCCCGATACCAGACTACCTTCTGCGGAACTTACTTATAGGCCACCCGGGCAAAGAGATTACTCCGTCAGGCCATCGATAGAGATGGAGTCAGGTTATGTTCGAGAAGGCGATCGGGACCATTAACGCGGCGGCCTCCTTCCGACACCGCTATGATAATTTCATCGGAGGCCGCTGGAGCGCTCCTGCGGGCGGCGAGTATTTCGCCGACACGAGCCCGATCAATGGCGCCCAGATCGCAGAGTTCGCGCTGTCGACGCCGGAAGATGTCGAGCGCGCGCTCGATGCGGCGCACGCCGCCAAGGATCAATGGGCAAGGATCGCGCCCGCCGAACGCGCCAGGATTCTCAATCGCGTCGCCGACCGGCTCGAAGACAATCTGGAGTTGCTGGCACTTGCCGAGACGATCGACAATGGCAAGCCGATCCGCGAGACGCGCGCTGCCGACGTGCCGCTCGCGATCGACCATTTCCGCTACTTCGCCGGCTGCATCCGGGCGGAGGAAGGCGGCATCTCGACGATCGATGCGGACACCATCGCCTATCATTTCCGCGAGCCGCTCGGCGTCGTCGGCCAGATCATCCCGTGGAACTTCCCGCTGCTGATGGCGGCGTGGAAGATCGCCCCGGCGCTGGCGGCGGGCAACTGCACCGTCATCAAACCCGCATCCCAGACGCCGCTCACCTTGCTGATGTTCGCCGAGCTCACCGCCGACATCCTGCCGCCCGGCGTGCTCAATGTCGTTACCGGCCCGGGACGGACCGTTGGCCAGGCGATCGCCGCCAATCCGCGCATCGCCAAGGTCTCGTTCACCGGCGAGACCGTCACCGGCAAGCAGATCATGCACGCCGCGGCGGACCATCTGATCCCCCAGACGATGGAGCTTGGCGGCAAGTCGCCCAACATCTTCATGGCGGACGTGCTCGACGAGGACGATGCCTTCTTCGACAAGGCGCTCGAAGGCTTTACTTTGTTCGCCTTCAACAAGGGCGAGGTCTGTACCTGCCCGTCGCGCGCCCTGATCCATGAGTCGATCTTCGACCGCTTCATCGAGCGCGCCGTGGCGCGCGTCGCCGCGATCCGCCAGGGCGATCCGCTCGACCCGTCGGTCCAGGTCGGCGCGCAGGCGTCGGAGGACCAGCTCCACAAGATCCTGGGCTATATCGATATCGGCAAGGCCGAGGGCGCGCAGTGTCTGGTCGGTGGCGCCAGGGCGCTGCCGGGCGGTGCGCTCGACCAGGGCTATTTCGTGCAGCCGACCGTGTTCGTGGGTCAGAACCACATGCGCATCTTCCAGGAGGAGATCTTCGGTCCCGTCCTGTCGGTCACCACGTTCAAGACGGTCGAGGAGGCGATCGCACTTGCCAATGACACCGCCTACGGTCTTGGCGCGGGCGTCTGGACCCGGAGCGGCAACACCGCCTACCGGCTCGGCCGCGCGATCGAGGCCGGGCGGGTCTGGACCAACTGCTATCATCAGTACCCCGCCCATGCCGCCTTCGGCGGATACAAGGCATCGGGCTTCGGGCGTGAAAACCACCGGATGATGCTCGATCATTATCAGCAGACCAAGAATCTGCTCGTCTCCTATGACGAGCACGCGCTCGGCCTATTCTGACCCCCCGCTTAAAAGGAGAAACGGACATGGCGAAAACCATGAAGGCGGCGGTCGTCCGCGAATTTGGCAAGCCCCTGGTCATCGAGGACGCGCCGATCCCGACGGTCGGCCCCGGGCAGGTCCTGGTCAAGATTGCGGCAACCGGCGTGTGCCATACCGACCTGCACGCGGCAGAAGGGGACTGGCCGGTCAAGCCCAACCCGCCCTTCATTCCTGGCCATGAGGGCGTCGGGCATGTCGCCGCCGTTGGTGCCGGCGTCACCCATGTGAAGGAAGGCGACCGGGTCGGTGTGCCCTGGCTCTACACCGCCTGCGGGCACTGCGTGCATTGCCTGGGTGGCTGGGAGACGCTTTGCCACGAACAGCAGAACACCGGCTATTCGGTCAATGGCAGCTTTGCCGAATATGTCCTCGCCGATCCCAACTATGTTGGTCACCTTCCCGACAATGTCGACTTCCTCGACATTGCGCCGATCCTCTGCGCGGGCGTCACCGTCTACAAGGGATTGAAGGCCACCGAGGCCCGACCCGGCGAGTGGGTGGTCGTCTCCGGCATTGGCGGGCTCGGCCACATGGCGGTGCAATATGCCCGAGCCATGGGTCTCAATGTGGCCGCGGTCGACATCGACGATAGCAAGCTCGACCTCGCTACACGCCTTGGCGCCACACTGACGGTCAACGCGCGCAACGAGGACCCTTCGGCAGCGCTCAAGAAAGCCATTGGCGGCGCGCACGGGGCGCTGGTGACCGCCGTTTCGCCCAAGGCGTTCCAGCAGGCGCTCGGCATGGTCCGGCGCGGCGGCACGGTCGCGCTCAACGGCCTGCCGCCGGGCGACTTCCCGTTGTCGATCTTCGACACCGTGCTGAACGGCATTACCGTGCGCGGCTCGATCGTCGGCACGCGGCTCGATCTGCTCGAGGCACTGGCGTTCGCCGGCGAGGGCAAGGTCAAGGCCACGGTCCATGCAGACAAGCTGGAGAACATCAACGACGTCTTCTCCCGCATGCATCATGGCGACATCGAGGGCCGGATCGTCCTCGACCTCGCCTGAAGCCGACTTCGCGAAAGTACAGTTCATGTCTCCCTTACATATCCGGCCGATCGCGCGGCGCCGTTTCGTCCAGGGGCTGGCGATCGGCGGCGCGGTCGCCGGTTTCGCCCCGGCGCTTCTCGCGCGATCCGCACCAACCTTGCCCGCTGAGCTGAGCGGGACCGAGTTCGACCTCGAGATCGCCGAGCTGCCGGTCAACTTCACCGGCAAACGCCGTATCGCGACCGCCGTGAACGGCAGCGTGCCCGCGCCGGTCCTGCGCCTGCGCGAAGGCGACACGGTCACGCTGCGCGTACGCAACGGCCTCAAGGAGATGTCGAGCATCCATTGGCACGGCATCATCGTGCCGGCGGAGATGGACGGCGTGCCCGGCATCAGCTTTGCCGGCATCGCGCCGGGCGAGACCTTCACCTATCGCTTCGAGGTCCGCCAGAGCGGAACCTACTGGTATCACGCTCACACGCTCGCCGAGCAGACGGGACTCTATGGAGCGATCATCGTGGAGCCAAAACAGGTGCCGACGGCGCGGGCGCCCGATCGCGACTATTGCATCGTGCTCAGCGACTGGTCGGACGAGCCGCCGCTGCAGATCTTCCTCAATCTCAAGAAGCAGAGCAGCTACTATAATTTTGCGCAGCCGACCGCCGGCGATTTCCTCAAGGATGTCGGCACCATGGGCTTGGGCAAGGCGCTCGAGCGGCGGCGGATGTGGAACAGCTCGCGGATGAACCCGACCGACTACAGCGATGTCTCTGCCGCGACCTACACCTATCTGATGAACGGCGCGCCGCCCGCCGGCAACTGGACCGGTATCGCCGCGCCCGGCGAGCGCGTGCGCCTGCGCTTCGTCGGCGCGGGGACGGCGACGTTCTTCGACGTGCGGATCCCCGGGGTCGAGCTGACGGTCGTATCGACCGACGGGCAGCCGGTCGAGCCGGTCACGGTCGAGGAATTCCGGATCGGCCCGGGCGAGACCTATGACGTCGAGTTCACCATGCCCGAGGGCGGCGCCCGCACCATCTTCGCGCAGGCGATCGATCGGAGCGGCTATGCCCGTGGTACGATCGCACCAGCCCCGGGCATGGCGGCAGCCGTGCCGCCGCTCGAGGCCCGGACCTGGCTCGAGCCGGTCGACATGATGGGCGCGATGGCGACGATGGGCGCAATGGGAGGCGACGCGCATGCCGGGCACGGCATGACCGAGATGGCGGCCAGGGCACGGCACGCCCGCACCGAATATGGCGCCAATACCGACATGCGCGTCGACTATCCGCGCACCAATCTGGACGATCCCGGCGCCGGGCTGCGCCGGCGCGGCTGGCGCGTGCTGACGCTGGCCGATTTGCGCACGCCGGGCGGCGATCCGGACCCGCGCGAGCCCGAGCGCGACATCGAGCTGCATCTGACGGGCAATATGGAACGGTTCATCTGGTCGCTCGACGGCATCAAGCTCAACGATTCCAGGCCGCTCCATTTCAGGCCGAACGAGCGGCTGCGCGTCACCTTCGTCAACGACACGATGATGGCGCATCCGATGCATCTGCACGGCATGTGGAGCGATGTCGAAGGCCCGGACGGCGCCTTCCAGGTCCGCAAGCATACGGTGGTGGTCCAGCCCGCCCAACGGGTGAGCTTCCGCGTCACCGCCGACGCCATGGGCCGATGGGCCTTCCATTGCCATCTGCTCTATCACATGGCGGCCGGCATGTTCCGGGAGGTGGTGGTCGCATGATCCGGATTTTCCCCTCGCGCGGCATCGCTCTTGGCGCTGCCCTCTTCCTGGCGCCGGCGATCACGGCCCCCGCCCTCGCGCAGGATGCCTCGCCCCCGTCGCCCGCCACCACCCCTGCCCAAACGGCCACTCCCGCTCCGCACACTCCTTCCGCGCAAGGCTCTCAGGACCATGCGGGCATGGACATGCCGGGCATGGATATGACCGACACGAAGGCGTCCGGTAACGGCGCCACGATGGACATGGGCTCGATGCAGGGCGGCCAGGCCCCGCCGGACGCGCGCAACTCGGACGATTATGCCGACGGCTACCGCAACTCGACGCTGCCGGGCTATGAGATGGCCGACAAGCTCTCAATCCCCAAGATACTTGTCGATGAGCTTGAGTTCACCAGCGGCAACGAGGGTCAGGGCGTGGGCTGGACCGTGCTCGTCACCAAGGGTCAGGACAATGACAAGCTCTGGCTGCGCAGCCAGGGGCTCAAGAACTCCCGCGACCAACGTCTCGATCCGGAGAGCAGCGTCGAGGCGCTGTGGTGGCACAGCAAGAACCCGTTCTGGGGCACGCTGCTCGGGGTCAGGCAGGATCTCGGCAAGGGTGCGACCACCTGGCTGGCCGCCGGCGTCGAGGGACTGGCGCCCTATTGGTTCGACGTCCAGCTCACCGGCTATGTAGGAACCGATGGGCGTCTCGCGGCGCGCGCCAAGGCGTCCTATGAGGTCTTGTTCACCAATCGGTTGATCCTTACGCCGCAGGTGGAGACCAATATCTATTCGAAGCGGTCGAGCGATCGGCAGCTCGGCAGCGGCTTCAGCAATGTCGAGCTGAGTGGACGGTTGCGCTACGAGGTGTCGCGCAAGTTCGCGCCCTATATCGGCTTCGTCTGGGAGCGCGCATTTGACGGCACGGCCGATTTCCGTCGCCTGCGCGGGGAAGGGCCTTCCGAACACAGGCTGGTGATCGGCTTGCGCGCCTGGTGGTGATCCGCGGATGGCCACTCGAGGGGTCGACCGCGAACGCGCCGCGTGACAAGGCTGGATCGCAAGCCAACGGTCGCTGGCCGGCCTCCTTTTTCGTCTTGTTGCTCGCGGCGGCTGCGGCGTCGGCGGGACAGACGGCCATTCTCGCCTTCCTTCCGGCACTGGTCGACCCGGCTCGTGGCGCGCTATCGTCAAGCGCTCATGATTTTCATGTCGCGAGCCTGACCGCGGTCCATCCCCTGGCAGCCTTGCTGGCGGCGCCGCTCTGGGGCTGGATCGCGGACCGGGTCGACTATCGGGCGATGTTGCGCGCAGCGCTGGTCATCCTCGCCCTGGTGACCGCGCCGATCGGCCTCGTCGGGCTGCCTGAGCTTTATGCATTGCGCCTGGTGGCGGGGATGGCGTCGGCCGCCATCATACCGTTGGGCTTGCTCTGCGCGAGCTTTGCCGCAAACGAGCGCGCGGACCAGGCGCGGCGCTTCACCTGGCTGACCGCCTTCTTGTTTCTGGGCGATCTCGCCGGTCCGCTGGTGGCGGAGGTCTCGGCCGCGATCCTGCCCCGCGCTCCCCTCATGATCCTCGCTTTCGGCATCGGTGCCGTCGGGGCGGCGCTTTGCGCCGTGCGTCTGCCGCGCTGGTGTGCACCTTGCATCGATGGCGGAGACCTGCCCGCGCCGACGCTCGGCGCGACGCTGATCCTGCTTTTCGTCACGATCGTCGCGGGCGGCGGGCTGGCGGCGATGCATGTCAATCTCCTGGTGACGCGGAGCGTCATTTCGCTGAGCCGCGAAGAGATCGCCTGGATGCTCAGTCTCTGCGGATTGGGCATGCTGGCAGCACAGATCTTCCATGCGAGGCTCGATTGGCTGGTGACCATGCCGAGGCGGCTTGCGGGGCTGACGCTCGGCCTGCTGGCTGCGGCGCTCTTCCTGTTCCCTGTCGCCGCGAGCATGGCCGAACTCAGTGGGATCATCGTTGCTGCCGGCTGGAGCTCGGCAACCCTTCGATTGGTCACCAGCTTCTGGATCAGCGGTGCGGCAGCCCCTTCGGGTCTGAAGCTCGGTCTCCAGCATTCCGCCGCCAGCATCGGGCAGGCGCTCGCGCCGCTGGCGATCGCCGTCGTCGCTCCCGGGGCGCAGCACTTAGTCTTGTGGGGGATTGGTGGTCTGTCGCTGGCGCTGCTTGTGTCCTTGCCGCTCGCCTGGAGGCCGCGCGCCATCGTGAAATCTTCAGCGTGATGAGGGGTAGGGGGCATCAATGCGTATAGATCATTAGGAACCCTATCGCATGCTTCCGGGAGCCGTTCATGAAGACCCGTCTTTCTGCCGCCTTGCTGTTCCTCGCCCTGCCCGGCGCAGCGCTTGCGGCGAATGATGTCGTCGTCCACCGGGACCCGGGTTGTGGATGCTGTGAGAAGTGGGCCCAGGCGCTTCGCGCGAAGCTGGGCCGCACGGTCGTCATGCGCGACGATGCGTCGCGCGGGGCGCTTCAGCGGAGGGCCGGCATGCCGGGCACGCTGGCATCCTGCCACAGCGCGATGGTTGATGGCTATCTGATCGAGGGCCATGTCCCGGTCGCCGATATCAAGCGCCTGCTGGCAACCCGTCCCGTAGGCGTCAGAGGCATTGCGGTGGCGGGGATGCCGATCGGCTCGGAGGGCATGGAAGTGGCAGGCGCCGCCCGCCAACCCTATGCGGTGGTGTCGTTCGGCAGTTCGGGCCAGAAGGTCTTCGCGCGGCATTGATCACGCACGCCTCGGCTCTCGCTGGTGATTTCCTGTTTGAATGACTGGGACTTGCTCGCCCCCACCTGTATAGTCATTTGATGCATGCTCCCGCTCGCCCCCATAGCCGCGCATCCGCTCCCCGGACGAAAGCTGCTTCTGTGGGCGAACCCGCGGTCGACGCTGCCGGTGCGGAGAAGCAACCTCGCTATGTGGCGATCAAAGACAGCATTTTCGAGGACATCCGGGAAGGTCGCCTGAAGCCCGGCGACCAGACGCCGTCAGAGGCCGAGCTCGTCGAGACGTTCAAAGTCTCGCGCATGACCGCAAACCGGGCGTTGCGGGAACTGCAATCGGCCGGTGTCGTGGTACGGCGGGCGGGGCGGGGCAGCTTTGTCGCCGAGCCCCGGCCGATCGGGCAGCTGATCGAGATCCGCAACATCGCGGAGGAGGTGCGCGGCAGGGGCCACGCCTATCGCGCGCGCGTCATTTATAATATCGAGATACGGGCTGATGCGGAAAGGGCAGCTCTGCTGGAAGTCGGCTTGGGCACGCGCCTCTTCCATTCGCTTATCGTCCATCACGAGACCGAATTCCCAATTCAGGTCGAGGAGCGCTTTGTACTGGCATCTGCTGCGCCACGCTACGGAGAGAGGGATTTCAGCGCCTCGACGCCGAATGAATATCTGACACGTGTTGCCCCGCTCGAGCGAGTAGAGCACCGGGTGTGCGCGGCGATGCCGGATACAGCCATGCGAACAATGCTGGGCCTCGCTGAAGGAGAACCAGTGCTAATGATGACGCGCAGAACCTGGAGTCGCGGACGTCTCGTATCGCACGCTTGGCTCACGCACCCGGGCAATCGGTTCGAGCTATCGGCGGCTTTTTCTGTTGGGACCTAGCGATCAGCCCGCGCCCAACTTGACGGCCGATTTGCGCCTGCGCCGCAACCATCGCACGTCGGCGCGACTGAAGCTCTTAAACAGCAGGTAGAAGCCCGTCCCCGACAGCCACAAAGTACCGAACGCAACGAAGACGATCAGCGGGTGATTGAAGCTGGTGCGGTTCACATAGTCCATATTGTGGAGCATCCAGAAGAAATCCCAGGTGCGCCATGTGTCGCCGCGCATGACCAGGAATCGGCCGGTGTCGGCGGAGATGTAGGCGCTGCTGTTCTCTGCGTCCGCGAAATCCAGTCGCCACATGGTGCCTTCGTGCTCGCGCGCTTCCACATTCGGTTCGGCGAGCAACGTTGCCTTGCGGATCGGTGCTTCATTCACCATCGTCGCGACGTCGCGCGCGACCTGCTCGTCGACCCGAACCGGGGCGCCGCTCGTCGCGTCGATTAGCCGCGTGCCCGTGGTGGATCGAAGCTCGTAGACGGGGCGTGTGGCAAGGGACCGCAAGGCGATGCCGAGCACGGGACCATCAAGAGCGAGCTTTGCCGGCGCAATATAGTCACCGGCAGGTAGGGCGTGCTGATGGCTGGCCTGCGCACTGTGTCCGCCGACCTTCTCCTGATCGAGCAAGGCCATCATCGAGCCGCTCAGAGCCCAAAGGAGAAACTGCACGCCCAGGATCAGGCCGACCCATTTGTGGATGCGCCGAAAAAAGAGCGGGGTGAACCGGATTTTCTTCATGCCTTCTTCTTCCTGCGCCGCGGGAACGACCAAAGCAGCAGCCAAGCCCCGGCCAGCGCCATGGCAAGGGCACTCCAGGTCGCCACGCGCAGCAGCGGATTGTTGACGTCGGAGCGATCGTCATAGTCCATGATGTGCAGCATCCACGCGAAATCGAACACGCGCCACAGCGCATGGCGGCGCGAGATCAGCTCACCGGTCTGCGGAGAGAGATACAGGGTTGGCCGGTTCCAGGCATCGAATTCGACCTGCCAATAGGGAGGCTTGCGCGCCTGCATTTCCAGTGGCGCCGTCGTCAGCAGCCGGGCTGCGACGATGTCCCCGGTGCCGCTGTAGATGCGCCGAGCGGCGGCGCGGATTTGTGCCTCGCTCAAATCGGGGATGGGCTGTCCCGAACCTGCATCGAAGAGTCTTGGACCACCCGGGGTTTGCGCGCGCCAGACGGGCTGATCCATGAACCGTTGCAGGCGGATCTCGGACGCGTCGGGAGCCGATTGAACAATCCGCGCCGGCGGGACGAAGCTCGCAAGGTCGATGGGGGCGACGACCGGTGGGCGGACCAGATCGTCGCCATGGATGATGTCGATATGGACGGCCACCATATAGAAGCCGGTCAGCGTCCAGAGCAGAACCTGGACGCCGACGATCAGGGCCAGCCACTTGTGCGTCCGGCGGATGACCAAAGGCCAGCGAATTGCCATGTGCTGCCCTTCAGAACGCGGTTCGGAAGCCGGCGTAGAAGCGCCGTCCGAGCAGATCATAGGTCATCGTGTCGGTGTTGGCATCGGTGAAGCTCTGGATATAGGGCGCCTTGCGGTCGAACAGATTATCGGCCCCGATCTGGAAACGTGTCTTCTCGTCGATCGCGAAGGCAAGCTGAAGATTGTGGTAGAAGACGTTCGGCGTGCGGTAGCCGATGTCGCCGGCCGATGCGTTGAAGTCGGTCGCCTTGCCGATCCATTGTGTCGACCAGGTCGCGCTGATGCCGTCCTTTTCCGCCGTCAGCACGCCATAACCACGCCATTTCGGATAGCCGCCATTGCCGCCCCCGATAAACCCGTCGAAATAGATCGGCGCGCCGCCGGGGAAGGGGTTTACGACATATTTGTTGAGATAGGTCATGTTGAGATCCAAGGAGATCTTCACCTCGCCCACCGCACCACTGTACACCAGACCCAGATCGAGACCATTCATCTCCTCGCGGCCGGTGTTGATGGGCTGGGCGGAGAGGTAAGTGACCTCGCCGGTCAGCGCGCTGCGCGTAAAGTCGCTGCAGAACGGGTGCGACAGGTTCTGGCTCGCATAGCAGACTGCGAGCTTGGTCGAGCCGGGAATGGCCCGGATCGCGTCCTTGATCTTGATGTCGAACCAGTCTGCCGTCAGCGACAACCCTGGGATGATGCCGCGCGGCGATATCACCGTACCAACGGTCCAGGTCGTGGAGCTTTCGGGCCGAAGGCTCTGGTTACCGCCCACTGTGGTGAGGATCGTGGTGCCGAGCTGCGTATAGTTGGCCGGCACACCGGACGCCTGACAATTGGCGATCAAGGTCACGTTGCCGCTGGAGGTGTAGCGCGAGCAGGGATCGGTCGTGGTCAGATTGCCTTCCGAGACGCCGCCGAAAAGCTCCGGCACGTTGGGAATGCGAAAGCCCGTCCCATAAGTGCCGCGCAGACGGATGCTGTCATTGACTACCCAGTCGGCACTGAGCTTGTAATTCCAGTCGCTCCCGAAGAGATTATAGTCTGAGTAGCGGACTGCGCCATCGAGCGTGAGCGCCTTGGCGAAAGCTGTGTTGGCAAGCACCGGCACCGATAGCTCGAGATAGGCTTCCTTGGCGGTGCTCGAGCCCGAAATAGGATCCTGCTGATTGACGTTCGCCACGCCGAGCACCGTCAACGGGTCGGGATCGCGCCAGCCTTTTTCGCGCCGATAGACCACGCCGGTGGCGAAGGACACCGCGCCGGCTGGAAGGGAGAAGAGATCGCCGTTGAGGTCAGCCGTGACCGTGCCGAGTTCGTTGCCTCCGCGATCGCGCGAGGTGAACAGAATATAATCCAGAACCTGAGGTGTCAGGTCTCCGAACCCAAGATAGTCACCGCAGGGGATGGCCGCGCCCGCCGTGCTGGAGCATTTGCTCCTGTCGAGCGTGTTCGCGACGCGCTCGAGATTGGCGATGTTGGTCGAGCCGTCGACGGCCGTGTTACGCCCGAAGCTGCCCGCGACTTCCCAGGCCCAGTCGTTCGCCAGCTTGCCGCGCAGCCCGAAGGTGCCTTGCCAGGTATCGGTCTCCTGGAAGAAGTGGCGCGCGCCGGGTTCGGCGAGGCGGCGCTGGGCCAGGACCAGGTTCTGGCCGGTCGGATTGGTCGGATTGCTGGCTGGTATCGAGAGATTGCGCAGCGTGCCGGGTGTCGCGATCTGATTCGACTTGCGGAACGTATAGAGGAACTCGCCGAACGCCTGGATACCGTCGGTCAGCGCATAGTCCGCGAAGAAGGCCGTGCTGACGCGCTCGACTGGGCTGACCGCATTGAGAAACGGGTTCGAGTTGAAGTTGTGCTTGGCGGGACTGTAAGGCTCGTAGAAGTTCCCGTTCCCTCCGGGTACCTGGTTGAAGTTGATCTGTTGGCCGTTGGGCAGCACCGCGCGTCCGCCGATCGTCGAGGCGCTGTTGACGCAGCTCAGCGAGCCCGGCGTCGTTTCAGCGAGCGAGCAGGGCGCACGCGAGGCCATGTTGACGGCGCTGGTCTTCTGGTAGGTGACTGCTGCCATGAACCCGCCACGATCGTTGCGAATGCCCCAAAGTAGGTCCGCGGTGAGATCGGAGCCGTCGCCGCGCTCGGTAATGCCTTGTCGGACGCTGAGACCCAGGCCTTCATAATCGGTGCGCGTGACAAGGTTGACCACGCCGGCCATGGCATCGGCCCCGTAGATAGCGGACGCGCCATCCTTGAGGACATCGGTGCGTGCCAGCGCCACGACCGGGATCATGTTGAGATCGGGTGAGGAATTGGCGCCGGTGCCGCCCGCGACGAGACGTCGGCCGTTGAGGAGCACGAGTGTGCGCTTGATGCCGAGGCCGCGCAGATTGACCTGAGCAGTGCCATAACCGTTGTTGGTCCAGTAGGCCGATGTCTGGTTGCCCGCGAAGCCGGCATTGGCCGGCAAACGCTGCAAGGCGGTTTCGATATTGACGATGCCGGTATTTTGGATCTGCTCGGCGGTGACCACGGTGGCCGGTCCAACCCCGGCCAGATCCTGCCGACGGATTCGTGAGCCGGTAACGACGATGTCGCTGTCATCCCCCAGGACTTGTGCTTTTGGCTGCGGTGTCGGATCGGCCTGAGCGAGAGCCGGCGCGGCGCAGCCCGCGACGATGGCGGCGCTGCCGAGCAGGGCCATCCTGATGGTCATGTGCAATCCCCCTGACGTTTTAGAACAGCCACAGACAACATCAGTTGTATATACAGGTCAACAGTATTTTTCCTGTTTTTCCAATACCTTATTCTCGTGAAATTTAGATATAGATATAGCTATAATACGCACGCCAGACGTCGAACCCTCATGACTGAAGAGATATTTTTGCGAGCGCTCATTTGCAAAGCTGCTGAGATAGGAGATAGAATATCATATGGTAATACAGCCTCGCACGCTTCGATTTGATGATCGGGACATTTGGCCGGCAAGAATGCGAAGCGGCATGATCACATGTTATTGGTGTCGGCGTGATATACCTAGGTATAGCGCTAGAGATGCTCCGGGAACATTAGTCCTTTGCTGAGCTTGCACGCGCCAGGGAAAGTAATACCGATGCGGACCGCATTTGATCCTCGTTTCCTGGATGTGTCGCGCCTTCTTCCGGATTGAGCCGCAGGTTCGCCTTTTGAGGCAGATGAAACGACTCCTGACGAAACGTCGTGCGACGAGTCCGGCGACCTGAGATCGTCGCGCAGCCACTGGGTCACTTGGCGATGATCCAATCCGGTTCGGCAGTGGCGGCGCAGTCCTCGAACGTCGATCGCATCCGCGGAGCCGACGGGCCGGCTTGTGCATGAGCCGCCCTGATTTTGCCGCTGGGCAGTACGGCAGGTTGCGAAAAATGCTTGCTGTGTCCCGGTCGGCGCGCGGGCGTGCAGCTCGCGCCTCGCACGATCACACGCGCAGCAGTCGCCCCACCGCCCGCATGATCGTCGCCCGGCGCGCCGCGTGCTCGGCAGCGTCGCGTGCAGCTCCGGTCATGCACCAGAGCTGGGTGAGGGCGGCGACAAGCCGGACGACATCCAGGGGCGTGAAGTCGGCGACGATCCGCCCCTCGGCCTGCGCCGCTGCGATCCCGTCCAGCTTCTCCCCGAGAAGGACCTCGCCGGCCGGGAGCATCAGAACATCCTGGCCACGCTCCAAATGATGCCAGGTCAGCAGCCTCCACAGGCGCGGGCGTTCGACCAGCAAGTCATAGGTGCGCCCCGCATAACCCTCAAGATCATTGGGATCGAAGCGATCGGCCTGCGCCGCGTCCATCACTTCCTGCGTCAGCGCGGCATCGAAGAGCGCCTCCTTGTCCCCGAAATAGGTGTAGAGCATCGGCTTGCTGATACCCGCCGCCTGCGCAATCCGGTCGATCCGCGCGCCCGCCAGCCCATGGGACGCGAACTCCTCGGTCGCTGCAGCCAGGAGCGTCTCGCGGCTCTGTGCGGCATTCCGCCGGGTTCGTTGCTTCATCACACCTCCAAGCATTGACGCATTCCAGGTTTCAAGTTACCTACCAGTTGGTAATATATGGAGTAACATATGTCCAATCACTGGTTTCTCACGGGCGCGTCCAGCGGCATCGGCCGCCATCTGGCCGAACTGATCCTGGCCGCTGGCGACGACCTTACCGCGACGGCCCGCAAGCCCGAAAGCCTCGATGATCTCGCGGCGAAATATCCGAGCCAGCTGCGCGTCGAAGCGCTCGACGTTACGGTCAAGGACGATATTGCTGCGGTCGTGGCCCGGGCGCAGGCGCGTCGACCCGTCGATATTCTGGTCAACAACGCCGGCGGCGGCGTGATCGGCGCCACCGAAGAGATGTCGGACGCCGAGGTCGAAGGCCAGATCGCGCTCAATCTCATGGCGCCCATCCACATCACCCGCGCCTTTGTCCCCGCCATGCGGCTGCGCGGGAGCGGCCGGATCATCCAGATCTCCAGCGCTAGTGGTCAGGGCTCGCTTCCGACGAGCAGTCTCTATCATGTGGCCAAATGGGGCCTGGAGGGCTTCAGCGAATGCCTCCGCCAGGAGCTTGAACCCTTCAACCTGTTCGTGACACTGATCGAGCCGGGCGGGGCGCGCACCAGCTTCAGCCACAATCTGCAATTCGCCAGCGAGATCGCCGCGTATCGCGATACGCCCGCCGGCCATATCCGCAAGATGTTCGAGACCGCCGGAAACGAGCTCTACACGCTCGACCCGCAAAAGATCGCGCAAGGGATCGTTGATGTCGCAACCAGCGACCATCCGCCGCTGCGCGTGACTCTGGGGGGTGACGCTTTCGGCGTTGTCCAGGCGGCGCTGCAATCGCGGCTCGCCTTTCTGCAGTCCCAGGAAGCGCTCGCGCGCTCGGTCGCTTTCGACAGTTGAGCTTTTCCGTCTTCCAGCTTTCGTCTCCGCGCGGTGCGACGCGCCTCACCGGGGCCCGGCAACCCTGTCGTCAGCGCCGTTATCCGATACTTAGGTATAGTCATCCGACACGATTGCAGAGGCGCCACACGGGCAATCGCTTGGTACCATCGCAAGAGAGGAAAACCCTCGCGGTCGCCAATCAAGGGTGCGCAGACCTTCGCAGTCTGCGTGCCCTTGATGTGGCAGCGCGCCGCCCAGCCACGCGCGTCATGAACGGGAGCGGCCTTCTGCGAAACCCAACGCTCCGCCGCATTTTCTATAAGCTCTCGCTCGAATTGCTGCGCGCCGCCTTCTTCTTCCTGCGATTGGGCTTGAAGAATGACGAGTGTTTGTGCGCGCGTCTCAATAGGCGAGGCACACGGCTTCCGGTCGCCGCCGCCGTTCTTTGTCACAATGGCAAACGGCTACGGCCGGCGACCCTGATCGATCCGGCGTGCGAGCACGTCGGCAAGGATGACTTCGTGTGGATCAAAATGTCCCAGCCCAGCGAAACAGAACTTGCCGACATCGCCGGGAATTACGGCCTTCACCCGCTTGCCATGGAAGGTGCCGACAACGGCCACCAGATTTCGAAGCTCGACGATCACATGCTCAGGGTTGAGAGCGCCATCACCGGCATCCGCGACATCCTGATCTCGGTGTTCGAGGCGAGTCACCTGCTCGAACAGCAGCGCCAAGGTGCGATCACCCGTTAGCTTGCCGCCCGGGCTGCGATCCTCGCGGTGCCTACCGCGATTGCCGGAATCTACGGCATGAATTTCGAGAATATGCCCGAACTGAAGACGCAATGGGGATATTTCGTCATCCTCGGCGTCATCGCTGCGGTCTGCATTGGGCTCTACATCCGGTTCAAACGTAGCCACTGGCTTTGACGGCGCAGATCGGCTTTCCACATCGCGCCGGGCTGAGGCTGCCGGGGGCCGGCCGCCACAATTCAATGCTTTCGAAGCGTCTCGATGCGGTGCCGGTCCAACGCTTCGAGCAAAGCCCTGCCGATCAGCGGCTTTGCGAGAACATGATCGAAGCCCGCCTCAGCGGCCCGCGAGGCCAGCAGCGTGTCATGAAAGCCTGAGATCATGATCGCGCGTCCCGACCATCCGATCTCGCGAAGGTGACGCAGCATCGCGAATCCGTCGATGTCGGGCATGCGATAGTCGAGGATGACGCAGTCTGCCTCCTTCGCGCGGGGGTCGGCCAACAGCGCGTGGCCGGTCGTATATCCCCACACGGCATAGCCGCGCGATCTCAGCAGCAGCTGGAGGCCACGCCGCACGCCGGGATCGTCGTCGGAGACGAGGATGGTGTATCTGCCATCATGCTGAGTGGAACGGACCGATGGCATTGCGAGAAGCGGACACCCGTGTGACGATTGCACCATCGATCGCATATCGCGCCTCGTCCCGTCGCTACGTAGAGGTCGCAGTCACTTCGGCTTGCGGCCCATGCCCGCGGCAAAGGCGATCCGCAGGGCTTCGGACAAATTGCGGACCTCGAGCTTGGCCATCAGGCTCGCGCGATGGACCTCGACCGTTCGCGATGAACAGCCCAGGTCATAGGCGATCGTCTTATTGGGCAGGCCGTTCGCCAGCCCTTCCAGCACTTCACGCTCCCGGGGCGTCAGTGCAGCGACCCGCACGCCGGCTTCAGAGGTTTCCAGAGTGCGAAGGTCGACATCGTCGAGACGCGCGAACGCGCGGCTGACGGCGCCGAGCAGGGCGGCTTTCTCGAAGGGCTTCTCGAGAAAGTCGACCGCGCCGCCTTTCATGGCCTGCACCGCAACCGACACGTCGCCATGGCCGGTCAGGACGATGACCGGCATATTGACCCCGCGTGCTGCCATGGCGGCCTGAATCTCGAGACCGTCCATCTCGGGCATGCGCACGTCGAGGATGACGCAGCCGACGGCCGCCGACTTCGCCTCCTTGAGAAACTCCACGCCCGAGGCATAGGTCACGACGTCGTAGCCCGCGGTCTTGAGCGCAAAGCTCGCCGCCTTGCGGATGCTCTCCTCGTCGTCGACCAGATGGATGACGCGTCTATCCCCCATGTTCCTCCTCCGCCCGCGCATGGATCAAGGTAAAATGAAAGCGCGCGCCGCCGCGGTCGGGGCGCTCCATCCAGATACGGCCCCCATGCGCTTCGATGATGGTCCGGCAGATCGAAAGGCCGAGGCCCATGCCGTCGGCCTTTGTCGACTTGAACGCCGTGAAGAGCTGCTCCCGGACCTCGTCGGCGATGCCGGGGCCGGTATCCTCCACGGTCACCTCGATCAGCCCGTCAGGGCGCAACCTGGTCGCTACCTTGAGGTCGCGAACAGGACACGCCGCCATCGCCTCGATGGCGTTGCGCATCAGGTTGACCAGCACCTGCTGGATCTGCACCCTGTCGACGAGAACCGGCGTCGCGGCGGGATCGACCGCGAAGAAGCTGCGGATGCCGCGCTCGCGTGCACCGACCAGCGCGAGCTCGCTCGCCTCGGCGACAACCTGCGGCAGATCGTGGAGGCTCTTGTCGACCTCGCCGCGGGCGACGAAATCGCGCAGGCGCCGGACGATATGGCCGGCCCGCAGCGTTTCCTGTGCCGCATCATCCATCACCGACCGTAGCGACACGAAGGGTTCGTCGTCCCGCTCGTCGAGCATGTCGCGGATCGTCTCGAGATAGAGCGCGACCGCGGCAAGCGGCTGGTTGAGCTCATGCGCGAGGGTCGAGGCCATCGTGCCCATCGCGCTCAGCCGGGAGACATGGACCAGCTCTGCCTGCAGTTCCTTGAGCCTGAGCTCATCCTGCTCCTTGGCGGTGAGATCCCGGATGAAGCCGGTGAACAACCGCTGCCCGTCTTCACCGGCCTCGCCAACCGACAGCTGCATCGGGAAGGTCGAGCCGTCGCGGCGCTGGCCGACCACGACGCGGCCGAGGCCGATGATCCGGCGCTCGCCGGTCTGGAGATAATGCGCGATATATTCGTCATGCCGGTCGCGATCGGGCTGGGGCATCAGGCAGGAGACGTTGCGGCCGACGAGCTCGGTTTCCGAATAGCCGAACAGGCGTTGGGCGGCCGCGCTGAACGACGTGATGTCGCCGGTCTCGTCGATGATGATCATCGCATCGGGGACGGTCGCCAGGATCGACTGGAGATGCTGCTCGCGGGTCTCGATTGACGCCCGGACCGCCGCCTCGTCGGTGACATCGCGACTGATGCAGGCAAAGCCTCGATGTGCGTCGCCTTCGAACAGGGCGCTGATCGTCAGGCGCGCGAGATACTCCGCTCCGTTCTCGCAGACCCGCCACGCTTCGCGCTCCAGCGTGCCTTCGTGAAGGGCGGCCGCCAGGTCTGCGCACGGGCGGCCGGCCGCAATCTCGTCGGGCGGGTAGAACAGGTCATGGGGCTGTCCCAGGACGCGATCGAGGGGCCAGCATTCGGCACGCTCGCCTTCTTCATTATAGCTCAGCACGATCCCGGCAGGATCGAGCAGCGTCAGGACATGGCCGCCAGCCTGTCGCAGGAACAACGGCGCAAGCCGCACCACCTCCCTGGCAATCTCGTCCGCCCCGCGCCTCGTGTCGACCATCGGCCGGCTCACATACCTGGCCGGGCGCACGTATCCGGGCGTAGCCCGACCGTGCCACTCAGCGCCGCGCGAGTATGGCCTTCATCTCGTCGATTTCCTGCCGCTGCGAGCGCTTGATCGCTTCGCAAAGCCGGATGACTTCCGGATCGCTGAGCTTTGCTTCCTGGCACATCAGGATCGCCCCGGAATGATGCGGGATCATCGAGCGCAGAAAGGCCGTGTCGCCGATCGTGGTCTGGGTGCGGATGAGTGCAAAGCTGCCGAAGAAGGCGACCAGCGACGCGGCGATCAGCGCGATGTTGGCGGCCTTCGACACGAACATGTGTCGCATGGCGAGGATCATCAGCACCACCATCGGTGCGACCATCATCAGCGTCATGTAGAGCATGTTGAGGTTGTTGTAGAAGCTGTCGAGCCCGTCGATCATGACGAACATCACCAGATACATGATGACGCCGCTGATGACGGTCTGAACGGCAAGGCTCCAATAGGCACCCATCTTCCGGGTGTTCATGTGGGACGAATGGTCCATGGCGTATCTCCTTCGCTCGGCGCCGGCCGACCTGGGTATGAGTGTAACGCCCCGCTCTCTTGTTCGCCCCCGCCATCAGCCGTCCTGATGCTAAAACCAGAAGCGAACGCCGGCGACGAAGCTGGTGGCATGGACGTCCTCGCCCGCAAGCCTCGACAGCCGCGCCGTGTCTCCGGCTTTGCGCAGATAGGAAACGCCGATGTAAGGTGCGAACTGGCGGCTGAATTCGTAGCGCAGGCGCGCGCCGAGCTCTATGTTGACCAGCCCCGAACCGATGTCGTTCTCCGGAATATCCTGCGCGGCGAAATTGACCTCGGCGCGCGGCTGCAAGATCAGGCGCTGGGTGATGCGCTGGTCGTAATAGCCCTCGACCCGGCCCAGAACATCGCCCTTGGTCGAGAGGAACAGCGCGCCTTCGACCTCGAACATGCCAGGAGCCAGGCCCTCGACGCCGATCGTCGCGTAGGTGCGGTCGGGCCCGCGGCCGAAGTCCTGGCGGATACCGCCCTGAAGATTGAAATAGGGGTCGATGGCCCGGCTGTAGAGCACCTGCACCTCGGCGCTGTCGATGCCGCGGCCGAACTCGCCTTCGCCCTCGCTCTTGAGCCAGAGGCGGTTGATGTCGCCGCCGTAAAAGCCTTCGCCATCCCAGCGATAGCCATCGCGGCCGCTATGCGCCTGATACTCGAACAGGTTGAGCAGCACCTGCCCGAAATTGTTGCCGCCGCTGTCCTTCATCATGATGTCGCGCGAGCGCGCCATCTCGCCGCCGGGAAAATCCCGATCGGCGAAGTGGTCGCCTGGGGGCGGCGGCGGGGGCGCATTGCCGGCCGGAAGTGCGGTGCCGGTCATTTGCATGCCGGGCATGGCGGGCGTTCCCGGCGTCGCTGTCTGGCCATGCTGCGCATGGTCCATCCCGGGCATGTCGGGCATCGCGCCGTCCTGATGCTGGGAGTGGTCCATGCCCGGCATCTCCGGCATTGCGGGAGACGTGGATTGCGGCTGACCGGCCGCATTTGCTTGCGCCGCGGGAGTGGTCTGGTGCTGCGAATGGTCCATTGCCGGCATGGTGTCCGGCGCTGGCTTCTGAGCGCGCGGCCTGGCAGTGGGCTTGGGGCGCGGCGCGGCGGCCTTGTCCTTCTTTTTCTCCTGCGCCGGCCGCGCCCCGCCCGGCGGCGCCATGCCGGGCATGTCGTGCATCGAATGATCCTGGGCAAAGGCGGGTGCGGCGGCGAGAAGGGCGATCGCGCTCACCAGCGGCGTGAGGATGCGGGTCATTGCGCGTCTCCCTTCGGACGCACGCTCACGACCCGCATCATCCCTGCATGCATGTGGTAGAGGAGATGGCAGTGGAAGGCCCAGTCCCCGACCGCGTCGGCGGTGAAGTCCCAGCTCACCTTGCCGCCGGGCTGGACGATGACGGTGTGCTTGCGCGGCGCATGGTCGCCATGCCCGGTCACCAGCTCGAAGAAATGGCCGTGGATGTGGATCGGATGCCCCATCATCGTGTCGTTGATGAGATTGACGCGCACCCGCTCGCCTTCGATGAACGGGATCGGCTCGTGATGGTCCGACATTTTCTCGCCGTCGAACGACCACATGAACCGCTCCATGTTGCCGGTGAGGTGGATGTCGATGCTGCGGCTCGGCGCGCGCACGTCTGGATTGCGCTCGAGCGCCATCAGATCCTTGTAGACGAGCACCTTGTGGCCGACGTCGGTGAGGCCCTGGCCGGGCTCGCCGGTGCGGTCGACGGGCATCGGCGAGATGGTCTGGACGCTCGGATCGCGCTTCACCTGCGGCGCGTTCGAGAAGTCGCGCATCTTCATCGAACCCATCGCGTGCCCGCCATGATCCATGCCCGCCATCTGGCCATCGGCGCCCATCGCGCCGTGGTCCATGCCGGCCATCGATCCATGATCCATCCCGCTCATCGCGGAATGATCCATCCCCGAATGATCCATGCCCGCCATGGCGCTGTTGTCCATGGTCGCCATCGCTGCCGCCGCGCCGGTCGCGAGGCGCGCGGACGCGTTCTTCTCGGCCGTCGGATCGACGCCCCGCATAGCGCCGCCCGACATGTCCATGCCTTCCATGCCCGGCATCGAGGACATGTCCATGCCCATGTCCTTCATGTCGGCGAGCGGCCGTTTGCGTAAGGGAGGCACCTCGCCAGCCATGCCGGCGCGCGGCGCGAGCGTGGCACGCGCCATACCCGAGCGGTCGATGGCCTCGCCGACAAGAGTATAGGCCTTGTCCTCGCCTGGGCTGACAACGACGTCGTAGGTCTCGGCGACACCGATCTGGAACTCGTCGACGGTGACGGGCACCACATTCTGCCCGTCGGCCTGGACGATGCTGAGCGGCAGGCCGGGTACGCGGACGTTGAAGGTGGTCATCGCCGACGCATTGATGACGCGCAGCCGCACCCGCTCGCCCGGGGTGAAGAGCGCGGTCCAGTTGTCCATCGGACCATGGCCATTGACGAGATAGGTGTAGGTCGATCCGGTGACATCGGAGATGTCGGCGGGGTCCATCCGCATCTGGCCCCAGTCGAGCCGGTCCTTGAGTGGCTGGTCCTTGCCCGAGAGCAGCCCGGCCAGCGTCTGGCGCTGGAAGTTGAAATGGCCGGGGTTGACCTTGAGACGCCGGAAGATCGCCTGCGGCGAGAGTGCGCTGTGATCGGCGAGCACGATGACATGCTCGCGGTCATAGGCGACCGGATCGGCACCGGCGGGGTCGATGATGATCGGGCCGTAATGGCCTTCCTGCTCCTGCAGGCCCGAATGGCTGTGATACCAGTAGGTGCCGCTTTGCACGACGGGGAACTGGTAGAGGTAGTTCGATCCCGGCTTGATGCCCGGAAAAGACACGCCCGGCACGCCGTCCATATTGGCCGGCAGGATCAGCCCGTGCCAGTGGATCGAGCTGTCCTCCTCGAGTTGATTGACGACGTTGAGCCGCACGCGCTGGCCTTCGCGCAGCCGGATCAGCGGGGCGGGGACCGTGCCGTTGAGACCGATTGCGCGGAACTGGCGCCCGTCGATGCTCATCGACTGCCGGGCGATGGTCAGCGTGATGTCTTCGCCCGACACGGTCGGTAGCGTCGGTCGCATCCCCGGCGAGATGGTCTGCGCCCAGGCAGGCAGCCAGGCTGATAATGCGGCGCCACCACCGGCGAGGGCCGCGCCGCGAAGGAACTGGCGGCGGTCGAGGGCAGAAATCATTCGGTTTGTCTCAGCTTGCGGAAAGAGGGCGGACCTATTGGAAATACGCAGCCCACCCGCCTGCCCCTCAAACTTTCTTCAAACTTTCCGCGAGGCGCGCCCGGGCGCGGTAGAGGCGGGTCTCGACGGCCTTCTGGGAGATGCCGAGGATCTCGGCGGTTTCGGCTTCCGATTTCTCGTCGATCGTCCGCAAAATAAGCGTGTCCTTGAGGGAAGACGGCAGGGCAGCAATCGCTTTCATTGCTTGCGCGAGCTGCTGTTCGGCCCCGATCGCCTGATCGGGCAGCGGTGCGTCGTCGGCGACGCCGTCCGCCTCGCCGAGCGGTAGGGCTAGGGCAAAGAAATTTCGAACCGCTCGCCGACGCCGCCAGTCATGGCATTTGTTGATGACAATCCGGGACATCCAGACCTGGAAGGGTCGGGTTACGTCATAGCGGTTGAGTGCGGCAAAGGCCGCGACGAAGCTCGCCTGGGTGACATCCAATGCCTCATCCATAGATCCGACATGGCTGCGCACGAGCCGGTGAACCCAACCTTGATGCCGGCGGACCAGCTCGCCATAGGCCGCTTGCCGGCCTCCAAGCGCCAGAGCCGCGAGCTCCCCGTCCGAGCAGTCGGGGAGGCACGCGGTCATTCGGATTTGGCCGTCAGCGCTTTCACCACGGCGTCGTCGAATTTGTCCGTCTGATCCGGGCGCAGCACGGCCCGCATCGCGAAGATATGCTCAAGTGTTTCTTTCTGCAGCGCGCCCATGGCCTGGTGCGAGCGATCCACCGCAGTTGCGACTTGCGGGCCATAGCCATGCTCCGCTTCGATCGCTTCCGCGAGACGCGCATTGTCGGCGCGCAATTCGGCCTCCAGCGCTTGACGCCGGATCGCGTAGTTCTTCTCGATTGTCTCGAGTCGGCTGTGTTGCGCTGAATTCAGCTTCAGATCGCGATGGAGCAGCTCGTGCAGCTCATTTTCGACCGGGCGCACTGGAACCACATAGACGCGGCCAATGACAACGCCAGCGATCGCCGCGGCGAAGGTCACCAGGACGAGGAGCAGGAGCCGGCGGCGGTCGCGCATCACTGCGAGCTCAGCAGCGTCGAGGGCGCAAGCGCGAGCCGAGCATCGAAGGGCGATAGCGGTTTGGCATCAGCAGACCGTGTCGGAACTGCCGAGCCGGCAATTCCGATGAACAGCGCGGTTGCGGCCGCGATGCCGAACGTCATAGCGCCAAGGCTTGGTATGGCCCGGATGCGCGCTATTTCCGCCATGACCCGGCTTTCCAGGCCGCCGAGCCTGGGATCGAGAGGCGCATCGCGCAACCGCGAGAGCAGGTGGTCAAGTTCATCCATGGTGCTTCTCCGTCTTCATCCTTCAATACGCACGATGGTCCAGGAACCCTTGCTGTAGATTGAAAAGAATAATTGCGAGGGGTGGGGGCTCGGGCTGCGTATTGTCTCATGGGATCTACAGGAGAATGTTCCAATGCGTTTCTTTTCGCCTCTCGCAGTTATCGCCGCCGTCGGCCTGAGTGTTTCTGCTCCGGCCTACGCGCATCCCAAGCTTGTGTCCTCGACGCCCGCCGCGAACGCCAGCGTCTCGGCGCCTTCGCGTATCACGCTCACCTTCAGTGAAGGTCTGATGCCGAAGCTGTCGGGCGCCGAGATCGTGATGACCGGCATGCCCGGCATGCCCAACCACCGCATGGCGGTAACCGGCTTCAAGACGTCCGTCGAAGGCGACAAGACGCTCGTGCTGACGCTCGCCAAGCCGCTCATGGCGGGCAGCTATCAGGTCGCCTGGCACGTCGTCTCGACCGACACGCACCGCATCCAGGGCAATCTCGCCTTTACCGTCAAGTGACGCCATGAACGACGTGGCACTCGTCGCCGTCCGCTGGGCGCTCTACGTCGATCTCGGCCTGTTGTTCGGCCTGCCGCTGTTCGCGCTCTATGCGCCCGGCGGCGGCCGGACGGTACAGCGGCATCTGCCGATGGTAGCAATGGTGGCCGGTCTCGCCTGTCTCGCCCTCCTGCTGTCGGCGCTGGGGTTCGCGTTGCAGGCAGCGGCCATGACCGGACTGCCGCTCACCCAGCCTGATCTTTCCATGGTCGCAGAGCTGTTCAACGGCACGTCCATGGGAACGGCGCTGAAGGCGCGCCTCGTCGCGCTCCTCGTTCTTCTGCTCTCCATCCCCTTCTATCGCCGGCAATCCCGTCCTGCCTTCATCGCCTCCACTCTGGCAGGCGCGGTCGCACTCGCGACCCTCGCCTGGAGCGGGCATGGCGCGGCCGGCGAAGGCGAGGCGGGCTGGCTGCAACTGGGGGCCGATCTCATCCATCTGCTCGCCGCCGGCGCCTGGGTCGGCGCGCTTGCCGCCTTCCTCGCGCTGGTTCTTCCCAGGCTCGCAACCGATGATGTCGCCGCTGAAGACATGGACCAGGTCACACTGGCCGAGGAAGCCCTGCGGGGTTTCTCCCTCGTCGGCACGATCATCGTCGCCCTGCTGATCCTGACCGGGACGGTGAACGGCTGGTTTCTGGTCGGCCCGGGCAACATCGCCTCGCTCGGTCAGTCGAGCTACGGCCTGCTGCTCATCGCCAAGCTGCTGCTCTTCGCCGGCATGCTGGGCCTGGCCGCGCTCAACCGTTATCGCCTGACCCCGGCACTTGCGCAGGCGATCGAGGAAGAGGACGCGCCACGGGCGCAGGCGCTGCTGCGCGCGAGCCTCGTCGTCGAAGGCGGTCTTGCGATCGTCATTCTCGGGCTGGTCGCCTGGCTGGGGACACTGTCGCCACCCATGTCGATGTAGTTTATCGTTTCGAACGCCTCGCGTTGGGAGAAGCCAATGCAATCGTACACCCCGCCGCGCGGGACTGGATCGACGAAAGACTATGATCGCGCGATCCGCCTGTGGGCGCGGGAGAAGCGGTGGCGTGCCGCCATGCTTGCCATGCTGCGCCCGGATTGGCGCCTGGTAATCGCCGATTATGGCCGACAGCACGGGTCTCATGCGGCTCGCCTTCCGCCTGACCGTGCAGCGGCTCGATGGCATCGACGATACCCAGCCCAATGCCGACGGCGTGCTCCCCGGCCTGATGGCGGCCAAGCGAACGGGCCCGCCGATTTGGCCGCTTAGGCGATTACGTATTGACCCTGACACGGTGTCAGACCCTAGATCGTCAGGCGTCGAAAGGAGCGAGGCGATGAACGAGACACATGGAGCGGCGCATGGCGGCGGTTGCTGCGGCGGCCACGGCACCGCTAAAGCGGCGACCGGCGTCAAGGACCCGGTCTGCGGCATGACCGTCGACCCGGCGACCACGGCGCATCACGCCGAGCATAGCGGTGAAAGCTATCATTTCTGCAGCGCGGGCTGCCGGACCAAATTCATCGCCGATCCCGAGCGCTATCTCGGCCCGCCGACGCCGCCGGTCGCGGCGCCCGAAGGCACGATCTGGACCTGCCCGATGCATCCCGAGATCCGCCAGGACCATCCCGGGTCCTGTCCGATCTGCGGCATGGCGCTCGAACCCGCGACCGTGACCGCCGACAGCGGCCCCAGCCACGAGCTAGTCGATTTCACGCGGCGCTTCTGGGTCGGCCTCGTGCTGGCTCTCCCGGTGCTGATCCTCGAGATGGGCGCGCATGTCTTTCCCGCGATCCATCGCCTCGTGCCGATGTCGACCTCGGTATGGATCCAGTTCGTGCTGGCGACGCCTGTCGTGCTCTGGGCGGGCTGGCCGTTCTTCGAGCGTGGCTGGGCCTCGCTCAAGACCCGCAACCTCAACATGTTCACCCTGATCGCGATGGGGACCGGGGTCGCCTGGATCTACAGCGTCATCGCGACGCTCGCGCCTCAGCTGTTCCCGCCGGCCTTCCGCGGCGAGGACGGCATGGTTGCCGTCTATTTCGAGGCGGCCGCGGTGATCACCGTCCTCGTGCTGCTCGGCCAGATGCTCGAACTGCGCGCGCGGGAACGCACCTCGGGCGCGATCAAGGCGCTGCTCAACCTTGCACCAAAGACCGCGCGCCGGATCGGTTCTGATGGGAACGAAGAGGAAATCAGCCTTGATCTGGTTGCGGTGGGCGACCGCCTGCGGGTGCGGCCGGGCGAGAAGGTGCCGGTCGACGGCGTAGTCGAGGACGGCCGCTCCTCGCTCGACGAGTCGATGGTCACCGGCGAATCCATGCCCGTCACCAAGGCAAAGGCCGACACAGTGATCGGCGGCACGCTCAACCAGACCGGTGCGCTGGTGATCGTCGCCGACAAGGTCGGCCGCGATACCATGCTCGCACGCATCGTCCAGATGGTCGCTGAGGCGCAGCGCTCGCGCGCGCCGATCCAGCGCATGGCCGATCAGGTGTCGGGCTGGTTTGTGCCCGTGGTCATCGCGGTCGCGGCCGTCGCGTTCATCGCCTGGGGCATCTGGGGTCCCGAGCCGCGCTTCGCCTATGGGCTGGTGGCGGCGGTCGCCGTGCTGATCATCGCCTGTCCCTGCGCACTGGGGCTGGCAACGCCGATGTCGATCATGGTCGGGGTCGGCCGCGGCGCCGGGCTCGGTGTCCTCATCAAAAATGCCGAAGCACTCGAGCATATGGAGAAGGTCGACACTCTCGTCGTCGACAAGACAGGCACGCTGACCGAAGGCCGGCCTGCCGTCACCCAGGTCGTGCCGGCGCCCGGCTTCGACGAAGCCGAGCTGCTGTGTCTTGCCGCCTCGGTCGAGCGGGCGTCCGAGCATCCGCTCGCGTTGGCAATCGTCGAGGCCGCGAAGGATCGCGGCATCGTCACGAGCGACGTCATCGACTTCGACTCGCCGACCGGGCGCGGCGCGCTCGGCACGGTCGAAGGGCGGCGCATCGTCCTCGGCAATGCGCAGTTCCTTGCCGACGAAGGGGTTGCGACCGATGCGCTCGCCAGCCAGGCCGACGCGCTGCGCCGGGATGGCGCCACCGCGATCTTCATCGGGGTCGACGGCACAGTCGGCGGCGCCTTCGCGATCGCCGATCCGGTGAAGGCCACGACACCAGAAGCGCTCGCCGCGCTCAAGGCGGAGGGCATTCGCGTGGTCATGCTGACCGGCGACAACCGCACGACCGCGGAAGCGGTCGCCCGACGCCTGGGCATCGACGAGGTCGAAGCCGAGGTGCTGCCCGATCAGAAGAGCGCCGTGGTCGCCAGGTTCAAGCGCGAGGGGCGGGTCGTCGCCATGGCCGGCGACGGTGTCAACGACGCCCCCGCGTTGGCCGCCGCCGACGTCGGCATCGCCATGGGTTCCGGCACCGACGTCGCGATCGAGAGCGCTGGCGTCACGCTGCTCAAGGGCGACCTGACTGGCATCGTCCGGGCGCGGCGGCTCAGCCAAGCGACCATGTCGAACATCCGCCAGAATCTCGTCTTCGCCTTCATCTACAATGTCGCGGGCGTGCCCGTAGCGGCGGGTGCGCTCTATCCGCTGTTCGGTATTCTGCTCTCGCCCATTATCGCGGCGGCGGCGATGGCGCTCTCTTCGGTGAGCGTGGTCACCAACGCGCTGCGCCTCAACCGGAAAGCACTGTGAACATCGGCGAGACGTCACGGCAGAGCGGCGTCTCTGAGCGGATGATCCGCCATTATGAAAAGATCGGCCTCATCCCGGCGCCGGCGCGTCGGGGTGCTGGCTATCGTGACTATGGCGAGCGCGACCTCCATCGCCTCCGGTTTATCGCCAATGCCCGCGATCTCGGCTTCCCGATCGAGGAGATCCGCACGTTGCTCAGCCTTTGGGCCAATACCGGCCGTGCCAGCGCGGAGGTGAAGCGGCTTGCCCTTGCCCGCGCCGATGAGTTTCAGCGCAAAGCCGAGGCGTTGACGGCGCTGCGCGACACGCTAATCGACCTGGCCGAGCGCTGCCAAGGCGACGAGCGGCCGGATTGTCCGATCATCGCCGAACTGGCCGCGGCCCGATCCGCATAGCATCCGGCATCGCACGGCCGAGAATTTTAGGGGTGCCCGTTTTCGGTCGATTCGTGCAGGTCGACGGCGAAAGCGATCCGCAACAGGTCGGGCAGGCTTTGCGCGTTGAGTTTGATCATCAGACTGGCCCGATGCAGCTCGACCGTGCGCGACGTGACGCCGAGTTCATCTGCGATAAGGCTATTTGGATAGCCTCGCGAAATTCCTCTCAGAACGGCCCGTTCGCGCTGCGTCAGTCTCGCGGCTTTCGAAAGAGCGTCGGCCTGTTCGGAGGCACGACGGGCTATACTCTCAAGCCAGCTGAAGCCGCGGTCGATCGCGCCGAGCAATGCGGCCTTCTCGACCGGTTTGGCGAGAAAGTCGGCAGCGCCCGCCTTCATCGCCTGTACGGCGAGCGTAGGATCGCCATTGCCCGTCAGCACCACGACGGGCATGTCGATACCGCGTCGCGTCAGCTCCGCCTGAACCTGCAGGCCGTCCATGTCGGGCATGTGCATGTCGAGAACCACGCAGCCTTTCTCGGCGTCCTCTGCGCTCAACAGAAACTCCGGCCCCGAAGCGTAGGCTTCTACGGCAAACCCTGCGGTCCGCAACGTGAAACTTAGTGCTTTTCGTATTGTCTCTTCGTCATCGACGATATGCACGACGCGCTTGTTCCCCATAGCCCCTGAGATCGATCAATACGCAGTGCCGCGAGGGCAGCGCTTCAAGGGATACTTCTCTGCACGTTGGACTATGGTCCCAGGTCAAGAGTAAAAATTTGGCGAGGCAAAACGGCGAAGGACAGCGAAACTGTGAGGGTTCGGCTACTCCGCTCACACCAATGCCGCGGTCGCTGCGGCTCATTGCCGGGTCTCTGCTCCGGACGATGCATGCGAGTTGCCCGCGCCGCCCTCGGCGCGATCGAGCCATCGCTACGCTTCCATCACATCGTCGACCGGCAGCGGGTTACTGGCGCCCGGCGGGCGAGGGGGGCGGGTTGGCCCTTGACGGCTGCGCGATCGGACGCCCAGGATAGCAGGGTGGCGCGCTTTACTTCGGGCTCAAGCTTCAGGTGCCCAGCAACGTCGAGGGGATCGATGAACGAGCGTGTGTGCGACACGACATATCCTCCTTCCCTGCCGCGATTTTCTCCGAAAGGGAGATCTCAGGAGATTGGTTCGGACTCGTTTAGGGTCAATGGATGAGGACGCGCACAGCGTTTGCCGGGCGTTCATTTCCGTCTTAGAACTGACGCGCAGCACGCCATTCAATCCGGTGGCGAACGGCCTCCGCGATCGCTGGCATGACGTCTATATCATTCGACGCATGTGCAACCGCGTTCGTGCTGACGATCCTTTCGACAAGCCCACCCAGAACCTGCGCTGCATCGCCGGCAAAAAGCGGATGCACGACCACGCAATCCGGTCGCGCGAACCCCATGCCGACCAGTTGGCGCGCCGCCTCGGTGAGGGTCCGACCGGATGAGGCGATATCGTCGACCAGCACCGGCTGGCGATCGAGAAACGCTGGGGCATTCGGAATCGAGATGGTGACGTGACGGTCGCCGGATCGGATTTTCTCGCACACGAGAAACGGAGCATCGGCATCGGCCGCCACCTGCGAGACCCACTGTTCGCTTTCCAGGTCCGGACCGATGATCAGCGGGCGAGCGACATTGCGCTTGATCCACGAGGCCAAAAACGGCGCGGCATGAACAACCTGGGCTGGGATGCGGTAGATTTCCGACAATTCATGGTAGCGATGGAGATGCGGATCGACCGTCACCAGCCAGTCGAGATGGCGAGACAGGATCGCAGCAAAGGTTCGCGACGTCACCGCCTCGCCGGCATGGAAGCGTATGTCCTGGCGCATGTAAGCGAGGTAAGGGGCGACGAGCCCGATCCTGCGAGCGCCAAGATCGCGCGCGGTGTCGGCTGCGAACAGCAGCGGCAACAGCTTGGCGTCCGGATGATCGAGACTGGACAGCAGGATGACCTCGCGGTCGCTGACGTCGTTTCCGACCCTGAGATAGGTTTCCCCGTCAGGAAACTGACGATGCTCGATCGTGCCGACCTCTGCATCGAGCGCGGCGGATAGCGGCTGTGCCAGGGCCTCGCTGCCAGGCAGCGCGAACAGGACGGGACGGTTCATAGCGCTTCAATCCCGAAGATCGGCCCGTCGCTCACGGCATAGGCCGCCGCATAGTCGAGCTCGCCCGGGCTCTCGGCATGAATGCTACACAAGGGAGCCCCGGCATCCACCATCTGGTTCAGCCGACACTGCAGTGCGACGCCAGCGGCCTTGGCCACCGGCGCGCCGGCGAGCTTCGCGACCGTCGCGAGCTTGCGATTGTCGATACTCACCAGGCGGCCGCTATAGGGAGCGATCATATCCTGCTGAAACCGGGCGACCGGTGGAGCCCGCATGCCGCCCTGCGCTTCGCAGATACGTTGGAACTTGGCCCAGGCCCCGCCGCTTTCGAGACACGCCCGCGCACGCGCATAGCCTTCGCCGGCCGGGGCCGCGTCAGCGAGCTCAAGCAGTCCTCCCGCCAGCTCGCAGGCCCGGTGGGCGAGATCCTCGGCGCCCGGCTGCCCCTGGAGGACGGCAAGGATATCCTGCGCCTCAAGCGCCGGGCCGATGCCCCGTCCGATCGGCTCCGCGCCGGGGCCGCGCATCACGCGCGTGCGAAGCCCGAAGGCTTGGGCGACCGAGCTCAGCGCGCGCTCGAGCGTATCGGCGGCATCGGTTCCGCGTACCTTGGCGGTCGGCCCGACCGGGATATCGATGACCAGATGGGTCGCACCGGCCGCGATTTTCTTGGACAGCACCGAGGCGACCATCTGCCCTACGGCATCGATATCGAGCACTCGTTCAACGCCGATGATCACATCGTCGGCCGGGCTGAGATTGACGGCGCCGCCCCAGGCGATGCAGCCGCCTTCGCGCTCGACCACCTTGCGGATGGCGGAAACGTCGAGGTCGACAGGTGCAAGCACCTCCATCGTGTCCGCCGTGCCGGCCGGCGAGGTGATCGCCCGCGACGATGTCTTGGGCATGATCAGGCCCTCCGCGGCCATGATCGAGACGATGATCGGCGTGGTGCGATTGCCCGGCAATCCACCGACGCTATGCTTGTCGACGATGACCGCTCCGGACCACTGCAATCGCTCGCCGACATCGACCATCGCCCTGGTCAGGCTGATCGTTTCGTCCGTATCGAGCGGGACCGCTGAGCATGCCGTGATGAACGCCGAGAGATGGACATCGCTATAGCGTCGCTCGGCGATGTCGGTCATGATCGCTGAAAAAGCCCCTTCACTGAGACGATTGCCATAGATGCGCCGACGCACTTCGGCGAGCGAGGCGAGAGGCTGGGCGTGCGCGATCTCGACCGGATCGCCCTCGCTGACGCCGAGCCGCCGCCATGCGGATTCGGACAGGCCGATCTCGCCGGGCGCTGGAGCCTCCGCGGAACTGTGCAGCAGCGAGACGACGATTTCCCGCCCGCCGGCGTGCAGCGCGACCTGCGCGCGCGACGCGAGACCTTCCGAGCGGCAGACGGGACAGTCTTGGCGCATGACCGCGATCAGATCACCTCCGGCAGCCGACAGGCCGAGGCGGTGTGCCCGCAGCGTCGTCGCGACAGGCTCTACTTCGGCGTCCTCGATGATCCCGGGCTTCACGCGAGCATGCCCCAGCTACCCAGCGCCGGTACGCTGCATGCCCAGCCCAGATCCTCCGAGACTCGCTTCGCCAGGACCTGGGCGCCGGTCGGCTCGCCATGCGTGACATAGACATGGCGCGGGGGCTCTTGCAGCGACCCGAGCCAGCGCATGAGCTCGTCGCTGTCGGCATGCGCCGAAAGCATCGTCAGGTTGGCGACATCGGCTTCGACCGGGATATACTCGCCGTGGATCTTGATCGTCCGGGCGCCCCCGATCATGGCGGCGCCGCGGGTGCCCGCCGCCTGGAAGCCTGAGAAGAGGATGAGGTTCTTCCCATCCGGCGCGAAGCGCTTGAGATGGTGGAGCACGCGGCCGCCCGTTGCCATTCCACTGGCCGAGATGATGACCTTGGGAGCGGGGTTGGCGGTGAGTTCCTTGGATTCCTCCACTTCGCGCACATAGTGCGCGACGCTGCACGCCGCTTCGCACTCGGCGCGGGCCAGGCGATGCTCGTCCATGAAATCGCACATCAGCCCGCTCGCGTTGATCGCCATCGGGCTGTCGAGGAAGATCGGGATGTCGCGGAGGCGTCCCTGCGCGCGCAGACGCGAGAAATGATAGAGAAGCGACTGAACCCGTCCCACGGCGAAGGCCGGAATCACCACCGTCCCGCCTCTCTCGACGCATCGTTCGACATGATCTCCAAGCGTCTTTGTCGGATCGACCTGCTCGTGGCGCCGATCGCCATAGGTCGATTCCACTAGGACATAGTCGGCGCGCGCGGGCGGCTCGGGATCCTTCATCACCGCATCGCCGTAACGGCCGATGTCGCCTGAGAAGAGGATTGTCCGCCCCTTCCAGTCGATCTCGATCGACGCCGCGCCGAGGATGTGGCCGGCGCGATGGTAGCGCACCCTGATGCCGTCCGTGACTGCATGCCACGCTCCGAACTCGATCGGGCGGAAGAGCTGCAATGCCAGACGCGCGTCGGCCTGGGTGTAGAGGGGCAGCGCCGGCTGGTGCCTGGAGAAGCCGTGCTGGTTGGCGAACTCCGCATCCTTTTCCTGCAGATGGCCGCTGTCGGGAAGAAGGAGCTCGCACAGGGCCGCGGTCGCCCGCGTGGCAAGGACGGTCCCGTCCCAGCCCAGGCGCGCCATGCGCGGTAGTGCGCCCGAGTGATCGAGATGGGCGTGGGTCAGCAGCACCTGGCCGACATCCGCGACTTCGGGTGGGATCGATGCCCAATTAAGGCGGCGCAGATCCCTGGGTCCCTGAAACAGGCCGGAATCGACCACGATCTGAGTTTCACCATCGTCCACCAGATAACGCGACCCTGTGACCGTTCCCGATGCGCCGAGAAAGGCAACGCCGAGACCATCGGCCGGGCGCTTGGCCAGATCGATCCTTGCTTCACGCTCGAAGATGGTCACGCGGGAATGGTGCCGTTTCTTTCTCTTTTGCATGGACGCGGGCCTGCCTCTCACGATTATGTTCGTGAGCGCAGCATTGGTTCGCGGACGCCGCACGCCTATACGCAAAATCCGCAGCACGACTGCTGCTCCCCGACAGCTGCGTCGCCCGAACGCCGATGGCCGATCCCATCGATCGCCTTACCCATGCCTGCGCGATGCCCGGGGGACTTCGGTCTCTACTTATACCTTGCTCCTTGGACTCGAGCCTATGCTGCCCGGACGTTGACCAGAAGAGGACGGCATATGGGCGAACATGACCATCGCATGCGCAAGCGCGGCAAGATCGTTCTGATCGGCTTCCTGCTCGTCGCTAGCTTCTTCCTCCTCACCGAGCATACCGCGCACTTCCTGGGTGTGCTGCCCTATCTCATCCTGCTCGCCTGCCCGCTCATGCACCTGTTCATGCACCGCGGCCATGGTGGGCATCAGCATGGCCATGAGCCCGGTCAGGCACCCGCCGGCTTACCGGCCAATCCCAACGGCCGCATCGAAGGAGAGTCGCGATGACGCACGCCGACTATGGCTATGGTCTGTGGGGGCTCGCGCTGGTTAACGCCGCCGTTTTCATCCTCTTTGCGTTCAGCTTCTTCAAGCCGGCAACTAAACGAGACTGGCGCAGTTTGGGGGCGTTCAGCGCTTTCATCATAGCGCTCTTCGCGGAAATGTATGGCTTCCCGCTCACGATCTTCGTGCTTTCGGGGTGGCTCCAGTCGTATTTCCCCGCTGTCGACTGGTGGAGCCACGATGCTGGACATCTCCTGGAGATGATGTTCGGCTGGCGAGTTAATCCCCATTACGGTCCATTCCACATCGCCAGCTTTGTGCTGATCGGCGTGGGTTACTGGCTGATCTCGGTTGCATGGACGGCCCTTCACTTGAGTCAGCGCAAACACCAATTGGCCCTTACTGGGATTTATGCCCGGATCCGGCACCCGCAATATGTCGGCTTCATTCTCGTCATGCTCGGCTTTTTGCTACAATGGCCGACCCTTTTGACCCTTGCTATGTTTCCGGTGCTCGTCGTGATGTATATTCGGCTGGCTCGGCATGAGGAAAAGGAGGCGCTAGCCAGCTTCGGCGAGGTTTACCGCGATTATATGGCTCGCGTGCCCGGCTTCATTCCGAATCTGACAATCCATTCGCGTCGAAGAAGGCCATGGCGATCCTTTGACGGGAATGGCTGATGTAATTGCCGGCAAGGGCAATGCTGACGTTCTGACTGGCCTTATTATTCGGACATCGTTACCCGACCTCACAGCACACTACTGCAGCAACCCCGGTTCGACTGCGCAATCATCTTGGGAGGGCAAGTTCGCCTTGCACGGGCAGATTCGGTGTGGAGCTGATGCCCGGCACTAGACGCAGAGCATCGCCGATCAAGGTATAGACGGCGTGGCGCTGGCCGCCACGGTTCCGATGGTCGACGCGATAGCCCTGATAATGTCGGCGGAGCAGGCCTGCATTCACCAGTTCGGAAACGGCGCGACTGAGATTACTCTTGCCGGCTGTGCGAATGCGTGCCCGCATTTCCTCCGCGATCACGCCGCGCCTTTTCTCCAGATCGCCGGGGAGCAGTCCGTTTCTAGCGAGGTCGCTCTCGACCCGCTCGGCCAGCGTAATGCTGCGCGGACCACGCTGGGCCATCGGGGTCAATGCGTCGCATAGCCAATCGCGCAGGGAAACGAGCCCATCGTTCCGCCTGACCCAGGGACCGGCGCTTCCATCTGGCCCCGCCACCTGGGCGATCAGGTTGAGCAGCATGAAGGCATAACGGGGCCGGCTCGATACGGTCGCCAGCGTCTCGAGCACGGCCGCGACATCACAGCCAATGGAGGGTTCAAGAGGCTTGCCTGCATGAAACATAACATGATGGAATCAAGCACAAAGCAGGATCAATGTGAATCCCAAATCGGCGGCCGCAGACGGGTTGTCAGCTATGACACTTTGCCGGCGGATAAAGTGTCATAGGCGATCCATTCTAATCGTAGATTGTTGCGAATCGTTCTCAACTCATCCTGATAATCATGGCGCTCGCCGCTTAGGTCTGGACGAGCCGTCTCCTCGCGGACGAGCTTCCGTCGCCTATGGCGAACAGGATAAAAGACTGCGGCCGCCTTGATGATCTCACGCGCTTTGCGGCGGACTGTCAGCGTGCTGAAACCCTTGGCGATTTACATGGCACGATCGATGCCGCCGTGCGCGATCTTGGCTTCCGCTGGTTCACGCTGCTTCACAATATCGACCTTCGGCGCGGAGGCGAGCAAAGCCTGTTCCTCACAACCTATCCATCGGCCTGGCTCGAGGAAGTTCTCGAAGAACGCCATTATCTCGAAGATCCGATCCATGCGGCCTGCGCTCGCACCCCGTCAGGGCTCGCCTGGGACCGGATCGGCGACGTGCTGGAGCTCACGCCGCGCCAGCGAAGCATCCTCGACCGCGCCAGGGACCATGACCTTGCGTCCGGCTACAGTTTGCCAATCCGGACCCCGGGGGAACCCGAGGCGATCTTTACCGCCGCCCGATCGCGCGACGAGCCGCTCAGCGCAGAGGAGGTTCTGACCGCCCGTCTGCTCGGCTCGGTCGCTTATGATCGGGCGCGCGAGCTGCTTGGCGAAAGGGCAGGGCCATTGGCCTGCGTCCCTCTCAGCCCTCGCCAGGTCGAATGCATCGCGCTCGTCGCGCAAGGCAAAAGCGACTGGGAGATCGGCCAGATCCTCGGCCTCAGCCGCGACACCGTGCACGAATATGTTGAATCGGCCCGCAGGCGTTATGGCGTGCGACGACGCACGCAGCTGGTGCTGCGCGCGGTTCGCGATGGTCATCTCAACATGGAAGCGCTGCTCTGATCTCGCCGGCCATATGATGATCGGGCTTGGGCAAGTTCAGGATTTCTGCGCTGTCGCTGGCGCGATCAAGGACGCTACGGCCTTGTCTGACCTGATGGCCGAAATCACGAAGGCCATGGGCTTTCGGCACTATGCCCTGGTCCATCATGTCGACCTGAAGCCTGCGGTTCGCTCGGTCCACATCGTCGACTATCCGCAAGACTGGGTGGAGCGCTTCCAGGCGAGACGCCTCTATGCGAGCGACCCGATCCACCGCGCCAGCCATCGCACCAATGTGGGCTTTGCCTGGTCGGCGGTTCAGTCGATCATCTCTCTGACGGCCGCCGATCGCTCGATCCTGGCAGAAGCCTAGTTAGCGTCCGCGCTCGTGGTGTAATTTCCGGTGTAGATTGAGGCGATCGCATGGGTGGGGCATGCCCCACCCATGCGAATTCGATCTCGGTGGCCACCGGGCTCATCGGTAAGGTGGAGTTACCACACTTCACACGCCCACCGAGGA
>NZ_VYQA01000021.1:0-55227 GCF_008710165.1 Sphingobium limneticum | reverse complement strand
AGAGATGTTCAACATCGCAGAGAGCTACAGGTGCTCGATCGAGACCGATGTTTACGAGATTGGAGGACAAGAGCGAGCCTGGTAGATCGCCATGTTCAATCTTTGTTCTTCAACATGGCCAAAATCGCAGCTTCGGGCCGACTGGGCCGTGTTGCGAACGACGACCGAAAGCTGCCTGTTGCCGGCCGCGGACACCTGCCAATCGAGCGAGGGCTGAGCGCCCGGCGCCGGCACGAAGATGGGAATGCTGACGCGCAGCAAGGTTCGCACTTCACCGGGTGCCAACGGACGCTCGGTCGGGATTTCCTCCAGGAAGATACGATAGCTTTTCTCGGTCGCGCCGGCGGTGGTGCGCAGACCGAAACGCGCGATCTGCTGCGCGCCGGCGGCGACTTCGAACAAGGGCGGGTTGGCGAGGATATCGCGCGTACCCTCGAACAGATCCTGGCCGTTTTCCTGCCGCCAGGCGACGACCCGCACCTGCATGCGGGCCAGCGCGTCGCTGCTGTTTTCAATGGTCATCGTCTGAACGGGCGTCTTCCCGTCCAGCTGGATCAGTACCGGATAGATTTTTAGCGTCGTGGCGTGGGCGGTCGCCGGCACTGCCAGCGCCAACAACATCGCTATCGCGCCGCGCAGAAGAAGATGTCGCATGCCCGCGTTCGCCACGAACCGTCCCGTCAATAGACGACGTTGACGGTGATCGTGTCGCTATAGGAGCCGATCGGCACGTTCTGGCCGGCCGCGATGCGACCATAGACGGTCAGCGTGGTCGCCCCTACAGGCGCCGTAGCGGCGACTGTATCGGTGCTCGGCGTGTTGCCCCAATTGGTCGTGCGACCGATTTCCTGATAGAGCGCATAGTTCAACAGATTGGCGCCGTTCGACATTTTACGCGTCGTGACGGTCGCGCCGGATGCCGTGCCCTGCGTCAGGCCGACGGTATAGGATGTGCCCACCGTGCACAGCACCGACAAGGTCGACGTGGCATCGTTCGGAGAAGAAGCGGTCGGATCATAATTGCCAAAAGCAAGCGGCGTCGCAGATACGACGCATGCCTTGATGACGGTGGCGGTCACGGGAAAAGTCGTCGTGGCAGTGGCGGCCATGGCATTGCTACCGGTCGCGATCGTCAGCGGAACGGCAAAGAGTGCCGCAACTAGTCGGGAACGGGTCATCATACTCTCCGAGCTCAGCATGTTTTGCTGCGGAAAGTATCGCCCCAGAGAGTTAACGGAACCTTACTTTTATTTTTAGACTTTCGTCGAATCAGCCGAAATGGATCTATACGTCAAATATAAGATCGCAATGCACAGATGATTTCTCGACCTCTAAAATTCATATTCGACGACCGTATTGCGCGATGCAGATACCTGATCATATGAAGATGTATCGGCAACAACAAGTTGCGACACATTTTCTGATACTTTCTTGCGAATGTTCGTATGACAGATATTTTTACTGTCGCGATCCGATATCAGGCAAGGCTTGACGACTATAGCTCCAACGGTCATCGCCGATTTTGCGGGAACCTGCGCCCATGCCGCAGGCACCGGCATGGCAATCGCCGGGCACAATATCGCCAGCAAGATGCGATGAAACACCGTGAAACCCCCAATTTGCAACTTACCGATATGCGCGACCCGGTGAACGCAGCCCCGTTCGTCGACAGATCGTATCATGTCCATTCTATCGCACTGCCCTGCCCATGGAAAGTTGAATAATCGTTATCGGGTGTAGCACAGGCCGCCATCCTCATCTCCGCAGCAGTCAGGCTGCAAGGCGCATGAGGCGTGGTTTGGACATACTAATGGAAACTGTCCAATTCCGATCCTGCGATTGCGGTTGGCGTAGACAGAGGCCAGTTCTGCAACAACTTATGCGAATTGGAAGGCCTGAAATGAAGAAGATCGGTTTCCTGTCCTTCGGCCACTGGTCCGAAGCCCCTTATTCCGCCACCCGATCGGCGAGCGATGTCTTGCTGCAGTCGATCGACCTCGCGGTCGCCGCCGAGCAGTTGGGGCTGGATGGCGCCTATTTCCGTGTACATCATTTCGCGCGCCAACTCGCTTCCCCCTTCCCGCTGCTGGCAGCGGTCGGCGCCAGAACGAGCCGGATCGAGATCGGCACAGGCGTGATCGATATGCGCTATAAAAATCCGCTCTACATGGTCGAGGATGCCGGGGCGGCCGACCTGATCAGCGGCGGTCGTTTGCAACTGGGGATCAGTCGTGGATCGCCCGAGCAGGTGATCGAAGGCTGGCGCCATTTCGGCTACGCCCCGCGCGATGGGCAGACCGACGCCGATATGGGCCGGCACCACGCCGAAGTATTTCTGCAATTGCTCCAGGGCGAGGGATTTGCCAAGCCCAATCCCAGCCCCATGTTCCCAAATCCGCCGGGGTTGCTGCGCCTGGAACCCCATTCGCAGGGCTTGCGCGAGCGCATCTGGTGGGGATCGGCGTCCGACGCGACCGCCATTTGGGCGGCAGAAAAGGGCATGAACCTGCAAAGCTCCACATTGAAGGCGGACGAAACCGGTGAACCTTTCCATGTCCAGCAGGCCAGGCAGATCAGGGTTTATAAGAAGGCGTGGCAGGCCGCAGGTCATGCGCACGCACCGCGCGTGTCGGTTTCCCGGTCCATATTCGCGCTGACGAACCAGGAGGATCACGACTATTTCGGACGGGGCGACAGCAGCGACCATGTCGGCATCATCGACAATATGCGCGCCGTGTTCGGACGATCCTATGCCGCCGAACCCGATGTGCTGATCGAACAGTTGAAGGCCGACGAAGCCATTGCGGAAGCCGACACGCTATTGCTGACCGTGCCAAACCAGTTGGGCGTTGCCTATAATGCCCATGTGCTGGAGTCGATATTGACCCATGTGGCGCCGGCGCTGGGGTGGCGATAATCGCCTTGCGCTTCAGGCCGCATTGGCGGGGACGGCGTCCATGGGGCTGAATTGCTTGAGCGCTATTCGGTTTCGCCCTTCCCGCTTGGCCGAATAAAGTTGGCGGTCCGCCTCCGCGATCCAGCGCCCTATGTCGGCTCCGGCCGTGCAGCGGGCGCTGGCCACGCCGATGCTGACGGTGATGAACGGGCTGATCTGCGACATTTCATGCGGGATGTTGAGCGACTGGACCTGAAGCAGGATTTCCTGGGCCACCAGTTCGGCGCTGTGCGGATCGGTGCCGGACAGGATGCAGGCGAACTCCTCCCCGCCATAGCGGGCCGAAAGATCGCCGGCCCGTTTGACCGCGCGCGTCAATGCCGCCGCGACCATCGTGATGCAACGGTCGCCCGCAGGGTGGCCATAGGTGTCGTTGAACTGTTTGAAGAAATCGATGTCCAGCATGGCAACGGACAGCCACTCGCCGGTCCGCGCCAGCCGTGATGCTTCTGCTTCCAGCGATTTTTCGAGATGGCGACGGTTGCTCAACCCGGTCAGCGCGTCCGTCACGGCCATGGCCGCCAGTTGATCGCGCAAGCGTTTCAATTCGACATGATTGCCCACCCGCGCGCGCAGGATCGCCGGCTGAATCGGTTTGGTGACATAGTCGATCGCCCCCAGCGCCAGCCCCCGCATTTCGTCTTCGGTATCGCCCAGCCCGGTCGTGAAGATGACGGGAATGTCAGCCAGGATGGCGTCCGACTTCAGCCTTTGGCACACTTGGAAGCCATCGAGATCGGGCATCAGCACGTCCAGCAATATCAGATCCGGTTGCGCGATCCGCGCCGTGTCCAGTGCCTGTTGTCCCGACGTCGCGAAGCAGACATCATAATCGTCCTCCAGCAGGGCGTTCATGATTTCTATGTTGGAGATTTCGTCATCGACGATCAATATTCGAGCTTTGGTCATGACAGGGTTTCCGTTTGCATGGCCGGGGCGCCGCCTTCGTCGTCGATCCAGTTCAAGGCAGCATCATAATCCAGCCGCTCCAGTGCTTTATGGACCGGGTGGCTGGTTCGCACCTGATCGGACATGCCCAATGCGTCTGCGAAAGTCTGGAAACTGGCGCGTGCGCGCAAGCTGCGGCAGCGTAGCAACTCCCTGAGCGCTTCCCGCGCGGCGAGCGCCTCCTCACCCTCTACCCGCACAGGCGATTGAGGCGAGATGGTTGCCGGTGCGACCTTCAGACTGAGTGCCGCCAGGATTGCCGGGGCGATCGCCTGCTCCAGTTCGTCGATCGCGGCCTGCGCCGGCGCATCCTGGCGATCTGCCAAGAAGCGTTCTATATCGCCCGCGATCACCTGCACATCGGCTAGTCCTAGCGATCCGGCCACGCCCTTCAGGCTATGGGCCAGGCGCCGCGCATCGGGCAATAATCCAGTGGAGATATGGACGCGCAGATCATGCGCGACATGAGCGTAGTTGTCGCCGAAGGTGACGATCAGCTTCTGCAGAAGCGCAGCCTTGCCATTCACGCGCAATAGCGCGGCCTGAATGTCGAAGGGCGGCAGGCTTTCAGGCAATGTGCCTCCGGCGGCCTTATCGGTGATCGTAGGGACCGGTTGCGACGGTGAGGTGGGCGCTTTCAGCCAGCGATCGAGCGTTGCGACCAGCGCGGCGGGATCGACCGGCTTGGCGATATGGTCGTTCATGCCCGCATCGCGACAACGCGCCTTCTCCTCCTCATAGGCATGGGCGGTCATGGCGAGGATGGGAAGGCGATCGGCCGAATGGCTTTCGCGGATGATACGGGTAGCGGTGATGCCGTCCATCTCGGGCATCTGCACGTCCATCAGGATCGCGGCATAGGGTTCGGCCCGGTGCCGCACCATGTCGCAGGCGATCCGGCCATTTTCCGCACATTCGACAGCCAGACCCGCGTCGCCCAGCAGTTCCAGGGCGATTTCCCGATTAATATCATTATCCTCGACAAGCAGGACGCAAAGGCCCTGAAATTGTGGCGACACGCGCGGGACCGCCATCGACGCCGACATATCCTGCGCCGCATTGCCCTGATCCTGCGCGAAGATGTTCGTGATCCCTTCCAGCAGCATCGCCGGAACGAGGGGTTTTGTGAGGAAGGCTGCGACATCGCCCTCATGACCATGTTGAGCCAGCGTATCGGCATCATAAGCGGTCACGATCACGGCCTTCGGGCGCCCGGCCCGATAGACCGTCCGGCCCATCGTCTCGATCGCCTGCATCCCGTCCATGCCCGGCATTTTCCAATCGAGCAGTACGAGATCATAGGGCTTGCCCATCTCGTCGGCGGCATTGACCGCCGCCAGAGCCTCGTCGCCCGAGGCGACCAGGTCGATCATCATCCCCCAGCCGGCAAATACATCCTGCAATATCTGGCGCGACGCAGGGTTGTCATCGGCAGCCAGTACATGGAGTTGACGGATATGGTGCGGAACCGGTGCCTCCAGCGCTACCGCTTCATCGGCCCGGTCCATGCGCATCGTGCATGTGAAGCTGCTGCCGCCGCCCGGTACGCTGTCGACACGGATCGTGCCGCCCATCTGTTCCACGATCTGCCGGCAGATGGCGAGACCAAGACCGGTGCCACCAAAGCGGCGCGTCGTCGAACTGTCCGCCTGCGAGAAGGATTGGAAGAGCGACAATTGCTGGTCGAGGGTCATGCCGATGCCCGTGTCCCGGACCACCAGTTCCAGCATGACATGACCGCCGCTCTCTTCGGCGAGGGTCAGGCCGATGGTCACCGATCCGCCTTCCGAAAATTTGACCGCGTTGCTGAGCAGGTTGAGCGCGACCTGGCCGAAGCGCAATTCGTCGCCGGACAGGCGGTCGGGCACATCGTCCGCGATGCGGGACAGCAGCGTCACCCGCTTACCCTTGGCCGCATCCGCCACGAGGAGCACCTGATTTTCCACGGCGCGGCGCAGATCGAACGGACGCGATTCCAGCGTCAGCTTGCCCGCTTCATTCTTGGAAAAGTCCAGAATATCGTTGATTAACCGAAGCAGGGACTGGCCTGCCTGATTGATCTTGCCAACATAATCCTGCTGCCGGGGGTTGAGGTCGGTCCGTAAGGCGAGGTGGCAAAAGCCCAATATGGCATTCATGGGCGTACGGATTTCATGGCTCATATTGGCAAGGAAGAGCGATTTGGCCTGACTGGCCTCTTCGGCTTCGCGCGTACGCTGTTGCAACGCCTCATTCTTGGCCAATATTTCGTCGCCCATGCGCTGGTTGCGCGCAAAACTCTCGACCAGCTTGTCGCTGAGCCAGACGAGCACGGCGGTCTGAAAAGCGACGATGCCGGCGTGAAGCAGGACACGCTCCAGATTGCCTTCGCCCGGGAACACAGCATTGGGCAGCAGATAGAGCAGCAGCACATGGTGCGCCGCGGTCGCCCCCGCTGCGACCAGAATGGCGCGCCTGTCGCACCATGCGATCGTGAGCGCCAGCATGGCGAAGAAATACATGTGCATGTCCATCTGCCACGGATGGCCGCGCAACAGCAGGAGCAGGATCGCCGGCTCCCCCATCAGGGCCACGGCGGACAGATAGCGGGTCGAGGGGCCGATCCCTTCGTGCGACCATGTCATATGATAGGCGGCTGCCAGAAAGGCGCCACCGATCGCGGCCCATAGTGGCGAGTGCCCCGTCAGCATCGCCACCGCCGCGAGCAGCGGGACATGCGCCCAGAAGAGCGGAAGCAGAAATTTGCCGAAATGGAAGCGCAACTGGTCCAATTGGGTCATGATACGGCCTTCCGGGGTGAGGGATCGAGACAGCCGCCGCGTGCAGGTGCCGCAATGGCAAACCAGGCGCCCGCATGTCGCAGGGTGGCTGCAAAATCAGGCCGGTCGGAACCGGCAATGACGATGTTGGAAAAGCGACCGGCCTGGATGAGCCGCCCATCGGCATCACTTACCAGATTGACGGTGTCGGCCAAGCTCGTCCCTGGTGCCGCGAAGACGATATAGCGACCATCAGCATCGGCAGATGTCAGCGAAGCAATGGACAGGCCGATGATGCCGCCTGCAAAAAGGAAAAAGGCGGACATATAGGGTCTGATGCAAGATAATCGGGACGCATCGCGCATTTCGACAGGATCGCACCACCCATGATGATGGATGTGCGACGCGTTTCGCCTGTCAGAATATGCCCCCCATGTCATGATTTCGATATTTCACTATCGAAATTACTATTTTCTAAAAATATCGGCGATCTTGCGCGTCACTGGTCCAATATGGATAATTTCTTTTTAATGCTCGGCATGATCGGTGACGTACGCATGCATTAGCGCTCCATACGTCTCGAAAGCCGTTCATTTTCGAGCGCGACGGACGCCGCCCGGGCCAGCGCTTCGAGAAGCGCTATTTCATTGTCCGTCGGCTGCCCCGTTTCCGACCAATAGGCGCCGATCGCCGCGATAGGTTCGGCCTGACCGATCGGAACCATCAACATGGAGCGCACGAAAGTGGTGCTATAGGCGTCGATGGGGACACGCTGATCGTCGAAAATATCATCGATCACCGCCGTCCGTCGATGTTCCATCGCCCATCCCGACACACAATGGGCCGCCGGGAAATATTGTCCCTCCCATAAAGGCTCCATCGCATCTTCGGCGACATAGTGGCATTGGTCACCGTCCCGCAGGACGACCGCGATGCCATCTGCTCCCACCGCGCGTCGGGCGAAAGCGCGCAATACGCTGACGACCGCATCCAGCGATCTGGCCCCGGCCAGTGCTTCTATCGCTTCTGCCGCGCTGCTCCATCGTGCCGCAAGCGCCTTATCCTTGGAATAATCCCCGGAAAATGTGTCACCCATCAACAAGCTTTCTGTCGTTCCTGGGTATTGGCTACCATCAAATCGGCAAAGGAAGAAGCGTCCATGCCTGTCTGTGCTTTGGAGCGCTCTTCGCCTTCTCCATGATGTGAAGGCCAGCGCTGCAAAAATGCAGCGCTGGCCATGCCGCTGTCAGCCCTTGTCCGGCAAGGCCCAGGCGATCACCTGGTCACCGATCGGCGTCTTCATGAAATGATGGCCGCCGGTCATCAGCACCACATATTCGCGCCCATTTTGTTCATAGACCATCGGCGTCGCCTGTCCGCCCGCCGGCAGCGCCTGCTGCCACAGAATCTTGCCGGTCTTGAGGTCGATGGCCTTGAACAGATCATCCGTCGCCGCCGCGATGAAGATGATGCCGCCTGCCGTAACGACAGCGCCGCCATTATTGGGCGTGCCGATGGTCAGCGGCAGGTAGCTGGGGATACCGAAGGGACCATTTTTGCGCGCCGATCCAAAGGGGCGGTCCCACAGCGTCTTGCCGGTGGCGATGTCGATCGCGCGGATGCCACCATAGGGCGGCTGTTTGCACAACATGCCGGTAAAGGGCATCTGCCAGCCGGCATTGACGTCGATCGCATAGGGCGTTTCTGCCTGCGGGTCGCCCGCGCCTTCGGCATGGGGTTTGTCGCTGCGGCTGGCATTGCCGCCCTTCTCGGTTTTCAGCGATGCCTGAGCCATCGCCGCCTTCTGCTCGCGGGTATACCAGCCCTTGCGGTTCGCATCGGCACGGGGCACGAGGCGGACATAATTGGGCATGTCGTTATAATTGGCAACGATAACGCCGCGTGCCGGATCGACCGCGACACTGCCCCAGTCGGTCCCGCCATTATAGCCGGGATATTCGATCGAATGACGATCGCTTTCGGGCGGCGTGAAAAAGCCCTTGTAGCGCGCCCGGCGGAAATTGATGCGACAGATCATCTGGTCGATGGGCGACATGCCCCACATGTCGGATTCGGTGAGGGGCAGTTTGCGCAGGGTCTGCCAGAGCGAGACGATCTGCGTGGGCGAGCGCTGCTCCGGCTCGACGCCGCCGCCGGGCACGCGGATCGTGCCGATCGGGGTGAGCGGGCGACCGGTCGCGCGGTCCAGCACATACATGTCGCCCTGTTTGGACGAAACGAGCAGGGCGGCCTTCCCCTTATAGTCGATCAGGGTCGGCTGGCTGCCGAAATCATAGTCCCACACGTCGTTCTTGACCGCCTGGAATTTCCAGCGCGGCTTTCCGGTCGTCACGTCCAGCGCGACGATGGAGGTGCCGAAGCTGTTTTCCACCGGCGACCGCATGCTGCTCCAATAATCGACCGTGCTGTTGCCCATGGGCAGGTAGACAAGGCCCAGCTTCTCGTCGCCGCTGGCGATCGTCCACATATTGGGGGTGCCGCGCGACCATTGTTGCCCGGCGGGCGGATAGCCATTCCAGTCCGGATGCATCATGTCCCAGGCGAAGCGCAACTTGCCGGTGACGGCGTCGAAGCCCTGGATGACACCGGACGGCTCCCAGCGCTGTTGTCCATCAAGCGTCTGGTGCCCCGTCACGGCTATGCCCCGAATGATAACCGGTGGCGAATTGATCGAGACGAGGCCGGGGAAGACCTTGCCCATGCCGACCTTCGCATCGACCTGACCATTGGTGCCGAAATCGCTGCACGGGCGCCCGGTTTCAGCGTCGACGGCGATTAGGCGCGCGTCCAGCGTCCCTTCGATCAGGCGACGGGCGCAAAGCGTACCGGCTTTGGCGTCGGGAACCGCATAATAGCTGACCCCGCGACACGCAGCCGTGTAGGGAATCCACTCATCCTTGACCTTGGGATCGAAACGCCACTTTTCCTTGCCGTTGGTGGCATTGAGCGCGATCATCACATTCTTGGCCGAGCAAAGGTAGAGCATGTTGCCGACCTTGAGCGGCGTGGTTTCCGCGCCATATTGTGCAGCGGCCGCCGATGTACGGGGCATGTCGCCAGTGTGCGTGAGCCAGACCTGCCGCAATTGCGCGACATTAGCCGCGTTGATCTGAGTCAGCGGCGAATAGCGGCGGGCGGCACCCGTGCCGCCATAGGCGGGCCAGTCGGTGCCGGTTGCCATACCCGATGGATCGACCATGCCCAGCGCATTGGGCGCCGGCAGGGCCGCGACCACGCTTTCCCTGCTGCCCAGGAGAGTGAATAGAAGAGCAGTCGCGACGACGACCGCGCCGACGCCCAGCGTCGCATTGCGCCACCTTCGGGGTGCCGGGGTCAAAGTGGGCATGACGAGGAACGTGACGATCAGCAGGACAATCGGCGCGAAGATGCGCGGGACCAATGCCCAGGCCAGGTTGGTCTGAGCGTCCATGAAGGCCCAAAGCACGGTGGCGGCCACGATCGCGATATAAAGCCACGCCCCCGCCATGCGGCCGCGGGCCAGCAGATAGCCCGACCCCATCATGGCAAGGCCGGCGAGCAGATAATAGAGCGAACCGCCCAGCGTCGCCAGCCATGCCCCGCCGATGGCAAGGACAAGGCCTATCAACCCGACGACTATCCCCAAGATGAGCGCGGACCAACTCCGTCTGCCTGTCATATCCACCGTCCTTGCTGCGCCGCAGGCCGCGCGTTCACGGCCTGCGGAAATGATGTTTTCCCAGCGAACGGAAGCCGCCAGACTTGTTTCTGTTCCGTTGCAAATTTGTAATGTTCCACGCAGGCGGTGTGGAACGCATCGATTGACGCAACCCCACTCTGCTTGAGAAATTCTCATCAGCACCCGGCGCCGCCGTCGCCAAACCGACATATGACGTTATTAATGCTGACGGGATGTACAGACCGGCGGCGCACGATATCTCTCCCCATGCCACGCAGGTGGCTGACATGCTGATCGCAATCGGCCGGCGGATCGACGCACGCGGCCATGCGCCGGCGACCGGCGGGAATTATTCGGTCCGGCTGGACGATGGCAGTATCGCTATCACCATATCGGGATCGCACAAGGGCCGGTTGACACGCGACGATATCATGCGCGTCTCCGCTGCTGGTGACGCGCTCGACGGGAAGAAGCCGTCGGCAGAAACGCTGCTCCACTGCCTGATCTACGCGATAGATCCGGGCGCAGGCGCGGTCCTGCATACGCACAGCATCGCCGGAACGGTGCTGAGCCGCGCGCTGGCCGGTCAGGATCATATCGGGCTGGAAGGTTATGAACTGCTCAAAATCTTTCCCGGCATCGACACGCATGCGACGCGGGTCGAACTGCCTCTGGTCGACAATAGCCAAGATATGCCCGCGGTGGCGGATCAGTTGCGGCCTTTGCTGACGGCCCAATCCCCCCTGCTTCCCGCTTTCTATATTCGCGGGCATGGCCTTTACACCTGGGGGCCAACCGCGGAGGCCGCCGAACATAGGGTGGAGGCATGCGAATTCCTGCTGAGTTGCGCATGGGAAGAATGTAAACTGGCGGGAGCGACGCGATGACCAGCCTGTCCCGCTATGCCGACACCGCGCCCTATCATCATCTGGGCGACAGCAGCGATCTCAATGAGATACGCAGCGCGCTGGCGTCCACGGGCGTCGTTCTGGAGCAATGGACGGCTGATGCGATACTGGCGCCGGATGCCAGCGACGCCGATATACTCTCTGCCTATGCCGGTGATATCGGCCGGCTCAAGGACATTGGCGGGTATCGCAGCTGCGACGTCATCCGGCTGACCCCGGACCATCCCGATCGCACGATGCTGCGGACCAAATTCCTGGCCGAACATGTGCATGACGATGACGAAGTCCGCTTCTTCGTCGAGGGTGCGGGCCTGTTCTACATCCGTCATGACGCTGTGGTGCATGCCTTGCTGTGCACCGCGGGCGACCTCATCATATTGCCGGCCGATACCGTTCACTGGTTCGACACCGGTGCGCAGCCGCATTTTACCGCCATCCGCCTGTTCACGACGCCCGAAGGCTGGATCGCCCGGTTCACGGGCGATCCCATCGCGCAGGCCATTCCACTTTACGAGCCGCAGCCATGATCCCCCGCGCCATCATAACCGATATAGAGGGGACGACATCCAGCCTGTCCTTCGTGCATGATGTGCTGTTCCCCTATTCGCGCGCCCGCATCGCCGACCATGTCCGCGATCATGCCGACAGGCTCGGGCCGTTATTGGCCGATGTACGCACGGAAGCAGGCGATGCTGGCCTGGATGTCGACGCCTGCATCATCCAGTTGATCGCCTGGCAGGATGCGGATCGCAAGATCGGCCCGCTCAAGACGTTGCAGGGCATGATCTGGGCAGAGGGCTTTGCCGATGGCAGTTTGCAGGGCCATGTCTATCCCGACGCCGTCGCCGGTCTGCGCCGATGGAATGCGCGCCGCATATCGCTTTACGTTTATTCTTCCGGCTCGGTAGCCGCGCAGAAGCTGCTGTTCGGCCATAGCGTGGCGGGCGATCTGACGCCGCTCTTTTCGGGGTATTTCGACACGGCGATCGGTGGAAAGAAGGACGCTGCATCCTATCGTGCCATTGCCGATGCGATCGACCTGCCGCCGGCCGATATCCTGTTCCTGTCCGATGTGGAGGCGGAACTGGCAGCTGCGCAGAGCGCCGGCCTTGCCGTGACGCTGCTGGTCCGCGACGCACCCTTGCCCGATGGCGCCTATCGAGCCGTGGGGGATTTCGACAGCATCTTGCCTGAAAGCCTGTTTGCATGACCTATCATATGCTGACGGAAGCGACCGCGGCCGGCCATCTCGGCACGATCGCCGCCATTTGCGATCGGCTTGGCGGCACGCCCGCCGATTGGGTGGTTCAGGAAGTGGGCGACGGCAATCTCAACCTCGTCTTTCTCGTCACCGGGCCGGATGGCGGCGTCGCGGTCAAGCAGGCCCTGCCCTACGTCCGCATGGTCGGGGAAAGCTGGCCCCTACCCTTGTCACGAGCCTATTACGAGCGACTGGCGCTGGCCGATCAGGCGCGATGCGCGCCACATCGCGTACCTGCGCTCGTGCATCATGACGACGCCATGGCGCTTACGGTCATGGACTATCTGGTGCCCCATCGCACGCTGCGCGGCGCGCTGGTCGAAGGATTGCGCTATCCGCGTCTGGCCGAGCATCTGGCCGAATTTCTGGCCAACACGCTATTCTTCACGTCCGATCTTGCCGTGCCTGTGGCACAGAAGAAGGCGCGGATCGCCGCCTATCTGGGCAACACAGCCATGTGCCGGATCAGCGAGGATCTGATCTTCGACGAGCCCTTTTTCGACGCCCAGATGAACTGGCATACGCCAGGTCTGGAGGATGTGGTCAGCCGCTTCCAGGCCGACATTCCGCTGCGCCTTGCCGCGCAGGAGATGAAGGCGCGCTTCCTGGCTGCGCCCGAGGCCCTGCTCCATGGCGACCTGCACACCGGATCGGTGATGGTCACGCAGGATGACAGCAAGGTGATCGATCCGGAATTCGCCTTTTACGGTCCGATCGGTTTCGACGTGGGAATGATCATCGCCAATCTGTGGCTGGCGGCATTTGCGCAAGCGGGGTTGCGGCCCGATACGCCCCATGACGACTGGCTGGTCGAACAGGCCGACTCTTTATGGCAGGATTTTGCCGAACGGTTTGCAGATCATTGGCGCAATATCGACCGGGCAGATGAAGCCGGTGCACTTCATGCCCTGGCCCGTCAGGATGATGTCTTGCGAGAGGCGGCGATTTCCGCTCGCCTCGATGCCATCTGGCGCGATATGCTGGGCTTTGCCGGGTGCGAGATCATCCGGCGCATATTGGGCCTGGCCCATGTCGCCGATTTCGAGAGTATCGCCGACGTGAACACGCGCGCAAAATGCGAGCGGCAGGCCCTATCATTCGGCCGCGCCCTCCTTGTGGAACGCGATCGCTTTCCGGACATGGCAGCCATCCGTCCCATCATCGCTTCCGAACTGGTTCCGGCATGAAGATTGAGGGACGCGACAGCCGCTCTGTCTGGATCGAGCCGGATGGTTGGAGCGTGGGCATATTCGACCAGCGGCGGTTGCCCTGGGCGATCGAACGGCTGGTTCTGCGCACTGTCGAAGATGCCGCCGTCGCGATCGCCGACATGGCGACGCGCGGCGCGCCTCTGATCGGCGCAGTGGCCGCCTATGGGCTGGCGCTCGGACTACGCGCCGATCCCGGCGATAGCGCGCTGGAGCAGGCCTATGCACGCCTGCTGCGAACACGGCCCACCGCCGTCAACCTGCGCTGGGCGCTGGATCGGATGCGCCGGCGGGTCGCACGCCTCGCCCCAGATGAGCGGGCTGCGGTAGCCTATGCCCAAGCCGCCATAATCTGCGACGAGGATGTGTCGATGAACCACGCCATCGGTCAGGCCGGCCTGCCGCTCATAGAAGCGATCGCCGCGCGAAAGGGCGGCGCGCCGGTCAACATCCTGACCCATTGCAACGCGGGCTGGCTGGCAACGGTCGCGTGGGGCACTGCAACCGCGCCGCTCTATCTGGCCCAGCAGGCCGGCATCGCCATCCATGTGTGGGTGGACGAGACGCGCCCGCGCAATCAGGGGGCGCTCACCGCGCTGGAACTGACGCAGCATGGGGTGCCGCATAGCTATATCGTCGACAATGCAGGCGGCTTGCTGATGCAGCGGGGCGAAGTGGACATGGTTATCGTCGGCACAGACCGGGTGACCGCCAATGGCGACGTCTGCAACAAGATCGGCACCTATCTGAAGGCGTTGGCCGCCCGCGCCCACGATGTCCCGTTTTTCGTCGCCTTGCCGGACGGCACCTATGACCCGGCCACAGCCACCGGCGCCGACGTCGAGATCGAGGACCGCGCCGGCGACGAGGTTGCGTTCATGAACGGCGCAGATACCGAAGGCCAGCCGATCACCGTGGCCCTGACACGATCGGCCACCATCAATCCAGCCTTCGACATCACGCCGGCGTCGCTCGTCACCGCCTATATTACGGCAAAAGGCGTAGTGAGCGATGCCGGAGAATTGGCTGACCTGTCAGGTTGAACGAAAAGTCGACCTCGTCCAGCGGCTTGCCCGTCGCAGGGAGGGCGCGATAGGTCAGGCTGTCATGGCTGAGTCGATCAGCTGATAGGCCTGCGTCCGCGCAGCCGATTTCGCCCCGTTGCTGTAACGTAATGAGGCGGGTCTGTGTTTCCTGCGCAACCTCCTCGGCCAGGCCACTCTGTCCGGTATGCCCACATATATAGCGGACCAACGTCGTCCGAACGGCCGTCCAGTCCCGATCATCGTCGGATGGCGATATGCGACGGATCGGAAACAAGAATGGACAATCCTGAAAGAGAAAAGTCCGCGCGCCCAATGCGCGCAGGTTACGATACGAAAACGAAACGAACCGCACCTTCCTACGATTGCGCTCGTTGCAATCGCGATCGCCTGGTTCGCATTTGCGCCGAAGCGGTCCTGGTGCGAAACGGATCTCGCCTTTCAGGCATCCTCTCCTAAAAACTTTCAAGGCTGGTCGGTCCCGATCAGCCTTTCTTTTTGCTTGTGGCATATTGGCGAAGCGAACCTGACAAGCGCCCTCGCCGTCCCTATGTTCGGCGCATCACAGGCTGGACAGGCTCTCCATGGTTTTCACCGACATAGCGACGCGGACACATAATCATAATTGGCGGCTCGATCCGATCGTGCGCAGTTTGCTCGATACGGATTTCTACAAGCTGCTGATGCTCCAGATGATCCGGCATCTCTATCCGGACGTGGAAGCGACCTTTGCCCTGATCAACCGCACGACATCCGTACGGCTGGCCGATGTCATCGAAGAAAGCGAGTTGCGCGCTCAACTCGACCAGGCCCGGTCGTTACGCTTCGGGAAAAAGGAGCTGATCTGGCTGGCTGGCAACAGCTTCTACGGCAAGGCGCAGATGTTCAGCCCCGATTTCATCGACTGGCTGGCCGATTTCCGCCTGCCGGACTATGAATTGCACAAGAGCGACGGCCAATATGAGCTGCGCTTTCATGGCCCCTGGACGCACACGACGATGTGGGAAATTCCTGCCCTCACGATCGTCAACGAATTGCGCTCCCGCGCGGCGATGAAGGGCCGGGGCCGCTTCGAATTGGATGTCCTCTATGCCAGGGCCAAGGCGAAACTCTGGAGCAAGGTGGAGCGTCTGGCCCAGTTGCCCGACATCGTCATTTCGGACTTCGGCACCCGCCGTCGGCATGGGTTCCTCTGGCAGCGCTGGTGCGTAGAGGCGTTGAAGGAAGGGTTGGGCAGCCGCTTCATCGGTTCTTCCAACATCCTGCTGGCCATGGATGCGGACCTGGAAGCGATAGGTACCAATGCGCACGAATTGCCCATGGTGCTGGCAGCGCTGGCCGATGGAGACGAAGCACTGGCCGCCGCGCCCTATCGTGTCCTGGCCGACTGGCAGGATCATTATGGCGGCAATCTGCGCATCGCCTTGCCAGACGCTTTTGGTACCGCGGCCTTTTTGAGGAACGCGCCCGATTGGCTGGCGGACTGGACCGGCTTTCGCCCGGATAGTGCGCCGCCGATCGAGGGCGGCGAACAGATCATCCGCTGGTGGCGGGAAAAGGGGCGTGATCCGCGCGATAAATTGCTGATCTTTTCCGATGGCATGGATGTGGACAGCATCGAGGCCACCTACCGCCATTTTCACGGCCGGGTGCGGATGAGTTTCGGTTGGGGCACCAACCTGACCAATGATTTTCGCAGCTGTGCCCCTTTTGCGACCGACGGGCTGGATCCCATATCGCTGGTCTGCAAGGTGGTCGAGGCGAATGGGCGGCCAGCCGTCAAACTGTCCGACAATCCTGCCAAGGCCACAGGCGAGCCTGATGAAATCGCGCGATATCTGAGGGTTTTTGGCGATGCCGGGCGACGGGCGATGGATGTGCGGGTCTAGGGCGTCTTCTTCCTTCGCCCTTCCATCTTGGCTACGAGCACCGGCTCGACTAAGGGCCTGTCCTGCCTTCCCCCATGAATTGAGACTGATGATGCGCGCCTTATCCGACCTTGTCCAATTGGGCCGCCTTGTCGCTGCGACACATGGATGGCCGGCGGCCAGGACTTTCAAGGCCTATGACTGGAGCGAACAGGACCGTGCCGGGATCGCCAGTGGCGCCGCCGACATTCTCAAACTGTTCCCGGCGACGGCAGGGCAGGAACAGTCGCTCAGCGCGACCCTCGCCTTCCAGCTTCAGCGCCGCTTGGACGCGCCGGTGCATCTTGTGGCGGGCACGTTGCGCGTAGAGGGCATGGCGGTGCGGCAGGACCGATTGCCGTCCGATGGCACAAGCCCATTTGCCGCCGACGCGCCGGCATGGCGGGGCCATCTGTGGATCATGGTTGGGCCGCATGTCGTCGACGCCGCGATCTTCCGACTGGCGAATGCTGCCGACAGTAACCCCGTACTGGCGCGCCATGTCCATGGCATGTTCGGTTCCGACAAGGGGCTTTATGCCGATCATTGGCGGCAGGCGAGACGGGTCGGCCTGGATTATGATCCCCTATATGTGTTGAGCGAAGAAGATATGAGCCACCTGCTGAATGCGGCCTATCGTCTGATCAAGGATGGCGCAGCCTAGGTGCTGCCGATCCTCTACAGCTTTCGCCGCTGCCCCTATGCGATGCGAGCAAGGCTGGCGTTGGCGGCAAGCGCTACGACCGTCGAACTGCGCGAGGTCAAGCTGTCGGCCAAGCCCGATGCCATGCTCGCTTTGTCGCCCAAAGCTACCGTTCCCGTGCTTCTGATGCCCGACGGCACGGTCATCGAAGAGAGTATCGACATCATGCGTGGGACATTGGCGCGAAACGATCCGGAAGGCTGGCTCGACCGCGACGATCCGGACTTGATCGCCATCAATGACGGCCGGTTCAAACATGACCTAGATCGCTATAAATATCCGGAGCGTCATGGATCGAACAGCGATGCCCATCGTGCCAGCGGACTGACATTCCTCCTTTTGCTGGAGGAGAGGCTGGCCAATGCCCCCCATTTGTGCGGTGACAAGCGCGGTCTAGCCGATGCCGCCATCATTCCGTTCGTACGGCAATTTGCGTCGGTCGATCAACATTGGTTCGTGGCGCAGCCGCTCGACCGGGTCAGACATTGGTTGTCGACCTATCTGGCTTCGACGCTTTTCGACGCGATCATGGTCCGGCTGCCACCCTGGTCACCGTTGGATCAACCTAAAGCGGTCGATTGGCTACGCTGATCGCTCAGCCAGGTTGCGCGTAACAGACCACGACCCGCCCGAACCGGTATCGGCGCCGGGACATGCCGTCCTCACGGATGGCGCGACGCGGCCTGCTCAACGCCGCTCGCGTCGATTATGCGCTGGGCTTCAATCGGCCAGTCTTTGCCGGTCACCAGGACATTGTCCGCCGCCCGGTTGTTGAGATAATCGCTCCATTCGCCGTTGAGCTTGCCCCCATTATACCAGTTGCCCGTCGCGACATTATCCAGCGCGGTGCGCTTGGGCGCGATATGGGACTGCGTGTTGAGGTTCAGCCATACGCCCCCGATGCGATCCAGGACGTTGTTCCGCACGGTGACATAGCGCGAACCTTCATCAAGATAGATGGCGATACCGCCAGAGCCCGCTACATCATAGACGTAGTTTTCCGCGATCAGAGCGCCCGGATCAGCCGACAGATGATAGATGGCGCCGCCATCGGGGAACCATTGCTTCACCCGCCCCACCCGATTGCCCTTCACGACCGTGTCGCGCAGGGTGGTAGGCGTGTCATAGACGCTGTTGCCGGGCTGATCATAATATCCCCGCTGTTTTCGCCAATATTCTGCGCTACCGCCCGGATCATTGGCACCCCAGCCCCACCCCACATCTATGCCGTCATAAGGTGTGTCGGAAACATCGTTGTTCATGATGATCGTGCCGGACGCATAGGTCACGAGAATGGCCGATTGTTCTTTATAGTCGTGCGATACGCTCTTGATGCGATTGTTGCGGATGATGATATCGCGCAAACCCATCTCAGGACGTGAGGGGTGATGGGCATCTGGCTGGATTCCACCCGCCATGATCGCTCCCCCGGCCAGATCGACAAATTCGCTGTTCGTCACCTCGATCGCCGAACTACCCAGGCCGATGCCGCTATCGTTGGCGTCAGGGTTGTTGCCGATGCCCAACGCGATCTGCCCCAGCTGAGAAAATCGATCTTCGTCAAACAGGATGCGCCGCGCCGCTGCAACCTGTACGGCGGCTGGCTGTTGGCTCCACCGATTGCGCATCCGTTCGAACGACCAGCATCCCCAACTGCAATCGCGAACGGGATCGGCGGGATAATCGACGAGGTCGCCGGAAAGATAGGCGCCGCTCTGTTGACTGGCATAGCCATCCGGGCCGGACGGGCGTCGCCAGCTCGTATGGCTGAAATGCAGCCGACGAAATTCCAGATCTCGAACCGGATCGTCATAGGTGCCCGCGATGGAGACAAGATGCTCCAAATGCGGCAGAACCACCTCGATCCGATTCATGTCTTCGCCCGGCAACGGCTTGTAATAAAGCCGGCCCGCCTTGGGGTCGACGAACCAATGGCCCGGATCACGCAGAAACGCCAAGGCGTTCACCAAGAATAGTCGTGCAACGTCCGCCGACACCGGTCGCGCAAGCGTGTCATAGCCCACCAGATTGTTGCGCCAGCCAGGCTGCTGCATCACGATCCGGTCGCCGTCGATATGATCCACCATCGCGTGGCGATGGGTGAACCAGCTCATTCCTTCGATCTCCATTCTGCTTTGATCGGGCAATGTTGCGAGAAAGCGCCAGGCGGGGTCGCGGATCTCGAGGCCCCATGGATGAAAGGCGACGGCGGATCGGGGAATTTCCACCGACGCCCGCTGAACCAATCGCCCCGCAACGCTCAATTGCCGCGGATCCATTCCGACCGGCACTCGCGCCATCCAGATATCGCGCTGCTTGTCGACCTGGCTCCAGCCAGTCACCGGGGCGCCGCCAGACAGCATGGTGCGCAGACCGGGCGCACCTTCCCAGCGGACCGTATAGCCATTCTGCCCTCCGTCCCTGGCGTTGAAGCGCAGCGGCGCTGTCAGGCGATAGACGCCTTCGGCCAGTGACACGGTGACATCATGGTCGTGATTGAGAGTCCGCACCGCCTGCTGCGCGCGCGCAAGCGAGGCGAAGGGCCTGGCAGCCGACCCGTCTCCTTCATCCGACCCGCTGGGCGAAACATGCAGGATCAGCGGAACCGGGGCGGGGCGGTTGGGAATGACGATCTTGAAATGCTCGCCAGCGGGTCGATCGCGTGCGCCGATCTGCGGAATGTTCGGCATCGGTGGCAACTGCGCCAATGCCGGCAAGGACCAGCAGGCCAGGACCGCGCCTATACTTGCCCACCCTCTCCAGTTCATCCTCTGTATCCCGCTATCTTCTTGCTGCATCGTCATGGCTCGATCGTCACGATCACCCGCCGATATCGCGTGACAGGCGGTGTTCCCTTGTCGGTGACCGCCAGGATGAAATGCGCGTCGCGCCGCTCCTCGACCATCGGAGCGGTAAAATCGACCGTCACGATATTCGGCGCAATCCCGGATGTTATTGCCGATGTCCAGCCTCCCACTTCGGGATAATGGAACCAGTAATAGCTCAGACTGTCCCCGTCAGGGTCGGTCGTGCCCAGCCCGCTCAGGAAGAAGCGCTGCCCGGCCTTTACCGTCAACCAGTCGGGGTGCGCCAGTTGAACCTTCGGCGGATGATTGGCGTCCTTATAGGCTGTGATCGACCAATCCATGCGCGCGGCGAAATCATTCTGAAAATCCGCCCGCCAGCGCCAGAGCGTAGCGCGAAAATCCTTTATCGTCCTTTCCCCGGGCATGACCGCGCGGCCGATCGCGTTGCGGGTCAACGGCGCCACGGCATCCGAGGCGTTGGTCCAGATCGGCCGGGTTTCCGGTTCGATCGGCACGCCGCCCGTAAAGCCATTGGGGTCGGTTGCCGCGGCGGCCGGCACATAGAGTTCGTATCGCCCGCCCCAACCGCCCCAGTTGGGATATTCAGGGTCGCTCAAACCATTAGGGATCAACGATAGATAAGCCGGCGTGTCGCCCTCCATCCCATAGGAGACATCGGGATAGGCCGCTCCCAGCGGGCCATGGCCTTGCTGGATATTGTCGCGCAACCAGTCGTTGGAGATGGTGCCATTGTCCGCACCGTCGATCCGACTATGGATAGCTGTCCACGTCCCCGCGCCGTAGCCACCAGGGCTGACGATATAGAATAGCGTAGGAAAATTCCGGCGGATCCATGCGCCACTGTCGTCCTGATCGGAAATCGTATAAACGCGCAGGCGCCTCACCAGGCGCGACACATCCTCGGCCGATCTGGTCGCGCGCAAACTGTAGAGCGCCTGCGCCAGGCTGTTGGCGCCACCCCATACCGACACCCAGAGCGGTCTTGGATCATCCTTCTCGATCGCTTGCACGATCAGGCGCGATCCCGCCGTGTCATGCCCTTCTCCAACCGCCGCCATGCCATAAGCCGGCTGTCCTTCACGCACCAGAGACTGCAAACGCGCAGCCGCAGGGAAGCCCGGTTCATGCAGGTTCAGATTGGGCTGTACCTTGCCATATTCATCTATGATCCGCCGAATGGAATCCGCATACACCGCCTGCTTCATATGCACGGAGGTCGTGGCGATCAGCCCTTCAAGGTCGATCTGGTTGGCGTAGAGCAACAGCCGCACGAAAGATTGCGTATCGTCCGGATCCGCTTCGATGTCGCTGAGGACGATCAGTCGCTGCTTGGCGGCCGATAGGGAAGAAGGGGGAGAGGATGCCGGCAACGCAGCCGGAAGGATGATAGCCGCAATTGCCGTGCACAAGGTCAATCCTCTCATGCAACTCTCTCCCCAGTTTTTATGATCAAGCCGGGCCGACGCACATCGCGCCGGCCCGGCATCGTTCAGCATCAGAATTTGAAGCGGACACCCGCCCGGTACATGCGCCCGATCACGTCATAGAGGTTCGGGTTGACGAAATAAGGCGACTTGGCGGGATCGCGGTCGAGCAGGTTATCGACCTTGAAGTACGCCGTGACCTGCGGCGTGATATTGTAGGTACCGCCAATATCCACATAGAAGGCGCCAGGCATGAAATTCTGATCGATCGTCGGATGATTGTTGGTCGATGCAGGGCAGCTACCTGGCTGGCAGACCACATATTGATGACCCAGCACGCCATCGCTGAACCAGCGTTCCTGCACCATCAGCGAGAATTTGTCATTCTCATAGCTCTGGATCGCCAGGAACTTCCAGTCGGGCGTGTTGCCCAGATTGGCGCCAGCCGAGTCCACCGGGATCGTACCGATCAGGCCGGAGTCCGTCACGAACTTGCTGACATGCGTCGCCAGACCGCGCAAGGTCAGGCTGCCCGGCAGGCCCAGCGGACGCTGCCACTGATAGCTGGCTTCGATGTCGAAACCGCTGGTGTCGATCGACGCCAGGTTGAACGCCTGCACGTTGATGAAGTTCGGCCCTTGCTGATTGTTCAGATTGAACGCGCTGCACGTTTCCGGCCGGACGTTCTGGAAACACAGGTTGACGATGTCGCCGGCGCCCAGGCTGGAGATGACGTCCTTGATCTTGATCTTGTAGTAATCGAACGACGCGCTGAAGCCCGGCAACCAGGATGCACCGGAAAAGGCGATGCCGGCTGTCGTGTTGCGTGCGGTTTCAGGCCGCAAATTGGCGTTGCCGATGCTATTCTGGATCGCCAGCACGTTACGGCCGGTGAACGGATCGAAGAAGTTGGGCAGCGTCGTGGTGACGGGCGCTGCGAACAGTTCCGACAGATTAGGGGCACGCACATCCTTCGACGTCACGCCACGCAAGCGGAAACCATCGACCGGCAGGTTCCATGTGCCGCCGACCTTCCAGGCCCAGATCGTGCCCGACGTGCTGTAATCGGTCACGCGCACAGCGCCGTTGATGTTGGCCTTGCCCAGTGCATCGCTGTTGATGATCGGCAGATCGGCCTCGAAAAAGGCTTCTTTCACGCCATAGGCGCCGCCGCCGCTCTTGTAGTTGCCCGCATACCAATTGTTGCCTCCCGGCAGCAGCGTGGGATCGAACGGATAGTCGGCGGTGTTAGGCGCGAAGTTGGAGCCCATGCCATAGGCGTCGGCGCGGACCTTGTAGAATTCATGCCGATATTCGGCACCGAACGCTATCGACAGCGGGCCGGCCCACAGTTCGACAGGCGAACCGGAAAAATTGACGCTGACCACGTCCTGCGTCTGGCGCGTCCGCTGGAACGGGCCGTTTTCAGGCATGATATAGGACAGCGCGCCGGCCGACGGATTGCCGCCGAAAATATTGAGCGGCTGGCAACCGTTCGCCCGCGCCGTGGCACTGGCGCAAACGATCGAGCCATTCAACGTAGTCGCATTGATGGCGTCGTTGAAACGATTGGTCAGCAGAATGTTCGATACGTCGATGGCGGTGAAATTAACGCCATGCTCGAAATAATTGTCATAGGACCATTCGGTACCGAGCAGGTTGAACGCCCCCTTGGCGCCGATGACGCCGCGATACTGGCGACGATCCGTATCCACGCGGGTGTTGCCCAGCGCGGCATTGCTCGTGCCATAGCCGAAGCTGGTGATGCCCGCCGTCGCACATGCGGTCTTGATCGATGCCGGAACGAACGGATTGGCGCACTGGATGGTCAGGCCGGGCTTGTTCATGCCGCCGACCGGGGTGTTGTGGGTCTTCACCTGGCCGAAGTTGAAGGTGAAATAAAGTTCGTCATTGTCGGCGAAATCATAACCAAGCCGAGCATAGCTATTGACCCGCTTGATCGCCGATTGAAGCGTGCGCCCCGCATCGACATTGCCCGACAGGTCGCCGCCAAGGCAGAAGCCGGGGAAACAGTTGCGCACATTGCTGGTACCGTCGCGCGCCGGCACGCCGCCCGATCCGTAGTTGAACTGGAACGGATTGCCATTCTGATCGAATGCCGTGCCCTGGAGCGGGCCGGACGTGATCAGGCCATATTTGGTATAATTATAAGCCTGGGCATAGTCGCGCAGGACGAAACGGGGCGATCCGTCGTTGACCGCGCCCCGGTCGATCAGGCTGGTCTGCTTGAACCAGTCGCGCCCGCCGGCCAGGCCGATACCGAAATCGCCGCCGCCGACGCCCTTTTCATCGGCATATTCGCCGCTGACGACCAGATGCGCGCGATCATCGAGGAAGCTGGTGCCTGCCGCCAGCTGAACCAGAAACTGTTCATTGTCGCTATACCGGCTGATGCCGCCCTGGACATTGCCCTTAAAGCCCTTGAACCGGGTGTCGGTGATGAAGTTGACGACGCCGCCGACCGCGTCCGAGCCGTAGGAGGCGGATGCGCCGCCATTCACGACGTCGACGCGTTGCACGAGCAACTGCGGAAACAGGCTGATGTCAGGCACACCGGTCACGTTCGCGCCGACGACCCGCTGTCCATCAAGCAGGGTCAGGGTACGGATGGCGCCCACGCCTCGCAGCGAGAAGGAACTCAAACCCTGCTGGCCGCTCGACGTGCTGAACGTGTTCACCGCCGTACCGCTCGACCCCTGCAGCGACGGCAGTTGCGCGATGGTGGTGAAGATGTTGGGCTGCGCATTGGCTTCGATGGCACCCGAATCGATCACGGTCGTGGGCGTGGGCGCCGTGTAGCCGCTTGCCTTGATGCGTGAACCTGTGACGACGATATCGCTATCATTGGCTGATTGCTGGGCGCCTTGAGGCGCTGCCACGCCTGCTCTATCCTGCGCCATGGCCGGCGCGGCGATCATGCACGTCAGCAGGGCGGCCATGCTGACGGTGGCAGGCCCCATGGCGGATTTTGCGATACGAAAATTGGAATGCGACATACTGCTCTCTCCCCTAGATTTTTCTATCCCTGTCGCGGAGTAGACCTCCGAAACTGCGCATCGCCGCCGAGCATGTCAAAGACTCGACAGAAAGTTAGTTAGCGCTAACAACGCCTATTGATATCTCCCGAGATTGTTGTCAATAGTCAGACAAGACGGAGAGGATAAGGATTTCACGCTTTGAGACGGCCGACATTATTTTACACATCAGAGCAATATGCTCATGCAGATGTGAGCCGATCGTGCCAGAATGCGCTTCGTCGCAATTTTTCTGTTAACGTTATCATGTCATGGTGATGACGATTTTCCGCATGGGAAAAATAAGATGGACCATCATCGGCCTTTTCGTCGGTGCGATGGTCATCAACTATCTTTCGCGCTCCGTGCTGGGGGTTGCAGCGCCGATCATTTTGACGGAACAATCGATAAACAGCATCGAATATGGCTGGATCACGAGCGCCTTTCAGCTCGGCGTGATGCTTCAGCCGGTCGCGGGATATTTTCTCGACAGCGTCGGGCTGCGCATCGGTTTCGGCATTTGCGTCGCCGCCTGGTCGATCATCACGATGGCCCATGGGTTCGTAAACGGGTGGTTCGGATTTGCCGCGCTGCGCGGCCTGTTGGGGCTTGCCGAAGGGTCTGCGCAACCTGCCGGGCAAAAGCTGGTGGCGGAATGGTTTCCGTCCAAGGAGCGCGGCCTTGCAGGCGGCGTGTACAATATCGGCGCATCGTTCGGCGCAGTCTTTGCCCCACCTTTGGTGGCATGGGCCGTCATGATGCACAGTTGGCGCCTGGCATTCGTGATAGCGGGCGCCATCGGTCTTGGTTGGGCATTGCTCTGGCTATTCTATTATAACAGCCCGTCGCGACACCCCCGCCTGACCGATCAGGAGCGCGACTATATTGCCAGTGGGCAAGAAGCACGGCTTGCGCCGCAAGCGACCCGCGCCTCCATCATGAGCCTTCTACGCAGGCGCGACCTTTGGGGGATCGCCCTGCCCAGGATGCTTGCCGACCCTGTATGGGGCATGTTGTCGTTCTGGATGCCGCTCTATCTCGCGCGCGTTCGCGGTTTCGATCTGACCCAGATTGCCCTTTTCGCCTGGCTGCCCTTTCTTGCCGCGGACCTTGGATGTCTTTTCGGTCCGGCCGTCGTCACCTTCCTGCAACGGCGCAATGTCGATCTGATCGACGCACGCCGCTGGACGTTTACGCTGGGCGCGGCGATGATGACGGGCATGGCCTTTGTCGGTATGGCGACGAACCCCTATGTGGCGATCGCCTTGCTTTGCCTGGGCGGGTTTGCGCATCAAACGCTGTCCGTCACCGTCATCACGATGGCCTCTGACCTGTTTCCTCGCAACGTCGTGGCCACAGCGGCAGGCTTGGCCGGCCTTGCAGGCAATCTTGGCGTGCTCGTCTTCACCCTGCTCCTGGGTCAGATGGTCGATCAGGTCGGCTATGAGCCATTCTTCATCATCCTTGGCGTCCTTGACCTGCTGGGCGCCCTTCTCCTGTGGATATTGGTGCGTAAACCCGCATGAACATCATCTCAAATCCGATCCTTCCAGGCTTCAATCCCGATCCGTCCATCCTGCGGGTCGGCGATGATTTCTACATCGCTACGTCGACCTTCGAATGGTATCCCGGCGTGCAGATTCATCATAGCCGCGATCTCAAGCACTGGCGGCTCGTCGCGCGACCACTGGCGCAAGCGACGCAATTGGACATGCGTGGCGCGCCTGATTCCTGCGGCGTCTGGGCCCCCGACCTCAGCTATGCAGATGGACGCTTCTGGCTCATATTCACGGACGTCAAACGATATGGCGTGACGACCGTCAATGGCGCCAAAGGCGCGTCCTTGCGGGACTTTCCCAACTATGTCGTGCATTGCGACCAGATCGACGGCAATTGGTCGGAGGCTGTTCACCTCAACAGCAGCGGCTTCGATCCCGCCCTGTTTCACGATGACGACGGCCGAAGCTGGATGCTGAACATGCTATGGGATCATCGGCCCGGCCGGGGCCGGTTCGCGGGCATTCAGATCCAGCAATTTGATCGCACCGCTCAGGCCCTTGTCGGCGAACCCCATCTGATTTTCAAGGGAACCGATCTGGGCTTCACCGAAGGTCCGCACATCTACAAGCGGGACGGATGGTATCATCTGCTGGTCGCCGAAGGGGGGACCGGATGGGACCATGCCGTAGTCATGGCTCGCTCACGCGATTTGCTGGGGCCATATGACGTGCATCCCGATGGCCCGGTACTGACGGCGGCGGGGCGCCGTGAAGGCCCCATTACGCGCGCCGGGCATGGCGATCTGGTCGAACTGAAGGATGGATCGCCCTGGCTCGCCTATTTATGCGGCCGCCCCGTTCCGGGGAAGGAGCGCTGCATTCTGGGGCGCGAAACGGCGATACAACCGATGCGATGGCATGACGATGGGTGGCTGCGCACCTTGGACGGCGACGCGCGCCCGGTCGAAACGCCACAAGCGCCCGACCTGCCGTCCATACCCTGGCCGCAGGACGATTGGGATGGCCGTTTCGATCGGGATTTCCTGCCCTTGGAATTTCAATGGCTGCGTACTCCCTTGCCAGAACGCCTCTTCAGTCTGTCCGAACGGCCCGGTTTCCTGCGACTGTACGGGCGGGAAACCGTAGGGAGCCATTTCGAGCAGGCGCTTGTCGCCCGGCGGCTGGAACATCGACGCTTCACAGCGACAACCTGCGTCGATTTTTCGCCGCGTTGCTTCCAGCAGGCTGCGGGGCTCATTCTCTATTATAACAGCACGAAATATTATTATCTCAATATCAGCGTGGAAGGCGAAGCACGCGAATTGCAGTTGATGATTGCATCGCCGCTTCTGGCGGAAGGCGTCACGATGGAGACGGTCGGTCGACTGCCCAACGGGCCGATCGAACTGAGAGCAGATGTCGACGGCGACGTCCTGATCTTCAGCTGGCGCGCCGAAGGTGACACCAATTGGCACATCTTGCCTCAAAGGCTGGACGCAACGATCCTGTCGGACGAAGTAACGTGCCCCGGCCTCCCCAACTTCACCGGCACCTTCGTCGGCATGGCCTGCCAGGATTTGTCCGGCATGGCGATGCCCGCCGATTTCAGCTGGTTCATCTATGAAGGCGGAGAGGGTACATGCGCTCCGGTCGACTGACGTTCCACGATCCTGTGATCGAGTATGGTTTCGCGGGGAACCCGCGAGTGGCCCTTTTCCGCTGCGATTTCGGCAATCAGCAGACTCAGTGCTTCAGCGGCCAATTCGCGCACGGGCTGATGGACCGTGGTCAGCGGGGGCCACAGCGTTTGCGCCGCCGTCGTATCGTCGAAACCCGCCACGGTCAGTTCGGCCGGCACATCCAGATGGCGCCGGTGTGCCACGGACACCACGGCAGCCGCCATATCGTCATTGCTCGCGAAGATCGCAGTGGGTCGACTGGGCATCGCCAACAGATGTTCGGCGGCCGCCAGCCCGGACACATAGGTGAAGTCGCCCTGCACCACCTGAACCTCTACCCCGCCCGTTTCACGGATCGCTGCATAGAAACCGGCCATCCGTTCAGCGCTCGCGGCCTGATCGGGGTTGCCCAATATGAATCCCAGCTGCCTATGTCCCAGATCAAGGAGAAGGCGTGTCATCTGGTAGGATGCCGCGCGATCATCGATCCGCACGCAAATCTTGCCGGGGGATTGATAGGCACCGACGGCAGCCATCGCACATCTCGCGTCGCGCAAAACCCGCAGCACATCGGGCGCTTCACCCAGCGGGGGCGCCAGCAAAGCGCCGCTCAGCCCGGATGCGACCAACTCTTCGATGGCTTCCACTGCGGGCGCGCGCCCGCCTTCCCCTTTCAACAAAATCAAACGCGCGCCGCGCGACGACGCTTCTTCGAAAACCCCGGTCAGAAACTCGCTCATGAACGCGGCGTTCGCATTGGAATAGATGATGCCGATCCGCAATTCCGTCGAGTTGACCAGATTGCGCGCCGCAACATTGGGTGTGTAGGCGAGAGCCTTGATCGCCTCCTCGACAACGGCGCGCGTCTCCGCACTCACGCCCGACCGCCCGTTGATCACGCGCGATACCGTCATCGACGATACCCCGGCACGTTTCGCAACATCCACTACGGTCGCGCCACGCCCCATTTGCTGCGATCGTGCCATAAATTCCCTCACGCTCTCGAAATGCGATCAATCGACCTAAGACATGGAAGGGCATCAGCAAAGCGGCAATTGCGGGTTTTGCGTCGGCGCCTGTCGATGCTGGGTGCCGGGCACGGCAAATGATGATTTTTGACGGTCATCGCCGCATCATCCTCGACTGACTTTCATCATAAGGACCATCTTCATGCGCCGGTCGCTCCTTCCCTTTCTTCTCGCCACCATGGCGGCGCCCGCTCTGTCGCAAGACGTGGCCGGCACCAATCCCATCATCCGTGACAAGTTCACCGCAGATCCCGCGCCCATGGTGGATGGGAACCGTCTCTATCTCTACGTCGGCCATGACGAGGCCCAGCGGGACGAGATGTTCAACATGCGCGAATGGCTCGTCTATTCGACCACCGATATGAAACATTGGACCGACCATGGACCGATCATGAACGTGTCGGATTTCAAATGGGCCAAGAAGGACGCCTGGGCATCGCAGACCATCAAGAAGAACGGTAAATACTGGTTCTATGCCGCGGTTGAGCATGACAATAGCCATCCGGGCAAGGCGATCGCGGTCGCCGTATCCGACACGCCGACCGGCCCTTTCGTCGATGCGAAGGGATCGGCGCTCATCACCAACCAGATGACGCCGAAAGGCACGCATAGCTGGGAAGATATCGACCCCACCGTCTTCACCGACGATGACGGGGTGACTTGGATCGCCTGGGGCAATCGCCAATGCTATATCGCAAAGCTGAAGCCCAACATGATCGAGATCGATGGACCCATACGGGAAATCACGCCGCCGCATTTCGAGGAGGGCCCCTGGCTCCACAAGCGGGGCAAGCTTTACTATCTGACCTATGCCTCGCTCGACCGCGCGACCCATCGCGACGAGCGTATTTCCTATGCCACGGCGACATCACTCGATGGCTCGTGGACCTATCGCGGGGAACTCACCGGATCGGGCAAATATAGCTTCACCATTCACGCCGGCATCACCGAGTTCAAGAAGCAATGGTATATATTCCTGCATAATGCTGCGCTGGTCATCGGCGATCTGAACGGCGCGATCGGACGGCGTGCAGTGACCGTCGAGCGCCTGGAATATAATCGCGACGGCACCATGAAGCCGGTCGTGCAGACGGATGCGGGCATTTCCGCCCGCAATCCGGGAAAATAGGAAAATCCCACCACTGAACATCGCAGCCAGTTCATGGTAGCGCTATCGCGAAAATATAGCCGGCGCGGCGCAGCACGGCAGTTGAAGGAGAGATACAGCATGACCCACCCGACCTTGCGCCTGTCTGCGCTCATACCATCGATACTGTCTCTTTCGCTGTTCGCCGCGCCCGCCGATGCGGCGCCTGCGCGGTTCGATCGATTTACCTATGATGGGCAGTCGGCTGAAAAGGTCGCGGTCAAGGCCGGGGAATATCGCAATCCAATCCTGACGGGCTATTACCCCGACCCGTCGGTCACGCGTGTGGGCGACGACTATTATCTCGTCAATTCATCCTTTGCCCATTATCCGGGCCTTCCGATCTTCAAATCGAAGGATCTGGTCAACTGGACGCAGATCGGCAATGCCATAGACCGGCCCGAACAACTGAACTTCAATGGCCGTCGCATTTCGCAGGCGGTATTCGCACCCGCCATCAGTTATCACGGCGGCACCTTCTACATCGTCAACACCTGCGTCGAATGTAAGGGCAATTTCGTCATCACCGCCAAAGATCCGGCCGGTCCATGGTCTAACCCCATCTGGCTACCCTTTGAGGGGATCGATCCGTCCATCTACTGGGAAGGTGACAAGGCCTATATCGTCAACAACCGCGCACCGGACGAACCGCCCCGCTATAACGGCCACCGCGCCATCTGGATTCAGGAATATGACTGGCGCGCGGGCAAGATGGTCGGCCCAAGCACGCAACTGATCAACGGCGGGGTCGATATCAGCAAGAAACCAGTCTGGATCGAAGGGCCGCATATCTTCCGCAAGGACGGCTATTATTATCTGACCGCAGCCGAAGGCGGCACGAGCGTCAACCATTCGCAGGTCGTATTGCGATCCAAGGCGTTGCGCGGGCCCTATGTCGCTTTCGAAGGCAATCCGATCCTCACCCAGCGCGATCTCGATCCCGCGCGGCCCGACATGATCGGATCGGCAGGCCATGCCCAACTTGTCGAGACGCAAAATGGCGACTGGTGGGCGACATTCCTTGCCGTGCGCCCTTATGCCGACGACTTCTACAATATCGGGCGCGAAACTTTCCTGCTGCCGGTGGAATGGAAGAATGGCTGGCCGGTCATCCTGCCGCGCGGACAGGCGATCCCCCATGCCCTCAATCTGCCCAATCTGCCGGTACAACCCAAGCCCGCTTTGCCCACCAGCGGTGATTTCGCCTATGTCGAAGAGTTTGACGGCAACGCCTTGCCGATGGAATGGATCGGTATCCGCACGCCGCAAAAGCCCTTCTATCACCTCAAGGACGGCGCGCTTGCGCTGGAAAGCGGCGCCCCTCTCGGCGACCTGAGCGGCGTTCCAGCCTTCATTGGGCGGCGGCAACAGCATGCCAACGCCATCTTTTCCACCACGCTGCGCTACAGCCCGGCCAGGGATGGCGATCGTGCCGGTCTTGCAGCCGTACAGAGCGACCGGAGCAATCTTTTCTTCGGCCTCACCCGGATCGCCGGCAAGCGGGTCGTCGCACTCTACACTCGCGATGCGGCCGATAGCGATACGCTGATCGCCTCCGCGCCCATCACCCTCAGCGCCCCTGTGACCCTTACCATTCGCGCAACCGGCGGGACCATGGCGTTCGACTATGGCGTTGGGGACAAGGTGAAGACGTTGAAGGACGGCGTCGACGCCACGCTGCTCAGCACGAAGAAGGCTCGCGGCTTCGTCGGCACGGTCGTCGGTCCCTATCACTATACTCCGGCCAACTGAGGAGCGACGGCATGATCCGCACCGCGGCCATCGGCCTCGCCATCGCCACCGGTCTGATCGCCGCCGCCCTGCCCGCGCAGGTCTGGCGGTCCGATCAGGGCGATGGCACCTATCGCAATCCGGTGCTGTTTGCTGACTATCCCGATCCCGACATCATTCGTGTCGAAGATGATTTCTACTTCGTATCCACCACTTTCGCCAACGCACCCGGCGTTACCATCCTCCGTTCCAAGGATCTGGTGAACTGGCGTATCGCGACCCATGTGGTCGACCGGCTCGACGGCGATCCGCGCTATGATCTGAAAAATGGGGGCGACTATCGCCACGGCTTTTATGCCGCCAGCCTGCGCCGTCACAAGGGCATGTTCTACCTCGCCGTCACCCCTGTCGGGCACAAGACCCGCATCTATCGGTCCGCCAGGATCGACGGTCCCTGGACTTACAAGGAACTGGATCGCGAGGCCTTCGATCCCGCCCTCTTCATCGACGTGGACGGGACCGCCTATCTGGGCACGTCGGTCGGCACCGACGGCACGGTCACGCTGCTGACGCTCAATAACGACCTTTCCGCCGTCACCGGCGCGAAAGTCGCCTATTACAACAAGGGTGCCGAAGGATCGAAAATCATCCGCCACAATGGCTATTATTATCTTTTCAACGCCATCCCGTCCAAACTGGCGATGACCATATCGCGATCGCGCAGCCTTTGGGGGCCGTGGGAGACCAAGCCGTCGATCGACGACAGGAGCGGCGGCCATCAGGGCGCGATGGTCGATATGCCGGACGGCAGCTGGTACGGCTTCGTCATGGTGGATGCGGGCGCGATCGGCCGCATGACCAATATCAGCCCGATCTTCTGGAAGGATGACTGGCCCTGGTGGGGCACGCCGGACAAGCCCGACGTCGTGCCCGACCGGTCGCCCAAGCCGATTTCGGGCCATGCTTTCGCAGAGCCGCCTTCATCGGATGATTTTTCGTCCCGGAAACTGGGGGTGCAGTGGCAGTGGAACCATAATCCCGACGACAGCAAATGGTCATTGACGCAGCGCCCTGGTTTCCTGCGGCTTCATGCGACCCAGGCGGACGGTATCTGGACCGCACGCAACACGCTGACGCAAAAGGCGCAAGGGCCAAAGATGCGTGCCATCGCGAAAATCGATACTGCCGGTATCAAGGCAGGCGATGTCTGCGGCCTCGGCAGTTTCGGCAAATATAATGCCCAGCTTGCGATCGTCGGCGGCCAAAAGGGTGCGCAATCGCTGCGGATGCAGCTGACCGAAAGCACGAAGGATGGTCCCCGCACGGACGTCCGAGTTCCCGCCATTCCCGTTACCGGTCGCACCCTCTGGCTGCGCAGCGATATGGATTTCGATACCAAGCAGGGCCGTGTCGGATACAGCCTCGACAACCGCCTGTGGCAGGATGTCGGCGATGCCTTCCCGCTCGCTTTCGACTGGCGCACCGGCACCTTTCAGGGCCAGCAGATTGCGATATCCTGCTACAATCCTACTCCCGCCGGCGGCTATCTCGATATCGAGAGTTTCACGCTCGCGCCTCTCTCCGTCGGCGCGCGGCCATGACCTTCAGCCGTCGCGAAACCATGGCCGCCATGGCGGCTGGGACGGCTGCCATGGCGGCAGCCCGACCGGCTCGCGCAGTACCCGCCCCGCACGCCCCACTCGCTTTATGGTATCACCAGCCCGCCACCGAATGGACCCAGGCGTTGCCCATCGGAAACGGACGCCTGGGGGCGATGGTGTTTGGCGGCATAAGCCAGGAAAGGTTGCAGCTCAACGAAAGCACGCTCTGGGCGGGGCAGCCCTATGATCCGGTAAATCCACAGGCGCTGACCATGCTGCCCAAGGTGCGCGAGCTGATCTTCGCAGGCAAGATCGCGGAGGCCGAAGCGCTCGCCAACCAGACGTTGATGGCCAGACCGTTGACCCAAATGCCCTATCAGACACTGGGCGACCTGATCCTCGATTTTCCCGGCCTGGGCGACGCCAGCGCCTATCGCCGCGATCTCGATCTCGACAAGGCAATGGCGACCACCCGGTTCGAGGCGAACGACGGTGTCACTCATGTCCGTCAGGTCATCGCTTCCCCGGCGGACCAGATCATCGCCGTCCGCCTGACTGCCGGCGGCGAGAATGGACTTGATGTCGATATTACTCTCCGATCCCCCCAGCGTGAAGTTCAGGTCGTCGCAGATGGCCCTGCCGGTCTGCTCCTCACCGGTCGCAACGGCGCTTCCAAGGGGGTAGAGGGCAATCTCCGTTTCGCCGCCCGCCTGGCGGCTGAGGTGGAAGGCGGCACCACCACCACCCAGGCTGACGACGGCCGCCTCAACATCCGCAACGCCAAAGCCATCACTTTGTATATCGCCATGGCGACCAGCTATCGGCGCTTCGATGATGTCGGCGGCGATCCGATAGCAGCGACCGCCGCGACGATCGCCAGGGTCAGGGGGCGCACCTTCGCGCGCATCGCCGCCGATACCGCCGCTGCGCATCAGCGCCTGTTCCGCCGCGTCGCCCTCGATCTGGGCACCACGGCGGCTGCGCAACTGCCCACCGATCAGCGCATCGCAGCCTCCCAGACCAGCGACGATCCTGCGCTTGCGGCCCTCTATTTCCATTTTGCCCGCTACCTGATGATCTGCGCGTCCCGCCCTGGCGGTCAGCCCGCCAATTTGCAGGGTCTCTGGAACGACAGTCTCAATCCACCCTGGGGTTCCAAATATACCATCAACATCAACACGCAGATGAATTATTGGCCGGCAGAGCCGACGGCACTGGGCGAATGTGTCGCGCCCCTGGTGGATATGGTGCGCGAACTGGCCATCACCGGCGAACGCACCGCCCGCACCATGTATGGCGCGCGCGGTTGGGTCGCCCATCATAATACCGACCTTTGGCGCGCCACCGCACCGATCGATGGCGCACAATTCGGCCTTTGGCCCACCGGCGGCGCATGGCTCTGTACCCATTTGTGGGACCATTATGACTATGGGCGCGACCATGCCTATCTGATGTCCATCTATCCGCTGATGGCGGGGGCGGCGCGGTTCTTCCTGGACACGCTCCAGCGCGATCCCTCGACCGGCTTCCTCGTCACCAATCCGTCGATGAGTCCCGAAAACCCGCATGGCCATGGTGGCACCCTTTGCGCGGGGCCAACGATGGACATGGCGATTTTGCGCGATCTCTTTACCCAGACGATAGAGGCTGCGACGATCTTGCAGGCCGACGTCGCCCTTGTCGGCGAAATGCGCGCCGCGCGAGACGCACTCGCGCCCTATAAAATCGGGCGCAACGGCCAGCTTCAGGAATGGCAGCAGGATTGGGACGCCGACGCGCCCGAGCAGGATCACCGACATGTGTCCCACCTCTACGGCCTGCATCCGTCGCGCCAGATTATGCCCGACGACACCCCCACACTTGCCGCTGCCGCGCGTCGCACGCTGGAGATACGGGGCGACCGCGCCACCGGGTGGGCGACAGCCTGGCGCATCAACCTGTGGGCGCGGCTGAAGGATGGCGACCATGCCCATGATATCCTGCGTTTCCTTCTCGGGCCGGAACGGACCTATCCCAACATGTTCGATGCCCACCCGCCCTTCCAGATCGACGGCAATTTCGGTGGCGCGGCGGGCATCGTGGAAATGCTGATGGGCAGCCATGGCGACGTCATCGACCTGCTCCCCGCGCTGCCCAAGGCGTGGCCGACCGGTAGCGTCACCGGCCTGCGCGCGCGGGGCCGGTGCCGCATCGACCTCCACTGGCGGGACGGCCGACTAGACCGCGCCGTTCTGCGGCCCGAACTGTCTGGAACCCGCACTATCCGCCTCGCAGATAAACGCCGCGTGTTGACGCTCAAGACCGGTATGCCGGTTTCCCTGACTCCCAAGGATTTTGCATGACCATTCGCCGTTATATTCTGCCGATGATCGCGCTGTGCGCCAGCCCCAGCCTCTGGGCGCAAACCGCGCCGGCCAACGCGCTCGATCCGCTGGCCGCCACCGGACGCTGGAGCGCCTATCAGGTCGGCAGTGCACAACTGCCGCCGATGGGCTGGAACAGTTGGAACGCCTTTTTCACTGAGATTGACGAGGAAAAACTGCTGGGTTCCGCCAAGCGGATTATCGATACCGGCCTTGCGAAGAAGGGCTATCGCTTCATCAATATCGACGACGGCTGGTGGCTGAAACGTCGTACCAACGACAACAAGCTCATCATCCGCGCGGACAAATTCCCCTCGGCCCGCAGCGTCAAGGGTGATCCCTCTTTCCGTCCCCTTACCGACAAGCTTCACGCCATGGGCTTCAAGGCGGGCATCTATTCCGACCTCGGCCGCAACAGCTGTTCCCAGGCCTATTCCGACGGACCGGCGCAACTGCCCGAAGGCACGGTGGCCGAACGTGAAGTCGGCCTGTACGGGCATAGCGATCGGGATATCCGGCTGTTTTTCGCGGACTGGGGTTTCGACGCGATAAAGGTCGACGGCTGCGGCATCCGGGCGTTCGCCGCCGATGCGGAACGCGTCCGCAACGGCCAGTTCCGCGCGCTCCCCCCGATCATCGATCAGCACAGCATCGCCCGGTCGGACATTCCCGCCGTCAAGGCGCTCTTTGCAGACATCAACCAGTCTCTCGCCAAATACAATCCCGATGGCGACTATATGCTCTCGCTCTGCATCTGGGGCAGCGCCAATGTCCGCTCCTGGGGCAAGGATGTCGGCAGCATATCACGCACCAGTGATGATATCTCTCCCGATTGGCATCGGATGCTCACCAATTATGACAGCGCCGTACGCCGCGCCCTCTATGCTCATCCTGGCAGTTGGAACGATCCGGATATGCTTTTCATCGGCAAGGGGGATTTCGATGCTGATCATCTGACCGAAGCCCGGTCGCATTTCGCATTATGGGCGATGATGAACGCACCGCTTCTGATCGGCGCGGATTTGCGGACCACGCCGCAACCGCTGCTCGATATTTTCGGCAATGCAGACCTGATCGCGCTCAACCAGGATCCCGCCGGCAATCAGGCGACCGTCGCTTTCGACAGCGATGGGTTCCAGATCCTCGTCAAGACGCTCGCGAACGGGGACAAGGCCGTGGCCTTGTTCAATCGAGGATCGTCTCCGGTCGATGCGGTACTGACCGCCGATCATCTGAAACTTCGCGCCGACTATCCCATTGCCTTGTCGAACCTTTGGACCGGCGCAAAGAGCGATTTCACCAAGGAAGTGAAGTTGCATGTCGAACCGCGCGAAACGCTGGTTTTCCGTGCAAATGGCCGCCGCATCTTGGCAGATGGCCTGTATCTATCGGAACAGCCCGGCGTCGTGAACCCGGCAGCTGACGGCGTCGTGCAGCCCGAACCTGATCCTACCATCTATCGTTCGATACCGGGCTGGCGGGGCACACGCGGGATCGGCGAGCGCCCCATGTACGCCGGATGGGGCGGCGCGATGGCCGATGCGACGCCCTATAATCAGGCGCTCGTCGTTGCGGGTCAATCCTTCGCCTCGGGTGTGGGGATCCTCGCCAACTCGCGGCTAGAAGTGCGCAACAAGGGCTTTGCCCGCTTCACCGCGTCGGTCGGCGTTGACGACAGCGCTTTGGATGGCGATCAGCCTGTGCGCTTCTTCCTCTTTGGCGACGGCAAGGCACTTGCGAGCACGCCGCCATTACGCCGAGGCAAGCCTGCGCAATCGATGGAAGCGAACGTCAAGGGGATCGCCATCCTTGAACTGGTGGCCCGCGCCGATGGCGTGAAGGACAACGCCGTTCCGGTAACATGGGGCGACGCCGCGCTGCGGCGCTGAAAGGAGAGACAATATCATGCGCTACCCTATCGCCCGCCGCACTTTGCTCACGTCGGCCAGCCTGCTTTTCTCCATCTCGCCCGCTATGCTGCGCGCCGCAACGGCACGCCGCTCAGTACGGGCCGAACCGATCTCCAGCCGTCATGTGACGCTCAAGCCCTCGCCCTTCGCCGATGCGATGGCGGCCAATCGCCGCTATCTTCTTTCGCTCGACCCGGAACGGTTGCTGCACAATTTCTATCTTACCGCAGGACTAACGGCACCCGCACCGATTTACCGCGGATGGGAAAGCGAAAGCATCGCTGGCCACACGATGGGTCATTGGATGTCGGCCATGTCGCTGACCATCGCCAATGGCGGCGACCCCGAACTGGTCGCTGTTCTGGATCGAACGCTATCGGCTATGCAGCGCATCCAGGCGGCAGGAAAAGACGGCTATCTGGGCGGCATGACCGTGTTGCGCGAGGGCCAGTCGGTACCGGCCAAGGTCGTATTCGAGGAAATTCGTCGCGGCGATATTCGCGTTACCTGGGAACTTAACGGTGCCTGGGTGCCGATTTATGCTCTGCACAAGATTTTGGCCGGCCTGATCGATGCCTATCAACTGGCAGGGCGCAAGGATGCGTTGCCGATCGCGATTGGCGTGGGCAATTATTTTGCGACTATCGTGGAAGGGCTGGACGACGATCAGTTGCAAAAGATCCTGTCGGTCGAACATGGCGGCATATTGGAAAGCTATGCCGCGCTTTACGCGCTGACCGGCACGCCCCGCTGGCTCGATATCGCGCGACGGTTGCGCCACCACGCCGTCGTCGATCCGCTGATGCGTGGTGAAGACAGGCTCTCCGGCCTGCATGCCAATACGCAAATACCCAAGATCGTCGGACTGGCCCGCCTGTACGAAGTGGATGGCGACGTGGCAGACGCCAACGCCGCCCGTTTCTTCCACCAAAGCGTTACCGACCATCACAGCTATGTCATCGGCGGCAATTCGGAACGCGAACATTTCGGTCAGCCGGACCGGCAGGGCGAGCAACTGACCACGGCCACCTGCGAAGCGTGCAACAGCTATAATATGCTCAAGCTCACCCGTCATCCTTACGGCTGGTCGCCCAGCGCGGACTGGTTCGACCTGTATGAACGCATCCAGATCAATCATATCCTCGCTCATCAGCGCCCCGACACCGGCCAGTTCGTCTATTTCATGCCGATGGAGGCCGGGGCCAAGCGTGATTACTCCACGCCGGAAGATAGTTTCTGGTGCTGCGTGGGTTCAGGGATGGAAAGCCACGCCAAACATGCCGATTCCATTTACTGGCGCGACGGATCGACCCTGTTCGTCAATCTCTTCATCCCTTCGACGCTGGATTTGCCCGACGGTCTGAAGTTGGACATGGACACGCGCTATCCACAGGACGGTCAGGTGATGCTGACGGTCACGCGCGCGCCGCGCCGCGCAATGACGCTGGCCATCCGTCGCCCCGTCTGGGCGGACGGGGCGAGCATCATGCTGAACGACCAGCCGCTCACCACGGAGCCGCAGGACGGCTATTGGCGTGTCGCTCGCGGTTGGCGTGCGGGCGATCGCATCGCCATCGCCATGCCGATGACATTGCGATCGGAGCCGCTGCCCGGCGCGTCCGACACTTATGCCTATCTAAGCGGCCCTCTGGTCCTCGCCGCCGATCTTGCCCCCGCGGATCAGCGCTTCGATGGTCCTGCCCCCGCGCTGCTGATCCAGAATGACGCCGCTAGCGCGCTGACCGCTATTGCCGACCGTCCGCATCATTATCGCGCGACCGACATACTGGGCCAACAGCATGACATCGTCCCATTCTATCCGCTCTACGACCGCCGCACTGCCGTCTATTTCCGCACCTTCACACCGCAAAGCTGGCGCAGCGAGCGGACGGCCTATCTCGCCGCGGAGGCCGCCCGCGTCGATCTTGCACGCCGCACCATCGATATTTTCCATATTGGCGAGATGCAGCCCGAACGGGATCATGGCTTCAGCGCCACGGGCGGCCAAAGCGCCGAATTCTATGGGAAGAAGAATCGCTCCCTGCCGGAAGGCGCGCAGGCCAGTTTCACCATCCAGCGTCGCCCCGGCCCCGCCATGCTCCAGATCACCTATTGGGGCAATGATACCGGCCGTGAAATGCGGATCGTGGTGGATGGCCGGGAAGTCGCGATCGAGCGGCGCGAACGGCGCAAACAGAATGAGTGGCTGCTCATCGACTATCCACTCGCGCCGACCAAGGCCGCGCGGTCTACCGTCACGCTCACAGGCATTAAGGGCAAAAGCACCATTTACGGCGTCCGAAGCCTCGAGGCGGAGTGATAGTGAAGATGCGCGAAATAGCGCCTGCCACTCAGGCTCCGCTCGCATTCGTCCGGCGCCATCATGACCCGTTAGCGCTGCAGGACAGTATCGCGATGTCCATCATCAATGTTTGCGCTATCAAACGGAGAATGATGCGTAATTATATAGGTTTCCCGCCATGCTGAATTCGGCATCGCCGTCGAAAGAGGGGATTGCACCATAATCATGATAGCGCTATCTACATCGTTCATAAAATGATTGTCATATAACAGGAGGGATAGCCATGTTGATGCCATCGCGCAGACTGAGCGCCTTACCGCTCGCCATGGTCCTGCTTGCCACGGCATGCGGTCCGAACGCCCAGCCGGAAAATCAAGCCCAGCAGACCAAGGCGGACAAACGCGCCGCGTCAGAATATTTGTCCCAGCCTTTGGTGACGGACATGTATACGGCCGACCCGTCCGCCCATGTGTGGGACGGCAAAATCTATGTTTATCCCAGTCACGATATCGATGGCCCGACGCCCGAGGACGATCTGGGCGCGCATTTCGAAATGCGCGACTATCATGTGCTGTCGATGGACAAGATCGGCGGGCCGGTGACGGTCGGACCGGTGGCGCTGGACGTCAAGGACGTGCCCTGGGCCGAAAAGCAGATGTGGGCGCCCGACGCTGCGCGCAAGAACGGCACCTATTATCTCTACTTCCCGGCCAAGGACAAAGAAGGCGCGTTCCGCGTCGGCGTCGCCACCTCCAAAAATCCGATGGGGCCGTTCACGGCCCAGCCGCAGCCGATCAAGGGCAGCTATTCGATCGATCCGTCCGTTTTCACCGACGATGATGGTGCCAGCTATATGTATTTCGGCGGCATCTGGGGCGGACAACTGCAACGCAATATCGACGGCAAATATGACGCCAATGGGTCCAAGACGGACCTGGGCCAAGACGATAAGCCCGCAATTGCGCCGCGCGTGGCCAAGATGACCGGCGACATGCTGGAATTCACCGAAACGCCCCGCGCGGTCCAGATACTCGATGAGAAGGGCAAGCCCATTCTAGGTGGCGACCATGATCGTCGCTTCTTCGAAGCATCCTGGATGCATAAATATAAGGGCAAATATTATTTCAGCTATTCGACCGGCGACACCCATTATCTCGCTTACGCGATAGGAAACTCGCCTTATGGTCCCTTCACCTACAAGGGCCGCATCCTGGAACCGGTGGAAGGATGGACCACGCATCATTCGATCGTCGAATGGAACGGCCGCTGGTGGTTGTTCTACGCCGACTCCCAACTGTCAGGCCAGACCAGATTGCGTAACGTCAAGGTGACCGAACTGCGCTACAATCCGGACGGCACCATCCAGACCATGAATCCTTTCGTCGCCCAAAGCGCGAAAGATGGCGCCGCCCGTTAGGGCGCGACAGGCGCGGGGGAAGTGCCCTCCTCCGCGCCATTTCTCATACAATCCGGGCGAGGTTCCCTCCCCGCAATAAGGCGACGCCGGAAAACGGCGCGCCATTCCATGGGAGAGATTATGAAGACCGCTTTCTGCCCGCGCGTCGTCGCTGCAATGCTCGTCCTTTCAACCTCCTGCCTTGCCCATGCGCAGGCGACCGCAATAGCGCAAAGCGATGTGTGGAACGAGGCAGAGGGCAAGGCGCGCGCCATCGTCGACAAGCTGACGCTGGATGAAAAGGTCGATCAGCTGTTGAACACGGCGCCCGCCATCCCGCGCCTCGACATTCCCGCCTATAATTGGTGGACGGAATCGCTGCACGGCGCGATCGGGGCCGTACCCACCACCAATTTCCCCGAACCCATCGGCCTTGCCGCCACCTTCGACGCACCACTGATAAAATCCGTAGCCTCCGCCATCAGCACTGAAGTGCGCGCTTTGCACACATTTGGGCGTCAAACCGGCCATTTGGGCCGGATCGGCACCGGGCTCGACACATGGTCGCCCAATATCAATATTTTCCGCGATCCGCGTTGGGGCCGCGGCCAGGAAACCTATGGCGAGGATCCGTTCCTGACCGCCCATATCGGCGTCGCCTTCATTCAAGGGATGCAGGGCGACAATCCGGACCTGCCCGATGTCGTCGCCACCCCCAAACATTATGCCGTGCATTCCGGTCCCGAACCGAGCCGCCACACCGACAATATTTTCGCGACGAAGCGCGATTTGGAGGATACTTACCTTCCCGCCTTTCGCGCTGCCATCGTAGAGGGCAAAGCCGGCTCCATCATGTGCGCATATAATCGGGTGGACGGCGAACCGGCTTGCGGCAGCCCGATGCTGCTGACCGACTATCTGCGCGACGCGTGGGGCTTTAAAGGCTATGTTGTGTCGGACTGCGACGCCGTGGTCGATATCTACGATCATCACAAATATGCGCCCGACGCTGCAACCGGCGTAGCCGTTGCGCTGCGCCGCGGTGTCGATAGCGAATGCAATAATGCCACGCTGGGCGGGAAGGCCGGCCTTGGCGAGCGCTACAAGGAAGCCCTGGCCAAGGGCCATATCAGCATCGAGGATATCGATACCGCGCTCGTGCGCCTCTTTTCAGCGCGCCTGCGCAACGGCGATCTGCCCGGCCTGTCAGGTCGCAAGCAAAACAACATTCCGGTCGAAATGATCGGCATGGCCGAGCATCAGGCTCTCGCGCTCGACACAGCGGAAAAAAGCTTGGTTCTACTCAAGAATGACGGTGTCCTGCCGCTGAAACCCGGCGCAAGGATTGCGCTCATGGGGCCTTTGGCGGACGCTACCCGCGTGCTGCGTGGCAATTACAGTTCGGCCAAAAGCGCGCCACCCATCTCGGTTGCCGATGGCCTTAAACAGGCGATGCCCGGATCGGCCATCACGCTCGTTCCATTTTCACCGTCCATCACCGACGGCGACCTTGTCCCCGGCACGGCGCTGCGCACGCCCGATGGCAAGCCCGGTATCAAGGCGGAATATTATAATGCCATCGCCAAGGACCGGTTTGGCAGCAAGCCCGTGCTTACGCGCACGCAGGACAGCATCACGTCCCGCGCGGCCGAATTCAAGCAGGTGGCAACCGATCACAAGATCGTCTGGACCGGCTATCTCGTCGCGCCCGAGACCAGCATCTACAGGTTGGCGCTCACCGGGGTGAAGGGTGAAGTCTCTCTCAACGGCAAGACGATCGTCACCGCGACAGACTATTCGCGCTGGGCCGAACCGCTCAAGCTGACCGATGTGTCGATGACCAAGGGCGAACGCTACGCCATCCGGCTTCAGGGTCAGAGCGGCGTTCCCGCCGCCCCTGCCATCTTCTGGAAGCGCGTCACCGACGATCTGGATCGCGATATGATGATGGGGGCGAAGGATGCCGCCGTCATCGTCGCCGTCGTCGGCCTCACCTCCGATTTGGAGGGCGAGGAAATGCCGGTGAAGGTCGACGGCTTCGAGGGCGGTGACAAGACGACGCTCGATCTGCCAGCCGACCAGCGCGCTTTTCTGGAAAAGGCAAAGGCGTTGGGCAAGCCCCTCGTCGTCATCGCCATGAATGGCAGCGCGATCGATCTGTCTTGGGCAAAGGAAAATGCCTCAGCCATATTGGAGGCTTGGTACCCCGGCCAGTCGGGGGGCAGGGCCGTGGGCAATGTCCTGTCCGGGAAGGTCGATCCGGGCGGCCGGCTGCCACTTACCTTCTACAGGAGTGTAGGCGATCTTCCTCCGTTCAACGAATATGGCATGGGCGGCCGGACCTATCGCTATTTCAAGGGCAAGCCCGTCTATCCGTTCGGCTATGGCCTCAGCTACACACGTTTCACCTACACCCCGCCAGTCATCGAACCCATCGGCGGCGTAGTGGAAAACGGTATCACGGTCCGCACCCAGATCACCAACAGCGGACAACGCGCTGGCGACGACGTAGCTCAACTTTATATCACGCCTCCTGCGTTCGACGGGGCGCCGCGCACAGCGCTGCGCGGCTTCCAGCGTGTTTCGCTCAAGCCCGGAGAAAGTCGGGCGATCGAATTCACTTTGTCTCCCCGTGACCTGAGCTTCGTCACCATGGCGGGCGAACGGGCCCTTATTCCTGGTGACTATCGTCTCACTATCGGCAGCGGGCAGCCGAGCACAGACATCCCGGTTGAAACCGGCAGTTATCATATTTCCCGATCGGTCCCATTGCCCAAATAAGGCGATGCCGCTCCTTTCCAAGAGGATATTCGATGATCAAGACCCTGCGCCGCACTACCGCTATGCTGCTGATGTGCGCCAGCGCGCTTGCATGCAGCACTGCCTTTGCCAATACGGATGACAAGCCGACCACCGCGACGATCCATGCAGATCGGCCCGGCCCCGTCTATGACAAACGGATATTCACCCAGTTCGCCGAGCATCTGGGCACCGGCATCTATGGCGGCCTATGGGTCGGCAATGACAGGTCGATCCCCAATAGCAATGGGTTTCGCAACGATGTCATCGGCGCGCTGCGAAATCTTGCCGTGCCGATGATAAGATGGCCCGGCGGCTGTTTTGCCGACGAATATCATTGGCGGGAAGGGATCGGGCCGAAGGCAAAACGGCCCGTAAAGGTCAACACCAACTGGGGCGGCGTGACGGAGCCGAACACCGTCGGCACGCACGAGTTTTTCGAGTTGCTGCGACAGGTCGGCGCAGAGGCCTATATTTCCGGCAATGTCGGCAATGGCAGTCCGCAAGAGATGGCCGAATGGGTGGAATATATAACCGCTCCGGCCGGAACCTTGGCCGAGGAACGCGGGCGAAACGGGCAGAAGGCGCCATGGTCGCTCCCTGCCTTTGGCATTGGCAACGAACTATGGGGCTGCGGCGGCAACATGCGGGCGGAATATGGCGCCGACGTTACGAAGCGATACGCCACCTTCCTGAAGGTGCCCGCCGGCAAGACAATGACAAGGATAGCATCCGGCGCCAACGGCGCGGACTATAATTGGACAGAAGTGATGATGCGCGAGGCGGGCAAGCATCTCGATGCATTGTCGCTGCATTATTACACCATCCCTCAAGGCGGCTGGCCGCCCAGGGCCGATCCGGTCAATTTCGATGAAACGGCCTGGGCTGATACGCTTGCCGCGACGTGGAAGATGGATGAACTCATCACAGGCCACGCCAAAGTGATGGACAAATATGATCCACAAAAGCGCGTCTTTCTGGCGGTCGATGAATGGGGCACCTGGTATGCACCCGACCCCGGCACCAACCCCGGTTTCCTGCGACAGCAGAACACGTTGCGCGATGCGCTTGTAGCCTCGGTCAATCTCGATATCTTCGCCAAACATGCCGACCGGGTTCGCATGTCCGCCATCGCCCAGATGGTGAATGTGCTACAGGCGATGATATTGACCGATGGCCCCAAGATGGTGCTCACGCCCACCTATCATGTGTTCGAAATGTACAAGCCCTGGCAGGATGCGACTGTTCTGCCATTGGATCTGACCACGCCATGGTACAACAAGGACAAGTTCGTGATGCCCGCGGTCAGCGGATCGGCGGTGCGGGGCAAGGACGGCAAAGTCCATGTCGGCCTCTCCAATCTCGATCCCAATCAGTCCAATACGGTCACCATGAAGCTGGCGGGCCTGCATGTCACGACCGTTTCAGGCCGTGTCCTGACGGCTGCGACGATCAACGCGTACAATAGTTTCGATGCGGCCGAAACCGTCCACCCCGAACCCTTTAGCGGGGCACGGGTCAGCAACGACTTACTGACCGTCACGCTGCCGCCAAAATCCGTAGTGGTGCTTGATCTGCAATGACGTTCGGAAAGCAACAATCGTCAGTTGGGAGAGGAAATTATCATGAAAGAGGCAAATAAGACGTCCGCTCTGCCATTTCGACTTGGACACCTGGCGGCCATTGCTTGTGCCGTCTGGTGCAGCCCCATCTGTGCCCAGGCGCAGGAGGACAAGGATAAGATGACATCCATCGCGGTGCCGGCCCAACGGGACGCGATCGAACTTGGCACCGGTCCCCTGCCGGGAGCGAAAGCAAAGGAAAGCTGGCACCGCCAATATGGCAGCCAATTCGCCCGCAACGTTACTATCGCCACGCTGACGCCATTCCTGCCCGACCCGGCCAAAGCGTCAGGTGCCGCAATCGTGGTAGCGCCGGGTGGCGGATTTCGAACCCTGTCGATGGACAATGAAGGTTATGACGTTGCCCGCGCCCTAGCGGCCAAGGGCATTGCCGCCTTCGTCATCAAATATCGCCTGCGGCAAACACCGGCAGATATGGCGGGTTTTGAAAAGTCGATGCAGGACATGTTCTCCGGCGCCGCTCGGGCGCCTCTCCCGGCGGCCAATAACGCTGCAACAGACCTGGCGCCTCAACTCGCAGATTCCATCGCCGCTTTTCGCTTGATCCGCAGCCGTGCTACGCAATGGCATGTCGATCCCGATCGCATCGGCATGATCGGCTTTTCGGCAGGCGCGATGCTGACGATGGCGACGACCTTGGCCACGAAGGACGCCAAGCCGGCTTTCATAGGCAACATCTACGGGCCACTTGGTAGCATGACGGTGCCGCAAGACGCCCCGCCGATGTTCGCTGCGATCGCTGCGGATGATCCATTGTTCGGCAACCGCGATTTCAAGCTGATCGACGATTGGCGCGCAGCCAGGCGACCGGTCGAATTTCATCTTTATGAGCGAGGCGGTCACGGCTTCGGCATGTACCGCAAAGCGACGACGAGCACCGGATGGTTCGACGCTTTCGTCGGATGGCTCGACATGCACGGCATGCTTAAACCGGGCAATTGAGGAAGCCGTCGCACTTCGCTCAGTGAAGCAGTTTCTGTCATCGGATGCGGCCGAACCGCTTGCCGACCTGGAACCGCTGAAACCGGCAGAGGAATCTGCCGGTCCTGGACGCACCTTAAAATCGCGTTGCGGACCGGGAAACCGCAGCGCAATCCAATGATCCTATACTTATCGCGCTGGACTGCCCATCATGCGCCTCATGCAACTTATTCTAAATGGTGCGTCAATCGTCGATATTCCCTCCTTCTATGCGGAGATCAATCGGGTCTTCATGACGGGGGAGACATGGGAGTTGGGGGAAAGCCTTGACGCGCTGAACGACATGCTGTTCGGCGGCTACGGCGTCCTGTTGGGCGCCAATCATGCGACAATCCTCTGGCAGGATATGGCCTTCAGCCGCGCGTCGCTGGGCGTCGAAACGACGTTACAGTTTCTGGAAGAGCGCCTGGCAATCCGGCAGAACTTCAATGGCCAAACCATTGTGCGTCAGTTGGAGGCACTGCGCGCGGGCACCGGCAAGACCTATTTTGATATCGTGATGGAAGTTTTCGCGGACCATCCATCCATCGAGATCGTCTCCGCCTAGGGCAGCTTTGCCGTCACGGCGTCTACGGCATCGACCGCACAACGACTTCCATCCTGCCGTCATCGATATGGAGGCAATTGAAGGATGGCGGGGACGCCCGCACACGCTCGGACAGGGTGCCTGCTCCAATCAGCCTGATCGTGCGACCAGCAAGGTTCAGCGACATGTCGAACGGATCATGGACATGACCGCTCAGCACCGCATCGACGCCCGCCTTGGCCAATGCCGCAAGCGCCGCCGTGCCCCCGCGCGTCCGGGAGGACATGCGCGTGTCGCCTTCCACCAAGGGATGATGGCACGCCACCAGCGTCAAGCCCCTTCCCGAGCCCGCCCGGATCATGCCCAGCGTCCGGTTTATACTGGCATCGCTGACAACACCCTTCGACCAGTTCAAGCGCCATTGGAACCGCGCCGTCGTCCTAAGCGGCACGATCCTGACGCCGGGCAAATCAAACGGCCGCTCGACCAAGCGCTCCAAGGCTTCGTAGCGGCCATAGGGCCTCAGGAAACGCGCCAGCGGGAATAGCGGAAGGTCGTGGTTGCCGACCTCGACAGTGATGGGCTGCCCCAACGCCCGGAGCCACTGCGCCGCCGCTTCAAACTCGCTCGGGCGCGCCTGTTGCGTCAGGTCGCCCGTCACCACGATGAGGTCGGGCTGTTCCATGGCGACAATATCTGCGAACCAATGCAGCGCCTGCGGGTCTTCGGCCCCGAAATGGAGATCGCTGACATGGAAGAGCCGGATCATGCCGCCTCTGGCCTTGTGGCAAGGAAAACCTTCGCGGAGCGTCCGCAGGTGAAGCGAGTCCCCGGCTCTATCGTAATGCTCTCACCATCGAACAGCGCGAGAACGGGGCGCTTGCCGCTCGTCCTGAAGCTTTTGGCGGGCCTCTCCTTCACTGCGCGCGCCGCCACCCAGTCGCCGCGCAACCATTCCCAGCCAAGGTCGAGGATCGTGCGCCAGTCGCGCGCATCGACTGCTGTGACCGTCATGCCCGTCTCCTCGGGCGATACGAAGATGGCCTGATAGCCCCGCTGCATCCCGGCGACGCCAGTGACACGAACCGCCTGCCCGAAGGTTCGTCGCCAAGCCCGGACAGCGAAACGGAACAACCGATTATATACGCCTTTGCGCGCTGCCTCACGCACCTCGGCCCAATGCGCGGCGGGGCCTAATATCACCGCGACGAAGGCACGCGATGACCCGGCCTCGATATAGGGGCGTGCCACGCGAACGGGAGCAGCATGGGCGGCATGGACGATCTCCGCCGGTTCCCGATCCCCGTGCAAGGCCTTTGCGAGCAGGTTCATCGTGCCGCCCGGCAGGATCAATATCGCTCCCTGCCAGTTGGCGAGAGCGCAAAGGCAAGCGTTGATCGTCCCATCGCCCGCGAACAGGACCACCGTGTCGATCCTCTCGGCCGCAAGATCCGCTTCATCGGGTATATCCTCATCCGGGAAACCGCTGTGCCGGACGAGGTCCAGGCCACGTTCATGGCAGATCGCCTCGATCGCCGCACATCCGGAATCACTGGTCGAGCCAGACTGCGCGTTCGAAATCAGCCAAAGTCGGTCCATCGTCGAACGTCATGCCTCCCGTCGGATGCTGCGATCTGAACGGCTGATCGTTCAACCTTTATGACAGGACAGTTATTTCTGGCAGGATCAATGCGGTCCGCCGGTCGTTCTTCGATGGAGAGCCAAGCGCGGGGACATTATGGCCAATCTTGTAAAGACCTTGTTCAAGGCCGCTCGTCTGGCGCGCAAAGGGCGACCTATGTCCGCGGCCTTCGCAATCGGCGATGCGATCGCTCCCCCGGGCCATGCAGGGCGCAAGCCGGCCTCCATCGGAGCAAAACGCAAGACCTCGTCGTCTCGACCGCCACGCCCGGAGCCGGGAAGCTTCCTCTCGGATGAGTTTCGCTGCGCGCAAGGAAGCCTGACCTACAAATTCTACACCCCGCACGGTTCGGCCCGGCGGCGCATGCCGCTCGTCGTAATGCTGCACGGCTGTTCGCAAACGGCGGCGGATTTCGCCGCCGGCACCGGTATGAACCGGCTCGCCGACGAACTAGGCTTTCTCGTTTTATATCCGCAGCAATCAAAGAATGCGAACCTTGCCCGCTGCTGGAATTGGCACAATCCCGCGCATCAGGGGCGCAGCGGAGAGCCTGCCGTCATCGCCGCCCTTACCCGCCACGCGATCATCCTAGGCCGCGCCAATCCGGCGCGGGTCTATATCGCCGGACTATCTGCGGGAGGAGCGGCCGCCGCCATCATCGGTGCGGCCTATTCCGGCATCTTTGCCGCAGTGGGGGTCCATTCCGGCGTTTCCCATGGCGATATCCGGTCGATAAGCGCGGCAATGTCTGCGATGCGTGGCGATGCGCGGCCTCGTCTGGCCGGGAAGCCAAGGCGTCCTCTGCCTACAATTGTCTTCCATGGGGATCAGGATCGGGTCGTGCATCCGTCCAATGCAGGCGCATTCCTCCACCAACTGGAGCAGGCGCACCCCGGTCCGCTCGTTGCGCGATCCGTTACCGGCCGCTCCGATAACGGGCGGGATTTCACACGAAGGATTTACAAATCGAAGTCCGGCGACCTGCTGTTGGAAGATTGGACTGTCCATGGAAGCGGCCATGGCTGGTCGGGCGGCCAAGGGGGTTCCTATACTGACCCGGCAGGCCCAGATGCATCGCGGGCGATGATGGATTTCTTCCTGTCCGTGCCCCGGCGACCATGACCTGGTCCGACCGCTTGTCGTCCTGAGGCGGCAGGACTGACCGATCCCGACGGCCGCGAATATCCCGCGGCAAGTCATTTCGAATTCGGAACATTTTTTAAAATGAGATGTTGATCCCGTTTCGCGGATCATAGGGAGGTTATGTGAGCGAAACAGTCTGGGACACGATCGTCAGAGGGTGGCCGCACCTTCCTTCCCGTCTCGCGACGAGCGCTTCCATGGCGATCCTTTTGGTGGGACTGGTGCCCACTGTGGCGCAGGCTCGCCAGTCGCAATGGTGGTTTGTCGCGGCGGGCGCCGATCGCGTTCTGTTCGTGGATGAGAAATCCATCGAACGAGAGGGCGACATCGTCCGCCATTCCTCCAGCCAGATCTTCGCGCCAAGCAGCGAAATGCTGACCCGGCGCGCCTTCATGAAGACAGATTGCGTAAAAAAGACGCAGCAATGGATCATGGTCATGCGCTATGATGCCAATGATCAACCGTTGGATCAAAGCGCGCTTGGCTATGATGAGGTGCAGCGTGTCGAAGCAGGTAGCCTGGGGGAAGCGGAACTGAACTTTGTCTGCGCGGCCGACCGTGCCGCGACCGGCGGCTTTCCGCTCGAAATCGACGATGTCGCATTCGCCCACGCACTGATCGCCGACAATGATCCGTCGCAAACTCCGGCGGCCATCCATGCCCGGATGAAAGCCGATCCGATGACACCGGTGATCCGGTCTGCGGCCCCCTCGCCCGATAGTTTCGGCACGGAGCAGGAGCAGCGTAAGGGCCAACCCATCGTACCGCCACGCGATTATGCCATAGGCGTCGATCTGCCAGCGTCACTCGATTATGATGCCGACGAGACGGGCAGAATCTACGACATTGCCTATCAAGGCATTGAGGATGGCGAAATCCTCTTCGAATTGCGCGGCTATGCGATCAGCGACCTCGCCCGTCCGGGCAGCGGACAGATGATACGAACGCCACGCAACGCGAAAACCGAGCAGATCGGCGATCTTTCCATCACGATATTGGAGGTGACACCTGAAAAATTGCGCTATTCCATTGAACGCAAGAAGGCGGATTCCGACCCGTTTCCGATCGCCGACCAATGATCCTGGAAGCGTTGCTACTTATGATGGGATCCGCCAGTACAGGCGAAGCGACCGTCAATGAACTGGCCTCAACCTGCACCGTAACAGATGGCGATAGCTGCGAAGAAGCCGGCTTAGCCTATGCTCAAGGGGAAAAGGTGCCGCAGGATTGGGCGCGCGCAACCAGCCTTTACGGCGTGGGATGCTCGGCCCAAAATGCGCCAAGTTGCATCCGGCTGGGTCTTGCACATGACAAAGGGCAAGGTGTCGAAAAAAATGCGGCTTCTGCGTCCTTCTATTTTCAAAAAGCCTGCGACCTGGATAGTCCGACCGGATGCTCGAATATCGGCCTGTCCTACGCAATGGGCAAGGGCGTGATGAAGGATGAACGTCGTGCGGCTAGCTATTTTAGGCGCGCATGCGACGCGGGCGACAATGGCGGATGCTCCAATCTCGCCACGGCCTATGTGAAAGGCATCGGCGTGCGAAAGGATCGGAACAGGGCTGCGTCGCTCTATGAACCGGCCTGCGGAAACGGGGACGCCAATGCCTGCTTCAATCTGGGTGTCCTGCACGAAAAAGGTTGGGGCGTGACGCGAGAGATCGCGCAAGCAGCGCGCTATTACCAACAAGCCTGCGATCAGGATGAAGGCGCAGGCTGTGGCAATTTGGGCCTCTTGCATGACAAGGGTAAGGTCGGCGTACGGGACCATGTGCAGGCGGTGGGATTGTTCCGTCGGGGCTGTAGCGTTGCCCATGCCGAAAGCTGCGTCAATCTGGGCAAGGCATATTTGCGTGGCTCCGGCGTCCAAACGGACCGGGTGCAAGCCGAACAATTCATCCGCCGCGCCATTGCGATCGATCCTCATTATAGACCAGCACAACGGGCCTTGGCAAAAATGAGATGAGATAATTCCAAATTTGGTCACGCATAGTTGGGAGTAAAAGAAACGTTCGGCCCAGATGGCACCGATCCATCACAGCTGCATATCGCGGACGATCTGGAACGACCCAACAGATGGCCCGGTGCGCGAACGATGCGCGAATGACGTCGTTTCCTCTGCCAAAATTTCGGACGCCACCCGTCGGTCCCAGTGCGTTACCGGTTCGCGAATGTTGCCGATGCAGCACAGACCAAAACGCCAAAGGACCTGTCCGCAATCCCCGGACAGGCCCTTTCGCCATGCGCGGGACGCGCCTCCTGCAGGTTGTCAGGCCGCCAGTTCATCCCGCACGATCTGAGCGCCAGCACCTAGCGCGTTCAACTTCCCCCTAGCCACGCTGCGGGATAGCGGCGCCATGCCGCAGTTGGTGGAAGGGTATAGCTTGTCGGCATCCACGAACTGCAGGGCTCTGCGCAGGGTATCGGCAACCTCTTCCGGCGTTTCGATGGTGTCGCTCGCGACGTCGATGGCGCCGACCATTACTTTCTTGCCCCGAATAAGTTCGATCAGGTCCATGGGTACGCGGGAGTGATGGCATTCCAGCGAGATGATATCGATGATGGACTTCTGCAGATTGGGGAAGGTCTGCTCATACTGCCTCCATTCCGATCCCAGGCTCTTCTTCCAGTCGGTATTCGCCTTGATGCCGTATCCGTAACAGATGTGGACGGCCGTTTCGCATTTCAGCCCTTCGGCAGCCTTTTCCAGTGTGGCGATCCCCCAGTCGTTCGCCTCTTCGAAGAAGACGTTGAACGCAGGTTCGTCGAACTGAATGATGTCGACGCCCGCCGCCTCCAGTTCCCTGGCTTCCTGGTTGAGGATCGTGGCGAATTCCCAGGCGAGCTTCTCGCGGCTGCGATAATGGGCATCGTAGAGCGTATCGATCATCGTCATCGGGCCCGGCAGTGTCCATTTGATCGGCTGATCGGTCTGCGCGCGCAGATAACGCGCATCATCGACAAAGACCGGCTTGGGGCGCGCCACTGCGCCGACCACCGTCGGCACGCTCGCATCGTAACGATTGCGGATTCTAACTGTTTCGCGCTTTTCGAAATCGACTCCGCTCAGATGCTCGATAAAGGTCGTGACGAAATGCTGGCGGGTCTGTTCGCCGTCGCCGATGATGTCGATGCCCGCTTGCCGCTGATCCTCCACGGCGAGGCGCAGGGCATCCTGCTTGCCGGCGACGAGGTCTTCGCCCTCCAGCTTCCAGGGCGACCAGAGTTTCTCTGGTTCGGCAAGCCAGCCAGGCTTGGGGAGGCTGCCGGCGGTCGACGTGGGCAACAATTTTTTCATGATGGGTGGCCTTATATTCTGTCTGGTCAAAGGGCGTGGCTGGGGGCGTAGCTGGCGGACCATCGGTCCAGATCGGCTTGGTAGGGCCTGATGAGTTGCTCCTGTACGAACTTGCCCTGTTCGATGGCGAGGCGACTGCGCTCCTCGCGATCATAGACAATCCGGGTGGACGAGAAGTCCTCATGATCCAGGCTGGGCCGGAAGCACAGTCCGGCAGCGGAATTGGCGTTGTAGATTTCCGGCCGATAAATTCTCTGGAAGGATTCCATCGTGCTGATCGTGCCGATGAGTTCGAGGCTGGTGTAATCGCTCGCCAGATCGCCGGTGAAATAGAAGGCCATCGGGGCTACGCTCCCTCTCGGCATGAAATAGCGCGCATTCAGGCCCATCTTGGCAAAATATGCGTCGGTGGAGGAAAACGCGCTCTGCCGATATTCGACACCCAGAACAGGATGGCGGTTGCCTGTACGATGATAGATCTTGCTGCTCGATACGCTCAGACAGATGACCGGCGGCTTCTTGAAATTGTCCGTGTATGCACGCGAGTTCAGGAAATGCCGGAACAAGTTACCATGCAGATCGCCAAAGCCGTCCGGTGCCTCGAACCCTGCTCGTCCCTTGTTGTGCTCTGCCAGCAGCACGCTGAAGTCGTAATCGCGCACGTAGGACGAGAAGTTGTTCCCGACGATGCCGTTGATGCGCGTATCGCTTTTCCGATCGACGATACTCGTCTTCAGTATCTCGATCATCGGGAAGGCATTGGTGCCACCAGCGGCGGCAATATGCATCTCGACTGAAATGATATCGAGTTCGATGCTGTAGCGATCGCCGTCGGGATTGTCCCAATCCGCAAGGTCGTTGAAGCGGTTGTCGATCATCCTGAGGGCGCCGCGAAGATTGTCCTGGCAGTGCTCGCCTCTGGCCAGATTGGCGAAGTTCGTCGTGATGCGCGTTTTTTCGGAGGGCTGATAGTTCTCGTCGAAGCGCAAGCTCCTGATGGAGAAGCTGAGATCGTCGTCCGACATGGCCGGTCGTCCTGACGGCGCGGCGGAAACCATGTGTGGAAGGGAGGAGGTGGCGCGAGTTGCGGGCATGCGAAATTTCCTTCGGTCCGGCGCATGCGCCGTCCGTCGTTGAGGTTCGGATATGGGTCTGGATTTGCGGCGCGCCGCGTCAGAGGGGGTTCACCCCGATCGCACGGCGCGCGGGCGCATTCGTCGATATGCGAAGGGGCGTAACAGGATTGCAAACATCGACCGGTCACCTGCTTTGATCGGGCGGAAGGGTCAATGGAAGAACGCGCACGGCATGAGTGGCCCGGACGGCGGTTACGCCAAGGGACACGCTTCAGGCGCGATCCACCGGAGGAACCCCCGTCCGAGGAACGTTTTGGCGCCGAAGGCAGGTCTCCTGGCTTACGGGTCATCGCGGTGGTTCCGGCCTTCCCGAGCCTTGTGCAAAGCCCAGTGACACGAAATGGAACCGCCGCTCGCCGCTTACAGTTGCGGGGGCAGCGCCGGACTCTGCCCCGAAGGGCACCACCGGCTTCCCGTCTTAGCCCCACCGTCACGCCTGAGGTGGGGAACCTCGACAGGGTCTTTCAACACCATAGAAGCATCATTGTCAAGGACGATATAAAGATATCTTTATATGATAGTTTCAGGCGATTGTCTCGATGATGACGCCACCATCGGATCGACACAATTTCGGCAAGAGATTTAATCGCTCCTCATGTTAGCGTCCGCGCTCGTGGTGTAATTTCCGGTGTAGATTGAGGCGATCGCATGGGTGGGGCATGCCCCACCCATGCGAATTCGATCTCGGTGGCCACCGGGCTCATCGGTAAGGTGGAGTTACCACACTTCACACGCCCACCGAGG
>NZ_VYQA01000020.1:0-63168 GCF_008710165.1 Sphingobium limneticum | reverse complement strand
TGGTACAACAATCACCGGCTCTTCGGCCCTATCGGGCACATCCCGCCCGCTGAGGCCGAAGACAATTACTATGCAGCCCTCGAGAACCTCGATATGGCTGCATAGCCCAATGAAAACTGCCTCCTGAAAACCCGGGGCGCTTCACTTCTCCTCCTCATCAAGCTCACCTTGTTTGCCATCATGCTAGGGTTGGCGGCGGGCAATCGGTTTCGGCTAACACCCGCGCTTGGTAAAGCGATTGGTAGAGATGGCACCGCAGCGGCCGTGGCGCGCTTGAAACGCAGTCTGTGGATCGAAACCTGCGCCGGCATCCTGATCCTCGGACTGGTTGCCTGGCTAGGAACGCTGCCGCCGCCAGCTTCAGGAGGATCGTAGAAACGGGTCTTGACCCTGACATAATGTCAGACCCTATATCGGCATGCGTCGGAAAGGAGACGGTTTATGACCGATTTGAAGAACGCGGCGCATGGAGGTCAAGGTTGTTGTGGAGGCCATGCGCGTCACGCGCACGGCGAAGGCATGAAGACAGAGGTCAAGGATCCGGTCTGCGGGATGACCGTCGATCCGGCAAAGACGCCGCACCACGCTGTCCACCAACACCACGATTATCATTTCTGTAGTGCCGGTTGCCTCGCAAAATTCGAGGCGGATCCGGCGCACTATCTCGCTGCCGAACCGCCCGCGCCAGTCGAGGCCGCCCCGGGAACGATCTGGACCTGCCCGATGCATCCGGAGATCCGGCAGGATCATCCGGGCGCCTGTCCGATCTGCGGCATGGCGCTCGAGCCGGAGATCGCCACCGCCGAGGCCGGGCCGAGTGCCGAACTTGTCGATATGACACGCCGCTTCTGGATCGGCTTGGCGCTTACGATCCCGGTACTCGTGCTCGAGATGGGCGGCCATCTCTTTCCGGCCCTCCATCACCTCGTCTCCGAACGCGCCTCCACGTGGATTCAGCTCCTTTTGGCGACGCCCGTCGTGCTGTGGGGCGGTTGGCCCTTCTTCGAGCGCGGCTGGATGTCGCTCAAGACGCGTCATCTCAACATGTTCACCTTGATCGCGATGGGAACGGGCGTCGCCTGGGCCTACAGCCTGGTGGCGACGCTCGCGCCCGGCATCTTCCCGGCCGCCTTCCGCGAGAACGGCACGGTCGCGGTCTACTTTGAGGCCGCCGCCGTCATCACGGTGCTGGTACTGCTCGGCCAGGTCCTCGAACTCAGGGCGCGTGAGCGCACCTCCGGCGCCATCAAGGCGCTGCTCAATCTCGCGCCCAAGACCGCTCGGCGGCTCGCAGCGGACGGGCATGAGGAAGAAGTTTCCCTTGACCTGATTGCCGTCGGTGACCGGCTGCGCGTGCGGCCGGGCGAGAAGGTCCCGGTCGACGGCGTGATCGAGGAGGGTCGTTCGGCCATCGACGAGTCCATGGTGACGGGTGAATCCATGCCCGTCGCCAAGGAGGTGGACGCCGCCGTTATTGGCGGCACGCTCAACCAGAGCGGCGCTCTCGTGATCCGCGCCGAACGAATCGGCCGCGACACCATGCTCGCGCGGATAGTCCAGATGGTCGCGGAAGCGCAGCGCTCGCGTGCGCCGATCCAGCGGCTAGCCGACCAGGTCGCAGGGTGGTTCGTACCGGCGGTGCTTGGCGTCGCGGTGCTGGCTTTTGTCGCGTGGGGCGTCTGGGGACCCGAGCCGCGGCTCGCCCATGGGCTGATCGCCGCAGTCGCAGTGCTCATCATCGCCTGCCCGTGTGCGCTTGGACTTGCGACGCCGATGTCGATCATGGTTGGCGTTGGGCGGGGTGCTGGACTTGGTGTGCTGATCAAGAACGCCGAGGCGCTGGAACGCCTTGAGAAGGTCGAGACGCTGATCGTCGACAAGACCGGAACGCTGACGGAAGGAAAGCCGTCGGTCACCCGGATCGTTACCGCGGAAGGCGTCGAGGAGGGAGAAGTGTTGCGCCTGGCGGCGGCGGTCGAGCGCGCCTCGGAGCATCCGCTGGCGCTGGCGGTGGTAGCGGCGGCGACGGGGCGAGGGATCAGCATTCCAGCGGTCTCGGATTTCGACGCACCGACCGGCAGAGGCGCGATTGGAACCGTCGAGAACCGGCGCGTGACGCTCGGCAACGCGCGCATCATGCGCGAAAGCGGCATTGATCTGGCGGCGATGGAAGCGGCGGCCGACGATCTGCGCCGCGACGGCGCTACCGCCATCTTCGTAGGCTTCGACGATCGCGTCGCGGGCGTGCTCGCAATTGCCGATCCGATCAAGGCGACGACGCCCGACGCTCTCGCAGGGCTGCGTGCGGCCGGGATCAAGGTGGTGATGCTCACGGGCGACAACCGCACGACTGCCGAGGCCGTCGCGCGCAAGCTGGGCATCGACGCGGTCGAGGCCGAGGTGCTGCCCGACCAGAAGAGCGCAGTGGTCGAACGGCTGAAGCGCGAGGGCCAGGTCGTCGCGATGGCGGGCGACGGCGTCAATGACGCCCCGGCGCTCGCCGCCGCCGATGTCGGCATCGCCATGGGTTCGGGGACCGACGTTGCGATCGAGAGCGCGGGCGTGACTCTCTTGAAGGGTGATCTCACCGGCATCGTGCGAGCGCGAAGGCTGAGCGAGGCGACCATGTCCAACATTCGCCAGAATCTGTTCTTCGCCTTCATCTACAACGCAGCTGGCGTGCCGGTCGCAGCGGGCGTGCTCTATCCCGTCTTCGGAATATTGCTCTCGCCGATCATCGCAGCCGCCGCGATGGCCTTGTCGTCGGTCAGCGTGGTCGGCAATGCGCTTAGGCTCAACAGAGTGACGCTATAAACATCTGCCCAGCTGAAGGAGAGATATGCCATGCCATAGTGGTGGGGGAATGTCGGTTCCCGCCTCACGCATAGGCAGTGAAATTCCTCTTCTACTCTTCTCCTGACAAAGACGAAGCAACCAGTGCTAGCGGCTAAGATCCACAATAGGCGGCGGCGGTGCGTCGCCAAGGCCAACATCTAGCGCGCTGCCGTTTCTGATACGACCGGCAACGAGCTGGCGGGTCGATTCCCCGATGGAAACGACCATACGTGCGCTTTCTCCGCGCTCGCGGGCAGTCTGCATGGCAGCATCGACGATGCCCTGTGCCGCTGCCAACCGGCTGTCGGCCATATTGTTTTCGGGGGAGTTCTTCAGGAATGCGGCAGCAAGCCGTTCCTGCCCGGGCGCATGGCCTGGGGGGAGGATCGGTCGCTCCAGCGCCCGAACCGCACGCTGAAGCTGTACCGGCTGCTGGGCATTGATCTGCACGCCCAAGGCCGCCCCGATCTCCCGCACGCGCTCCAGCGGTGTTTGCTCGGCGGAAATGACCGCATCGACCTGTCTGACCCCCAGGTAGGTCAGGAGATGGGATTGATAGACCGGCCCCTTGGCGTGTCGGACATAGGCCAGTTCGGTGCGCGCGGCGGCAATCTTCTCTGACGGCGCATCCTGCCCGATCAGCGCCCTCAGACGCTCACCAGCCTGCTGGCGAGCGGGCGGAAGATACCGTTCCAGTTCCTCGCGCACCTTGTTCAAGGTGATGCGGTAACGCTGGGCTGTCGGAGGCGCGCGCTGGGGGAGCAAGGCGATCCCATGCGCGCCTATGCGCGCTTCCGGCGCAGCGTCACGCTGAACCGCAGCAGCAGCGAGCACGGATGCCATCGCGCGATGATCGCCCGTCAGGAAGCCATGTCGCGACGCATCCATCCAGAGTGTCTTATCGATCGAGGCGATGCGAATGGGATGGCCTGCCTCGCGCGCGATATGGGCGGCATGGTGGCGCATGGTGCGTCCATTGCCTTCGCGGAAAGGGTGAATGGCGTTGAGTTCGTTGATGTGGTTGCCAAGGCGGTCGAAAAACTCGTCACGTGCGATGCCGCGGAAGCCATTCTTCGCCGCCATGTCGGCGAACAGCTTTTCGAGTTCGCGGGCGATATAGAGGGGGGCGGCGAAGCTCGATCCGCCCTTCGCGATGATGACGCTGCGATCCTCGCCTGCCCAATCGTAGAGGTCCTGAAACAGATGCTTGTGTAGCGTTCGATAGCCATCGGCCGAACCGGGGAACGTCTGGCGAGCGACCTGTGCGCCGCGCGCCATCGTCAACCGACGCTCGGCTTCATTGAGCGTGGCATCGTCGGTAATTCCAAGCCGGTTCCGCAATATGTCGGTGCCGGGATAGGTGTAAGGGTCGTCGGCCAATGTCAGCCTGCAACAGAGTGCATTCCCGGCTTGTAGAGGCCGAGAATGATCGAGGCCATCAGCGAGGGCGGGACGCCCTCGTCGAGCATTACGGCGAACATCGCATCGTCGCCATCGGTGGGCGTCATGTCCTCGATGACCAGATTGGCGCGCGCATCGGCAACGTCCTCTCGCCACAATGCGACCTGCTCGGGCGTGCCGCGCTCGAAGTCCATGCCTCGAACACGCTCGCGAAATACCTCAAGGTTGATCTGCGCCATCCCGTTCATCCTTTTCCCCGTTAACCCTACTCTGCCTATCGTGATTCCTCAACAAATCACTTGGTCGAGCGGTTGCGCAGCCGGGAAGATATGTCAGCCCCCCGGCTGCCGATCTGGACGGATAAGTTTCAGTATTCATTCGATAACATGATCGTCAGAACGCGCTTGGTGCGTTGCGCGTCCCACGGTGCATCACTGCCGAAGTCCAGATTTGGCTCATAATAGTCGATCTTCCAAAATACCGTCACCGCAACAGCCTCGTCATCCTCGGGCCGGTCCTGCGTCCAGTCACCCGATGCGAGGCGAAAAACCGCCCCGAAATCATGCTCACCATAAGGGTCATTGTTGTCGTCGAATTTCGAGAACCGCGCGATCAACGCCAATGCGGCGGAACGGTCGGGATCGGGGAGAGCCTGAAACCCCATCGTGACATTGGCGATGGACGTAACGCCGGGAATAGCGCGCGCCGCATCGTTCAAGCGGCGGATGGCATCGGTTTGCTCGGGGGTCTGCATCACTGGTTCCTTTCATCTGGCATGGGCTGCAAGGCCACGGGCCGGGCAACCCTGCCGTTCCGGCGAGGAACAGGATGGGGAGGGAGGGCGAGAATCTGCCGCTGGCGCGGGCGAGCCGTCATAGCGCGGCCGAAAAACCCGCAGGGCTTCGGATGCCGCGCTTGGCGGATTACACGGGCGGCCGATTGTCGTTCGGGGACGAAAGGGCAGCGCCCTTGGCGTTCCCCCGCGACACGCAGATAGGGCGTGTCGTCTAGCGCATATCCTCGTAGCGCAGGCGCTTCCTCACCAACGGGATGTCCTGAAGATTTTTGACCACCCGGTTGCCGCCGCCCAGCTCGCGCCATTGCTTCTCGCGGGCGCGTGCAGCGACCAGCGAAAACTCTATGATATGGGCCACGGCCATCGCCGACTTGCCCATATCGAACAGCCGGTAACAGATTTCGACGCCGCGCGGGGTCAGGCAGCCGCTATGGTGGCGGTTGTCTGGCCAACGCGGGTCGAAAATGCCGACCAGCTCGCTGCCTTCAAGCGATAGTTCGGAATTGACCGCTGCAATCGCATCGATCCGCTTGTGAACGAGTTTGCGGATACGGCGGTCGAGGCGCTTCAGATCGTCGCGCAACACCCGCTCGGTAGCCTCGAAAAACAGGCCGCGCATACTTATCACGCCAACATAATGCTTCGCGATCTTCCGCTGCTCCAGCAGCCGCCGCATGGCCTTGAGGCGGTCCAGCGCCTCATAGTCGTATTGCTGCCGATCCGGCATGAAGGCGAGATGATCGCGGACCCAGGAATCTGGATTGAGATCGGCCGTCACCTGATCGAGATGGTGAGCGATGCTGTTTCGCCGGCCAATGAGTTTAACCATTTCGCGGCGCTCATCGGCTGTCAGCACGCCTTCCTTGACCAGCCAGTCGAAGGCCCGCTGGACTCTCTTGCGCTCGGGCACTTCCGGCGCGGGTTCGGTTGCCTCGTCATCGCTGCGCGAGAGCTTCCAGCGCTTTTGCGTATCAACGGTTTCGACGACGCTGCGCTTCAATTCCTCTGCGTGATAGATGACAAGGATCATTTCCAAAGCGCGGTGCCGGATCATGCAGCGCTCCAGTTCCGGCAACCGCCCGCGATACGGATCGGTGAAGTGGCGCTTCCGGCCCTCCCATTGCGGTGTTTCAGTATCCTTCATGGTTCAACCATGCTGCAAAACAGGGCGCGCGGCGAGCAACTCTAAACGTATCTCGCCCTTGCAGGCACAGGAATCCATCGGCAACTTTCGATAGATGTTGACCGGTTAAAACCCATCGGTTATTTGCGTTTAATGGAAACCGACTCTTCTCTCGCGATATTGGCGGCCCTGGGGCACCCCACTCGTCTCGACGCCTTTCGTCTGCTCGTTCGACATGAACCTGACGGGCTATCGACGGGCCAGCTCGTGGAAGCGTCGGGGCTGACACAAAGCACGTTTTCGACGCATCTCGCTGTGCTTGTGAAAGCCGGTCTGGTCCTGCCTGAGAAACGCGGGCGCCAACAAATCCAGCGCGCGAACATAAAGGCGCTGAAGGATCTCATGCTGTTTCTGGCGAAGGACTGCTGCCAGGGCCGCGCCGAGCTTTGCGAACCGCTGGTTGCCGAACTCACCTGCTGCTGAAGGATTTACCGTGACTGATAAGGTCTACAATGTGCTGTTCCTGTGTACCGGGAACAGCGCCCGCTCGATCCTGGGCGAAGCCCTCATGAACAAGCTCGGCGAAGGGCGTTTCCGGGCCTACAGCGCCGGGAGCCAGCCCAAGGGCGATGTGCATCCGATGGCGCTGTCCGTGCTGACCGGCCTCGGCTTCGACACTGCGGGGATGCGGTCGAAGAGCTGGGACGAATTTTCCGCGCCGGACGCCCCGAAGTTCGATTTCATCTTTACCGTGTGCGACAACGCTGCCGGTGAGGCTTGCCCGGTCTGGATCGGGCATCCGCTTACCGCACATTGGGGCATCGAAGATCCGGCAGCCATAGAGGGCGAGGGCCAGCGCGAAGCATTCCTACAGGCGCTGCGCTTCCTTCAGAACCGGATTTCGCTGTTTCTCGCCCTGCCGATCGCCAGCCTCAACGAGATGGCGATGCGCAGCAAACTCAAGGAAATCGGGCAGGCCGAAGGGGCCAGCGCCAAAGCGGGAGCCGCCAAGTGACCACCGACATCATCATCTATCACAATCCCGAATGCGGCACGTCGCGCAACGCGCTCGCCATGATCCGCAACGCGGGCACCGAACCGCACGTGATCGAATATCTCAAGACGCCGCCCACACGCGCTTTGCTGGTCGAACTGATCGACCGCGCCGGCATGGCCCCGCGCGATCTCTTGCGCGAGAAGGGCACCCCCTATGCAGAGCTGGGCCTGAACGATACGTCGCTGTCGGACGACGCGCTGGTGGACGCGATGATGGCACATCCGATCCTCATCAACCGCCCCCTCGTTGTGTCACCGCTCGGTGTAAAACTCTGCCGTCCTTCCGAAGCGGTGCTTGATCTGCTGCCGACAGGCCAGCTCGGCGCATTCGCGAAAGAAGATGGGGAACAGGTCGTGGACGCCTCGGGCCAGCGTATCGCCTGATGCTGCCAGCAATTCTGATCTTCATCGCGACGATCGCGCTCGTCATCTGGCAACCCAAGGGCCTCGGCATTGGGTGGAGCGCCATGGGCGGGGCGGTCGTCGCGCTGCTCGCGGGCGTTGTATCGCTCTCCGACGTGCCCGTGGTCTGGGGCATTGTCTGGAACGCGACGGGCGCTTTCGTCGCGATCATCGTCATCAGCCTGCTGCTGGACGAAGCCGGGTTCTTCGAATGGGCGGCGCTCCATGTCGCGAGATGGGGCAAGGGCAATGGCCGCGTCCTGTTCGCTCTGGTAGTGCTGCTCGGCGCGGCGGTATCGTCCCTGTTCGCCAATGATGGCGCGGCCTTGATCCTGACCCCTATCGTTATCGCGATGCTGCGCGCGCTGGGTTATGGCGACAAGGCGACGCTGGCATTCGTGATGGCGGCGGGCTTCATCGCAGACACCGCCAGCCTGCCGCTGGTCGTCTCGAACCTCGTCAACATCGTGTCAGCCGATTTCTTCAAGCTCGGCTTCGACGAATACGCCAGCGTGATGGTGCCGGTGGATCTGGCAGCGATCGCCGCCACGCTCGGCGCGCTGATGCTGTTCTTCCGCCGCGACATACCGGCAAACTATGATGTCGCCGCGCTGCGTGCGCCGCGGGCGGCGATCCGGGACGCCGCGACCTTCCGCGCAGGTTGGGTCGTCCTCGTGCTTCTTCTCGTCGGCTTCTTCCTGCTCGATCCGCTGGGCGTGCCGGTCAGCGCGGTTGCCGCAGCCGGCGCAATCCTGCTGCTCGCAATCGCGGCTAGAGGGAATGTGATCGAAACCCGCAAGGTGCTGCGCGGCGCACCGTGGCAGGTCGTCATCTTCTCGCTTGGCATGTATCTCGTGGTCTATGGCCTGCGAAATGCAGGACTGACCGACCACCTCGCCGCGCTGCTCGATCGCACCGCGCAAGGCGGGGTATGGGGTGCCGCGCTGGGGACCGGCGTAATCGCTGCCGTCCTGTCATCCGTCATGAACAACATGCCGACGGTACTGGTGGGCGCGCTGTCGATCGACGCCACGCACGCCACCGGCGCGGTGAAGGAAGCGATGATCTACGCCAATGTGATCGGCTGCGATCTTGGCCCCAAGATCACGCCCATCGGCTCGCTCGCCACCCTGTTGTGGCTCCATGTCCTGGGTCAGAAAAACATCAAGATCGGGTGGGGCTATTACTTCCGCGTGGGCGCGACGCTCACTGTGCCCATCCTGCTCATCACCCTTGCGGCGCTCGCGCTGCGTATTGGAATTGCCTGATGCCTATCCGCGACCTTCCCGATCCCGACACGCTGCCCGCGCTTGATCCGGCCTTTATCCATCACCGGCCAGCGGCAGGGCTGGGGGCGCTCGATCCCGCACCGCGCATTCTGCTGCTCTATGGCAGCCTGCGCGAACGGTCTTTCTCGCGTCTCGCGGTCGAGGAATCCGCGCGACTTCTGCGCCTGTTTGGCGCGGAAACCCGCATTTTCGATCCATCGACACTGCCGCTGCCCGACCAGATAGCGGGCGACGATCATCCCGCTGTTCACGAACTGCGCGAACTGGCGCTGTGGTCTGAGGGCCAGGTGTGGTGCAGCCCGGAGCGGCACGGTCAGATCACCGGCATTATGAAAGCACAGATCGATCATCTGCCACTGGAAATGAAGGGAATGCGCCCAACGCAGGGGCGCACGCTTGCGGTCATGCAGGTATCTGGCGGCTCGCAGTCGTTCAACGCCGTGAACACGCTTCGCCTGCTGGGCCGCTGGATGCGAATGTTCACCATTCCCAACCAGTCATCCGTGGCGATGGCCTACAAGGAGTTTGACGAAGCAGGCCGCATGAAACCGTCGAGCTATTATGACCGCATCGTCGACGTGATGGAGGAGCTGGTGCGCTTCACCGTCCTGATGCGCCCGCACGCGGTTCAGCTCGTCGATCGCTACTCCGAACGCAAGCAGCTCGGGGTGCCGGTCGATCCCGCCACCGATCACTCCGCTATCGCGATCTCTGGCAGGTAGTGGTCCACGGCGATGGGGGAGGGGCGAACATCGTGGCAAGAAGCCATCCAGATGCTCGCCATAGCCTTCGCAATGGCAGGCGTGCTGGTCCTGGCCTTCTGCCTCCCCTTCGCGGCGATGCTGCCTTTCATCATCAAGGCCCCTACGTCGCTCGACGAGTCTGGCGATTTCGCCATCGTCTCTGTCGAGATCGCCGCTCCCTTCGTGGCGGTACTCACTATCGGCCTGGCCGCCCGATGCTTCATGAAGCCGGTGTTGTTGTGGTCCATATTCATGGTTGCGCCCGCGACGATCTGGATCGTCGGCATGTCATGGGCGGTGGGACGAAACTGATGTTGACGCACCGGAAAATCGCTCCCCAGAATGAGGCCATGTTTTCCGCCTCGTCATGGTCGCCCGCATGAAAGGACCGGCTCTTATCCGTGCCGCCACGACGGCTGATGCGCCCGCCATACAGGCCATCTACGCGCCCGTGGTCGAGCATACCGCCATTTCCTTCGAGGAAACGCCGCCCAGCGTGGCCGAGATGGCGGCGCGGATAGAGGCCACCATGCAGGATTATCCTTATCTGGTGGCAGAGCTGGATGGCGAGGTGGCCGGCTATGCCTATGCCAGCCAGCACCGCACTCGCGCGGCCTATCGCACATCCGTCGATGTGACTGTCTACATTGCCGAGGGGGTAAGGCGGAGCGGTGTGGGTCGCGCACTATATGGCAAGCTGCTGCCTGCCCTTGCCGAGCGCGGCTTTCACGCGGCGTTTGCCGGCATTGCCCTGCCCAACGAAGGCAGCATCGCTCTGCATGAAAGCATGGGTTTCATGTCACTTGGTATCTATCATGAAGTGGGCCGCAAGTTCGGGAACTGGCACGACGTAGGCTGGTGGCAACGGCTGCTGTGAAACAGCCTGCATCGTCTGGATTCCAGAGTTGCCCCGGCGCCGCGCGGCCTTGGTCGCGCGGCGCTGCGCGGTTCCGCCAGGAACAGCGCGCGCCCGTCATGCCGTGGCATGGCGGGCGCGCCGGGGCGTCGGGCCGCACCGCACTGGATCTCGGCATGGAGAGAAGGGGCCGGTTTGCACCAGCCCCCCCATTCAATCAGGCATCTTCGTTTTCGGCCATATCCTCTTCGTCGATCATGTCGCTGTCCTGATCCATGCCGTCAGCGCGCTGATCGAAGGCACCAATCTTCATAGGCGCGGGAAGCCAGCCTGCGGGCAAACGCTCTGATACATTGACGGCAAGGTCGGCCTTCTTCTTGATGGTTGCGCAGTTCTCCGCGCTCGGCGCGCCCACTTCTTCGCGCAGCACATCGATCAACGCGGCACGGCGCATCTTATCGAACAGGACAATGGGAGCCTTCCACCGCGCTGCGATGTCCACCCCGCTCGCGCGGGCGATCTGCTCGAACTGGTGATGGCGCTGGCCGGGGGAGCCACCCGAAAACACGGTGCCGTCCACGGTCATGGCAACAAGGCCAGCCAGTAGCGCCATCTTGTCGTCGCCGGTCATGGCCCGGATCGCCTCGAACCGGCCTTCTTCTGGGATGGAAGCGAAGCGGGTTGCCATCACTTCTTCGACGGTCTGCACATCGCTGGTCGCCATCAACTCGTCAGCAACCTCCGTCCCAATGGTCTTGGCCTGCACTTCGATTGCCATCTGGTAGCAGTGTGCGCCGTGGAGCAACTGGCCTGCAAGGCTATCCAGCATGATGTCGAGCGCCAGCGCCGGGTCGGATGCGACGGCTTCCTGCACGATCCGCGTCTTGATGCGCGAGAGGTCGGCGAACAGGCTGTTGCTATAGAGCGGGGTCGGCCCGTCATGGCTCGCCTTGGGCTTGGGTTCAGCCTTGGCGCGATAGACGCTCTTGCCCAGCGTCCCGTCCTGCGAAATCCAGAGCGCCACGCCGCCCACCGACACCTGTTCGGCAGTAAAGGCGCGCAGGCCCTCCATGATCGCTTCCTGCTCATCCACCAGCGGTTCTATCCGCTCGCTGTCTTCGCCTTCATCATCGGCAATCGCCTCGATCTCGGCGGCAAGGACGGCCATGCGCTCCGCTTCTGCCTCGGTCGGCTCGCGCGAGGCGGGATACATGCTGCCCTTCATATAGAGGTCATAGGGCCGCTCGATTTCGGCGCGCACCTCATGCCACCCGATGCTCCGATAATCGGCTGCGATGGCGTCCAGCATTTCCTCTGCGATTTCCTGCACCAGTTCGGGGCTGTCGGCAAAGCCCTCATCCCCTTGGCTGAACAGGTCCACGGTGATCGTGCCGCCCTTCGCCTCATAGGCTTCGCGTCCGACGAACAGGAACATGCCGCTGGTCGTGTCGACCTTTTCGGTAGTGAGCATCCGGCGGATGGTATGGGCCTGACCCTTCGCTGCCTTGCACACCTTCACTTGGAAGTCGTGATCGTCGGTGAGGGTCAACGCGCGGGCCGCTTCAAGGGTCAACTGGTCCTTGGCGATCAGGTCGATCAGTGCCGGGGCGAGCGCGGAAAGGCGCAGCATCTTATAGACGAAGCTGACGGCCTGACCGAACCGGGCCGCGATTTCCTCGGCGTCCATGCCGGTATCGCGCAGGGCTGCGAAGGCGCGGATGCTGTCGGCAGGGTGCATGTCCTCCCGCTGGAAATTCTCTGCCAGCGACAGTTCGATAGCCTCTTCCTTGCTGCGCACCTCGACGGGAAAAAGATCGCTGTTCCTGACCTTCTTGCGCTTCACCAGTTCCTTGAGGCCGCGATAACGCCGCCCGCCTGCGAACACCCACAACAGTCCGTCTTCCTCATAGGCGACAAGGTTCTGCAACAGGCCGTGCGCCTGAATGTCATCGGCCATTGACTCGATAGCCGATGGCTTGACGCGGCGCTGGTTGAGTGGGGAGAGACGAAGCTGCGACAGCTTGGCGGTGATGATAGCCATGATGGTTGCTCCTGATCTGTGGTGTCGATGATGGGGGAGGTCAGCCTTCGAGGGCTGCGAGTTCGTCAAATTCGGCGGATGCGCGCGCGGCGGCATCGCCTGCGTAGGTCGCCCCGGTGCGCGGATAGAAGAACACGCGCTCGCCCTTGCGGTAGAGGCTTCCGTCCGCACTGGTCCCGTCTACCTTGGCCCGCTTCCAGTAGGGATCGCGCTTGTATCGTGTGTAAGCCATTGTCCTTCTTCTCCTTCCTTCGGGGCTGAAAGCCGCTTGCTCTGCGGCATGCGGCTCTGCCTCTCCGGCGAGGAGCGGGATGGGGAGGGAGGAGGAAAATCGATGGCCTGGCGCGGGCAGGCCGCCCTAGCGCGGCCGACGCCCATCGGGGCGTCGGGTGCCGCGCTTGGCGGACCACACGGGGCTGTCGATTATCCTTCGGGACCGAAAGGGCAGCAGCCCTTGGTGTTCCCCCAAGCGTGCGGGCCTCCGGGGGAGGGCCGAGAGCGCCTATCGGGCCAAGGGTCGCGCTGCGGCGCGGCTATGAGGGTGTGCCATGTGGCACACCCCCTCACGCGAGGATCGTCACCCGCATGGGCCGAGACGCCGGCACGGTGGCTTGGTCGGCGCTCGCGCCGATAGAGCCGTGCCCGACAGGGTCGCGCCCGAATGTCCCTCAAATCCAACGAGACACAGCCTTAATGCCAAAACAAATTTCAGAATGGGGCGAGGATAGCTTGAACAAAGCCAGGCCATTCGTTCGTCGTAGCCGAGTTATCTAAGCGATTCTGATTTCCCACCGACTGCTTTTCAGGCCTTGACCCTCTAGTAGCTAGAGCATCTAACAGGTCTTCGCGCCTAAGCGGCCTTGAGATCGGAGCCGGCTCATTGACGACAACCCGTATCGGAGCGATCGGAATGTCTCGACGCTCATTGCTTAACCAAACGCTGACTTTCGGGTGCGGCGTAATCGCGGGTGTACCTGCCTTCGCCAGCGCCGTCTCTCAACCAGCGCGCACCTGGAACTTTGGTACTACTTCCCTGAACTGGGAGCCGCTGGAATTGGCGATGGACGATACCCTCGTAGTTTCGGCGCACGTTGGCGGCTTGCCGGTGCAGGCAGTGCTCGACAGCGGCAGCGGAGCCTCGATCATCAGCACGGCACTTGCGGCGAGACTTGGTCTGAGGGGCGAGCGGCGCACGATCAGCGGGCTGAGCGCCAGGGCTCAGGCATTGCTAGTGCGCGACATTAAGGTTGTGTTTGCCGGCGAACCTCGTCGCCTACCGTTCGCCATCGTCGCCGATCTAAGCGCGACATCGGCTGCATTCGGACGGCCGATCGACATGATGCTCGGTGCCGACATGTTCACAGAAAGTTGCATCGCCCTCGACTTCGGCAAAAGGCGGCTAGCGGTCGCCAAATCAGGGTCTTTTCTGGCCGGTCCCAATTGGAGGAGGGCCGCACTCGGCCGCGGCGCGAAGCAGGAGCTGTTCATCAGGGCGTCAGTTGCGAGCCTGCCACTTGTGCCGTTGATGCTCGATCTCGGCAACTCGGCTCCGCTGATTCTTTCGGCGGACTATTTGCGCGATCAGCAGTTGCTAAAAGATAAGCAAGTAACGACTGCGGCGCTGGGCGGCGTGGACGGTATAAGGGTCAATGACGTTCTCAGGATTTCCGATGTCAAAGTCGAAGGGCTCGAGGTCTGCGACATCACGACACTGAGCATGAGGGATTGGCTCTCGACCAGCACCGTCGGCAATATCGGCCTGCCACTCATCGCGCAATTCGACGCGGTAATGGATGTGACGGCGGGGTTCGTGTGGCTTCGGCCTATCTCTTCTCGTCACCGCATTCCGATGCTCAAAGATCGCAGCGGCCTCGGCGTGGCGGCGTCCCCGATAGGGCTCGCCATCGTTCATGTGGCGGCGAACAGTCCTGCGGAAAAGGCGGGCTGGGCGATTGGGGACCGGATCATCATGGTAAATGGTCGTCCCATTGATGCCGACTATACCCATGGGAGACTCTGGCGATGGCGTTATGGCCCTGCCGGAACGCTCGTGACGCTTACAATGGCAGCCGGCGACAAACGTGAACTGCGGCTCGCCGACTATTATTGACGCCTGCTAATGGTTGATGTCGCCGATCGCTTTCATGATACGGCAGTCGGCGATGCGGGCTTTGCTGCAACTTTGGCTGAGTTTCGCAAGCTCGTCTCTGAGTGCGGTAAGCTGCTGAAGCCGCCCCTCGACTTGGCGCAAGTGCTCAGCCGCAATCGATGACGCTCGGCTGCATTCCTGATCCGGATTTTCCGAGAGGCCAATCAGCGAGCGTATCTCCTCAACCGAGAAGCCTAGGCGGCGGCCGTTGCGAATGAAGTGCAACCGCTCGATGTCACTGGCATCATATGTTCGCCGTCCCGAAGCGGTTCGCGGTGCTGGCTTGAGCAGCCCGATCGACTCGTAAAAGCGTACCGTTGTCACCTTAGTCAATGTTTTACGCGCAAGGTCGCCAATCATTATTTGTCGCGCTGCCATCTCACACCATCCTCGCTAATGCGACCTTATCGCAAATTTCGCTTGCTTCTATAGCGACTGGAGGATGTAGTGAAGTCCAATGAATACACAAATCGAAAGCTGCGGGTGTCATGGAGAGCCGGTTCGGGCACAGCATGATCCAGCATATCGTCGCGCGCTGATCATCGTCGTGGTGCTCAACCTCGGCTTCGGCATCGCGGAGCTGTTAGGTGGTTTCATCGCCGACAGCCAAGCGCTGAAGGCGGACTCGCTCGACTTTCTTGGAGACGGCTCGATCACCCTGATCGGCCTGCTTGCGCTTGCGTGGTCCGCTCGAGCACGGGCGCGGGTGGCGCTGACGCAAGGATTGTTTCTTGGCACGTTGGGGTTCGGCGTAATCGGCTTCGCGGTCTGGCGCGCGCTCAACGCGACCGCGCCAGATGCTGAGCTGATGGGCGTGATTGGTGTTGTCGCTCTCGCGATCAACGTCCTCTCCGCAATATTGCTCGCCCGCTTTCGCGAAGGCGACGCCAACGTCCGTGCGATCTGGCTGTTTAGCCGCAACGACGCACTTGCCAATGTCGCGGTTATTGCGGCGGCCGGGCTGGTGGCGTGGACGGACCAAGCTTGGCCGGACCTCGCGGTCGCTGGTCTTATCGCTCTCCTGTTTCTTCACTCCGCCTACGAAATCGTCACCGGCGCGCGGCGCGAGCTGGGCGAGCTGTAATGCGTACGCTTCTGCTCCGGCTCGCGACCGTCCTCCTGGCGCTGGTCCCGGCTGCAGCGATAGCGGAATCCAGCGACGTTCAAACCGCATGGCGGCTGCTCGATTATATGGCGGTCGATTATGGCGGCGCGGTTCAGGCCGGCCGGGTTAAGAACGTATCGGAATACGCCGAGATGAACGAGTTCGCCGCAGCCGTCGCGGCGCGACTGCGCAGCCTACCAGCGAAACCAGAGCAGCAAGCGCTCGTACAGGGAAGCGCCAAACTTCAGGCGTTGATCGTGCACAAGGGCTCGCCCGAACAGGTCGCGATGATCGCGCGCGGACTCGCGGCCGATCTGCTGCGCGCCTATCCGGTGCCGCTCGCGCCGGACAAGGCGCCAGACATCGCCTCTGGATCCGCCCTGTTCAAGCAAAATTGCGCGGCCTGCCACGGCATGAAGGGTGACGGGCACGGCCCCGACGCGGCCAAGCTGTCTACCCCTCCGATCGCTTTCACCGATGCGGCGCGCGCGCGCCAGCGCAGCGTATTCGCGCTCTATCAGGTGGTGACGCAAGGACTCGACGGGACAGCGATGCAAAGCTTCGCCGATATGCCCAACGATCAGCGGTGGGCGGTCGCATTCCACGCCGGACAGTTCGCGTTCACCGACGCTCAGGTGCGGGAAGGCGAGCGGCTGTGGAAGTCGGACACGTCGCTGCGCCAGCGCATCCCGGACTTGAAAGCCTTGGTCGCACTTACTCCGGCCGCGCTGGCCGGCTCGATCGGCGACGCTAAGGCGAACGCGGTCATGGCCTATCTCCGCCGTCACCCGGAGGCAGTCATGCCACAAGCGCCTGCTTCGCTCGCGGTCGCGCGCGCCAAGCTTGCCGCCAGCCTCGAAGCGGCCCGACGTGGTGACGCGCGCGGTGCGAGAGAGTTGGCGCTTTCGGCGTATCTTGACGGGTTCGAGCCGGTCGAGCCGACGCTTACCGCGCGCGACGCGACGCTGATGGGACGGATTGAAGGCGCGATGGGCGAATACCGCGCTGCGGTCGATCGCGGCGACTCGCCCGACGCCCTCACCGAACGAGTGTCCGCCCTAGGCAACCTTTTCGATGCGGCGGAGGCCGTGCTCGCACCCGACGCCGCTACGCAAACCTCCACCTTCTTAGGCGCGTTCACTATCCTGCTGCGCGAAGGACTCGAAGCGCTGCTCATCGTCGTCGCCATGATTGCATTCCTCCGCAAAGCCGAGCGTGGGGAGGAACTCCGATATGTGCATGGCGGTTGGATCAGCGCGATCGTCGCCGGCGCGTTGACTTGGGCGGTTGCAACCTATGTGATCGGGATCAGCGGCGCGAGCCGCGAGCTGACAGAAGGATTTGGCTCCATCTTCGCTGCAGTCGTACTGTTGTCGGTCGGGATATGGATGCACGGCAAGGCACAAGCCGATCAATGGCAACGCTATATCCGCGAGAAGATGTCGCGAGCGCTTGGGGGCGGGTCAGGATGGTTCCTGTTCGGACTCGCGTTTGTGGTTGTCTATCGGGAAGTTTTCGAGACGATCCTGTTCTACGCCGCGCTCTCGGCGCAGAGTGATAACGCGATGCTACTTGCAGGGGCCGGGTTCGCGATCGGTGTGCTCGGCATGATCGCTTGGGCCATGCTCCGCTACAGCCGCAAACTGCCGATTGCGCAGTTCTTCCGTTACAGCGCCTGGCTTATGGCAGTGCTGACGGTCGTGCTGGCGGGCAAGGGCGTCGCCGCGCTCCAAGAGGCAGGCCTCGTCGATATCGCGCCGCTCTCCGATGTGCCTCGGCTATCGATGCTCGGCGTGTTCCCTACGTGGCAGTCGCTCCTTGCGCAGCTCCTAATGGCGGTCGCTGTCGCGTTGGGGTTTGCCTGGAACCGCCGCAGCGAAGCACGCTCAGCCTCGGGACAAGTGGCGGCTCGTTAGAGGTCGGTGCGTCGCTTTACGCAATAATGGCGCTGATGCTGGTTGTTCGCGTCGGCCCGGTCTGCGAAGCCATCGCCATCGAGGCGGACATTGCAGCTTCACTATCACCACAAAGCTGCCCGTGCCGCATTCTACGTTGAGGATTTGTTTCACTTGGGCGCGGGGCCACCAAGCGCAGCAGGGTAGCGTGCCAGCGACACCCCTGCGTCATCAGGGCCATGCCCCGATTATAGAAGTCCGTCAGCTCCGCGCGACCAAATGCCGGTACGAAGTCGCGTGAGGTAGAGCGAACCGGATCAACATCGCCTGTCCGTTTTCCAGTTATCTGGCCGCCTTTCCTTGTGTTCGACTCCCCGCCCCGGGGATGGGGCAGGACGGGGAGAGCCGCATCGCCGCACTGGGCGCGTTGTGCGCTCCAGAGCCACCCCTGCAACTGGTGAATCAGCGGTCGGCTATGGATGCGTCGGAGCGTCCGAAGCAGCGCATGTCTGCTGCTCCGCATCGATTGATCAACTCCACAATGGCTTCGCCAGCGCAGGCAGAGTTCTGACGTTCAGCGCGAAAATAGTGAAAGCAAGCCCGATATAGGCCCAAGCAAGCCAAGTAAGGCTGGCGATCGTTCGTGCCTCGTCGCCTTGCCACAAGACCGCCAACGTGACTTGAACCGCGAACAGCCCGGCAAGCGCCGCAGCGCCACTGAGGCCTAGCCGAAGCCGAAGCAGCAACGCGATGCCGAAAAGGGACTGCGCAGCTGTCAGGAAGAATTCCTCGTGCTGGCGCGCATCGAGGGGCAAGGGCGAGAGCTGGCCTGCGCCCAAGCTCAGCGCGAGCGGCAACATGCCGACGAGCAACGTCCATTGGTTGATCTTGTCGGAAATCATGGTCGCCAAACCGGTCTCGGCGCGGCCAGAGAGAACGAACAGGACAGCGATTACGACGGCTGGCGCTTCACTGGCGAGGGGGGCCAGCCACTGAATCAGAAGAAACTCATCGAACCCGACCAGTCGCCCCGACTCGACCATCGCTTCGGCAAAGGGTTCTGCGGAAATGAGGATCACCGCCGCCGCGACCACGGTTAGGGCGCCCATTGCGAGCCATTGCCGCGCTGCCGGCAACTCGGCGAGGGCGGCCGCGGGGCCTGGCTCGTCATCATCGTCGTCCTCGGCGCTTTCACCCTTTTCGCTGGCCCGCCACATATATACGCCGAACAGAGCGACCAGGATGATGGTGTCAACGACCGTGATGGCGTCCTTCAGAAGAATGGTGAAGGCATAGACGCTAGGCAACAGGAGGAAGAGAACCTCGGTTCGGTTGGCGGGCAGCAGGGGGATCGCGCGTTCGCGTGTCCTGCGCCAGTGGAGCAGCACCAGCAACGGCCAGGCAAGACCGACGAGCAGCCGGTTCGCGCCGGTCATGTTCGCCGCGGCGTAGTGGACGTAGTTGGAGCCCGGGTTCGCTCCTGCCGAGTAGGCGTAATAGAAATCCACGGCATATTCGGGAAGCACGGTGATCAGCGCGACGATCGCGACGATCAGGCCGGCCGATATGCGCTTCTCGGCCGCCTCTGCTCCCCATGACAGGAAGAAGCCGCCCGCCAGGATCGCCGCGCCGAACAGGAAGGCGTCGAGGATGGGATTGGGTCGCCAGCCCTCGATCCTGAGCACGATCGCCGGGATCATCGCCGCGGCCGTAATGGCGACTAGCGTCACAAAGCGCCGCATAGAGGGGCGGGGCTCACCGGAAGGTCGCATGTCGGACGCTGTATCCATTGCTACGCCTCCTTGCTCGGCGGTTGCGACGCGCCGTCGCCGGAGTGTTGGTCTGGCTCGAAGAATAGCGCCGATGCGGCCTCCCCACCGACGATTTCGACTGCTTCCAACGTAATCAGGGCGATACCCGGAACGTCACCCAGCGTCGGGGCGAAAGCGCGTAGCCGTTCCTCCTGGTCGATGATCTCGACGACCACGGCGCGGTCGCTTTCGAGGACATGACGCCTGTGGACGTGAGCCGATCGACCAAAACCGATCAGTGCCTCCAGCACCGTCGCTCCCGCCAACATCGCATCACGCGCACGGGAGGCGACAACCTCAAACACCTTGCGGTCCCCGAAATAGGCAGCCTCATCGGTGTAAACGCGGAGCAGCTTGGTTTGCTCGCTCATGGTCGCCTCTCTCCTCACGCACGTTCTGCTAAAACGGAAGACTCAGGCTCATCGCCCAGTCCTGCAGGAGCGCCGGGTTCGGTGCCCTCCGGCCTAACCCGGCGCTCGCCCCAGCCGAGCACCACGCGAGCGATGGCGGGTAGGACGAGCAGGGTTAGGATGGTGGCCGCGACCAGCCCCCCGATCACGGTCGTCGCCAAGGGCTTTTGCACCTCCGCGCCGGTGCCGTGCGCGAGCGCCATCGGCACGAAGCCGATCGCGGGCACGAACCCGGTCATGACGACCGCGCGCATCTTGTCGGCCATGCCGTTGCGGATCGCTTCGGCAATTGGCGCACCGTTCTCGATACGCTCCCGTATCGCGGTCATCACGACCAGCCCGTTCAACACGGCGACGCCAGCGAGGCAGATGAACCCAACCGCGGCCGATACGGAGAAGGCGATGCCAGTCATGGCGAGGGTGAACACGCCGCCCGCTAGCCCCAAGGGGACCGCCAAGAATACTGCTCCGGCACGCGCGAAGCCGCCCAGCGCCATGTAGAGCAGCCCGAAGATGGCGAGGAAGCACAAGGGCACCACGATCGCGAGTCTGCGGCTCGCGTCCTGGAGGCTTTGGAACTGCCCACCCCATTCGAGATAATAGCCGGCGGGAAGCTGCACTTGGGCAATTTTTGCCTGTGCTTCGGCGACGAACGATCCGGCATCTCTGCCCAAGAGGTTGATCTGGATGGCAAGGCGGCGCTTGCCGTTCTCGCGCCTGATCTCGTTCAGCCCTTCGACGGCGCGGATTTGCGCCACCTGAGCGAGCGGCACCTGCTGGCGGGCTTGGCCGGCTTCACTCGGGAGCAGCACGGGCAGGGCCTGAATTTCGTCGAGGTTGATCCGCGTCTGCTCAGGCACGCGCACCGAAATATCGAAACGCCGATCGCCCTCGTAAAGCAAGCCGGACTCGCGACCGCCGAGAGCCGCGGAAACCGTATCCGCGACCTCTCTAACCGTCAGGCCGTAGCGGGCGATGGCAGCGCGATCGAGCTTGACATCGAGCGTAGGCGCGCCGCCAACCTGATCGGCCTTGACGCTGCCGGCCCCCGGAATCGACTGGAGGACACGGACCATCTCGTCAGCCGTTTGCGCCATCTTGTCGAGGTCGTCGCCGTAAAGCTTGATCGCCACGTCACCGCGCACGCCCGCGATCAGCTCGTTAAAGCGGAGCTGGATCGGCTGGCTCATTTCGTAGAGCTGGCCGAGCTGACCCCGAGAAGCTTTTTCGACGCGCTCGATGATTTCGGCTTTGGTATGAACGCCCGCAGGCCACTGGTCCTTTGGTTTGAGAATGACATAGCCGTCCGACATGTTCTGCGGCATCGGGTCGGTCGCAACCTCGGCCGTGCCAGTTTTCGAGAACATCAACGCGACTTCGGGCAGGCTGGTGACGGCACGCTCCACCTCGCGCTGCATCGCAAGCGACTGCTCCAAGCTGACGGAGGGCACGCGCGTAGACGCGAGTGCGAGATTCTGCTCGTCGAGTTGCGGGATGAATTCGGAGCCGAGCAGCCCGAACGCGGGCACGGCGGCCAGAAAGAAGGCGAACCCTCCCGCAATGAACGGCCACGGTCGCGCAACCGCCTTGTCGAGCAGGGGCAGGTAGCGCGTCTTGGCCTTGGCAATCAGCCACACCTCCTTCTCGGCGACTCGGCCCCGGATCAGCAGCGCGACCATGGCGGGCACGAACGTCAGCGCGAGGATGAAGGCCGCGACCAAGGCGAGCATGATCGTGATTGCCATCGGCGAGAAGGTCTTTCCCTCGACGCCGGTGAACATCAGCAGCGGTGCGAAGGCGAGCAGAATGATCGCCTGTCCGAACACGGTCGGTTTGATCATTTCCTGCGACGCCCGCATCGTCTCTTCAAGCCGCTCCCGCAGGGATAGAAGCCGCCCCTCATGCTCCTGCCGATGCGCGAGCCGCGCCAGACAGTTCTCGATGATGATGACCGCTCCGTCGACAATGAGGCCGAAGTCGAGCGCCCCTAGACTCATCAGGTTCCCGGGCACTCGAAAGGCGTTCATCCCCATCGCCATCATCAGGAACGAAAACGGGATGACAAGCACCGCGATCAGCGCCGCGCGCCAGTTGCCCAGCAGGAGGAAGAGAGCCGCAGCGACAAGAATGGCACCCTCGGTCAGGTTGCGTTCGACCGTCGCCACCGTGGCGCTGACAAGCGCGGCGCGATTGAGCACGATCCCGACTTCCACACCCGGCGGTAATGTCTTTTCTATCTGGTCGAGCTTGGCCGACACGTCCTGCGCGACGATTCGGCTGTTCTGGCCGATCAGCATGAGCACGGTGCCGATCACCGCCTCCTTGCCGTTCACGCTGCCCGCACCTGTACGAAGATCGCCGCCGCTCTCGACATTGGCGATCTGCCCCACCGTGATCGGCACGCCGCCGCGCGTGGCCGCTACAGCGTTCTTGATTTCGTCGACCGAACGCACCCGGGCGTCGAGCCGGACCAGATAGCCTTCGCCGCCGCGATTGTAGTAGTTGGCTCCGACTGCGAGATTGGCGTTCTCCAACGCCTCGCCAAGTTCGCTGTAGGAGATGCCGTACGCCGCCAGTTTCGTTGGATCAGGCTCCACCACAAACGTCTTAGCGTAGCCGCCGATCGAATCGACGCCTGCCACGCCAGCAACGGAACGTATCTGCGGCCGAACGATCCAATCCTGCACGGTGCGAAGATAACCGGCCTGCTCGACCTCGTTGACAAGCCTGTCGCCCTCGGGCGTCAGATAGCTGCCATCCGACTGCCATCCCGGCTGGCCGCTCTCGATTTTTGCGCCCTTCCCGCCGGGATTGCGGTATCGGATCGTGTAGAACACGATCTCGCCAAGCCCGGTTGTGACCGGGCCGATCTGCGGCTGGATCCCGTCAGGCAGCGTGTCGCGCGCCTGGGTCAACCGCTCGCCGACCTGCTGGCGCGCAAAGTAAAGGTCGGTCTTTTCCGAAAAGATCGCGGAGACCTGACTGAACCCGTTGCGCGAGATGGAGCGGGTCGTTTCTAGGCCAGGGATGCCGGCAAGCGCTGTCTCGATCGGGTAAGTGACAAGCTTTTCCATCTCCACCGGCGAGAGACGCCGATCGACCGTGTTGATTTGCACCTGGTTGTTGGTGATGTCGGGCACGGCATCGATCGGCAGCTTTGTAAGCTGCCAGATGCCGATGCCGGCAATTGCGAGGAAAATGAACAGAACCGCCCAACGCGCGCGGACAGCCAGCGCAATGAGATTGGCGATCATCTATTATTCTTCCTCGCCCGCGCCCTTGCCGAGTTCGGCTTTGAGCAGGAAAGCGTTCTTGGTGGCGATGGTTTGGCCGGCGCCGAGGCCCGACACGATTTCGATCCGTCCGGCGCTGCGCTGGCCCGTGGTGACTGGCGTGGCCTTGAACCCCTTGGGAGTGCGGACGAACACCATGTCGCGGCCATTGAGCGACTGAACCGCCTCCTCGGGCACCACGATCGCGGCGGACACACCGCCGCGGCTCGGGAACAGTCTCACGCGCAGTGCCAGCCCCGGCTGGAGCCGGCCGCCAATCACATCGAGTACCGCGGTCGCTGCGCGCGTTTCACCACTCAAGGTGGGCGTTACCGCGCGAACACGGGCACTGGTCGTGGTGCCGTCCGGCAGGTCGACGGTCGCCCTGTCACCGGGCGCGAGACGCTGCGCGTCCGCAGGGCCGATCGCCGCCTCAATTTGAATCTGGCTCGGGTCGGCGACGCGGAACAGCTCGGTCTCGGGCTGCACGAACGCGCCCAAACTGACATTCTCGGAAGTGACCCGCCCCCCAATCGGGGACGCGACGACAACGCCACGTCCGTCGCTCGTCACATTGGCGGCCCCTACCGCTACGCTCGCGCGCCGCGCCTCGGCCGCCGCTGACGCCGCTTCTGCCTGCGCTGTCTCAAGGTCCACGCGCGGGGACACCTTCTGGCTGTACAGGTAGCGTTCCCGCGCCAAATTACGTTGCGCGAGCGTTGCCTTTGCGGCCGCCGCGGTGCGATCGGCGGCGATCTGCGCGGCATCGCGGCTCTCGACGATCGCCAGCGTCTCACCACGTCGAACAGGGTCACCCAAGCGTTTAAACACCCGCGTTACTGCGCCGCCCGCACGGGCGGTCACAATCGCCTCGCCAGTAGGGGACGGCGCGACCGTCGCTTGGGCCACGATCTCGGCCGCCAAACCACCCGGGTTGACGGTTTCGGTGGCGACGCCCGCGCTTTTCATCATCTCGGCGCTCATCACCAGCGTATCGCTCGGTGCCGCCTCCGGTTCAGCCGCCTCGGTCTTTCCTCCTTCAGTCGCGGGCGCGACCGGAGTGTCGGTCGTCCATCGCGCGACGGTGAAGCCGCCAGCCGCGGCGACGAGCACCGCGGCCGCCACCCCGCCCAACAGACGTTTGTCTTGAGGGATCATCGAATATCTCCGGGGAGGGCCGAGCGCGCATTCGAGAGCGTCTGGTCGGCCGAAAGTGTAGAGGGGGCAGTCAATCGTGCAAGTCGCGCCTCCGCGTCGCGATAGGCGGCAAGTGCGTCGATAGCTGCGGCGCGGGTCTCGCGAAGCGTCCGCTCAGCCTCCAGCAAATCGAGCTGGCTGAATTTGCCTGCAGCGTAACCAATGCGAGCGATGCGCGCGGCCTCGGCAGCTGCGGTCAAGGCAGGTCCGCCAGCTGTACGCGCGGTCGTCGCCGCATTGGCAAGCTCGGCTTGGGCGCTCGCGATTCCACGCTCGGCCTCGATCAAGGCGAGCCGACGCAGGGCCTCAGCCTGGGTCGCCTGCGCAGTCGCCTGCGCAACAGCGGCGCGGCCGTTGTTGAAAAGGGGAATCGGAACCGACACACCGAACACCGCTGCCACATCGTTGGTCGCCTCCAGCCGGCGCGCGCTCGCGCTCACCGTCACATCTGGAACGCGCTGCGAGCGCGCGAGTTGAACCTGGGCTTTCGCAGTTCGCGCGTCGGCGGCCGCCGCCGCCAGCGCCAGTGTGCCCTCGGCCGTTACGGGCTGGGTAGGGCCGTAGCCGCCTATCCGCTCGAACCAGGTCGTGTCGAGTAGGCCGGTCACAGGCTGGCCAATCAGCCGCGCCAGATTGCCGCGCGCGACCTCGGCCGTGCGCGCTGCGCGCTCAACCGCAGTCTCCGCGTTGATGCGAAGCACCTCGGCGCGCTGTTGCTCAATCGGCGACGCCGCGCCAGCAGTCACGCGTACCCGCGCTGCCCGCGCGCCCTCAGCGGCCAAAACCGCCTGCTCACGCGCAACAATCAAACGGCGTTCTGATGCCGCAGCCTCAATATAAGCTTGGGTAATCGTCAGCGTCAGGTCGGCAATGGCGACCGTCGCGCTGATCCGGGCGCTGTCGATCTGTGCATCCGCAACTGCCATACGCGCCGAGCGTTTGCCGCCAAGTTCGATCGGAAGCGCTACGCCTGCTGTCGTCTCTGCGCTGCGGAAGCCGCGATAGTCGCCGCTTCCAGTGACATTCTCAGTCTCAACGACAATCTCGGGGTTGGGACGTAGCGCAGCGACCGCACGCCCAGCGGTTGCGGCCTGCACGCCAGCGGCTCCGGCCTCACGCGAGGGAGAGACGGCGCCTCCGAGCGAAAGAGCCCGCTCCAAAGTGAAAATCGGCTCGGGCGCTGGTTGTGATGATTGGGCAGCCGTCTGCGCCATTGCATCGGACGCGGGGAATATCAGAACCAAAATCATCGCCAAGCCCGACCAGAGCCGAATCGGCCCTACTCTCGGCCGTAATTGATATTTGCTGGTCATCCACTTCCCCTGCGACTCACTCGCAGGCTGTCCTTGCATCCTACAGCCACTAGAGAAGCAAGACTAAACTACCTTCATGGCTTTCGAATTTTCCGTGAACGGGATCGCCCGTAACTTTGCGCTTGCTCCTCCAGTAGCTGTAGGCGGCATGCCTCACATATTGCGCAGCGCCAAGAGCAGCTTCGCACTTTCTCGATGGAGATTGAAATGAGAGTCCGTCGCTATCTGACCCTTGCGCTCGCACTCGCTGGCGTTGTCATCACTTCAGCCTGCACTACAAACCAACAAGCGACATGGTCGTCCTCGACAACATCGGCGAAGCGTTGCGTTCGCGAGTTTGGCCCGGACAGAAAGACGCCTCCGATTGTGATTCCATGCCCTAGCGCACCGAACCGCTGACCGACGAATGAACGTGCTTGGGCCGGTCGTTTTAGGATAGCGCCCTCAATGCAGACCCGCTGCGCGATCCGCAGCCAATTGGCTGCGCCGTTGGGGATCGCGCGCGTTCTGGGACAGCTTCTCCGCAACCGGCTCTGCTTTCCAATCTACGACTGGCCGAGCGCTGCCTGATGCATGTGGGTCACCGGCTTTACGCCGAATAGGCCAGGCTGCACGCCAAAAAGGCGACGGTGGAACATCGCCTGCGATGGATCGCCCGTGATTTCAGGCCCATGTGGCTTCCTGATCCCATCCCGGCAGGAAACCGGCCTGTGCCACATTGGCGTAAGGCATTGCGGGGAAGGCGAGCCAGTGATCCTTCAGCCGGCTGCTCCAAGTGGTACCGGGATTGATCCGTTTGATAAGGTGGCTGGCAACAGCAGCGGCGCCATAGACGCGGCTTCGCTGCACGAAGTTGTCGCCGATATGGACGACCTGCGCCGCTTCCCATTGTTTGGGCACCTTGGGCTGATTGACAATGCCAGCGTTCCAGAGCCGGGCATGGTGCGCGCAGATGTTGCGGACGAAGGCGAGCGATCTGACCCAGCTCACCAGCGTATCAGGAAGAAGGCCGTAGCGCTTGGCGATGGCGGCACGATCGTTGGGGTGGGCCATTTCGAGGAGCCAAGAAAGTGTGCCGAAATCCCAGGCTTCCACTGCCATCCAGATGGGCATGGGCGAGCTGTAGGTCGCCAGAAATTCCAGCACCCAATCCTCCTTGGAGCGGGTAATGGACTGATCGGCCTTCGTCAGCCAGCTCGTATGCCGCGTGCTGCCCTGCAAGGGTTGATTGGCGCGCTGCGCGTCGAGATGGGCCGGATCACGATGTGCCCATGCGTTGCGCTTGCCCAGTGCGTGCGCGAGATCCACACGTAGCGCGACCTCGATCCTTTCCAGCGCGTCGAGGAAGAGCAGGCGCAATTGCTTGTCGAACAGATAGAGATCGACGGCATGGCGAAACTCCGCGCCGGCTTCAAACTGCTCGACGCGCAGGGTCTTCTTTGGATTGTTCGGATCGGGCACGCGCTGCTGAAATGGCTGCCAATACAAGGTGAGGCGGCCATAACCGATACGCTGGAGATGTTCGGTCGCTTTTGGCGCATCAGTGACGACCAGGCCGCGTTGAACGAGAAGCGTAAGCTGGTCCGCGAAACTGAGATGAGGTTTGGTGTAGGGCGGCAACATGGCCCTGATATGAAGAAGGCCGCCCCTTGATGCCAGAGGCAACAGCGGGGACGGCCATGTTGTGATCGATATACGCTGCGAAAGTTAACATTTCAAGAACAAGTTGAAATGGCTTCAGGCCCCAGTAAACGTGTAAAATACCATATAGCGCCGCCCGCCCGCTTGCGGGAGGGCGGCGCCGATTTTGCGGCCGAGCCGTCCGCTAGGTGCAGGCTAGGTCAAGCGCCATCGTTCGACCAATCTCACGATAGCATCCCTAAAGCCCCAAGCGTCGTGATAGACCGTCGGCTCTTGGGCGAGATAGGCCATCACGATCAGCATGTCTTCGGCGATGGTCTCATCGCAGTTGCACAAGTGCAGCAGTGGGAAATGGCCGTTATCGGGGCCATTCTACCAAGCGAGGAGAAAGTCGGCAGCGCGCGAGGCTTGTCCGGTATCGGAGCCAGCAATACCGATCAGGCGGGCGATAGCCTCACCGGCTTCGTCAAAGCTGACGGCACGAATAGCTGGACGGCGTTGGGGTGGGTTCATGATGCAAATCCTGCTCGAAATCTCTTCAGCAACCAAGCGCAATTCCAGCCCCGCAGCCGGGACTGTTTCAGCCGTTAGGCCACCTCCTCAAGCGATGCGCTGGTTTCCGCGCCCATGCGTGACAGCAGCCAGTCAGCCGCATCCTGCGCTTGGCGCGCGGCGGTGAAGATGCACCGCTTGTCGTTTCGAAGGGCAGACAGCCAGCTTGCCAGATAGGCCGCATGATCCTCGCGGTCGTGGAGTTTGATGCCGATCGCACCGCTGACGAACGCGGCCCCCAGCTCGGCCACCAGTTCTTCGCGCGCATAGTCTTCGCGCTTTGTGGAAATGAGGGTGGGACGGGCAAGCCGATCCACATGGCCGCTGGCGTGACAAAGTTCGTGCGCAAGGGTCGAATAATAATCGTCGCTGGTGTGGAAGTCGGCGAATGCTGGCATGACGACATGATCGCCGCTCGGCTGATAATAGGGCTGCGAACCGTGATGACGGAGCGTGATTGGCACCCGGCCAAAGAGCGTATCAAGCTCGGCGTCCCGGTCGTGGGGATTGGTGGCGGTGATGATCGGTTCGGGCATGGGATATTTCGTTTCGATGCCGTCGATCTGCTCCGAATTGAAAACCGTATAGCGTTTCAGGAACGCAACCTGCCGCCTGCCGTCCTCGCCCTGTTCGCTGCTCGCTTCGCCACCTTTGCCGTCGCCCACCACGATCTTGTTGGCATAGACCACGGTTGATCCCTTCTCGCCCTTGCGGACACAGCCGCCCAGCGCGAGCGCCTGCTTGAAGGTTAGCCAATGGGGGGAGGCATAGCCCTTGGTCATGGAGGCCACCCACAAGGTCAGGACGTTGATCCCGCGATACGGAACTCCGGTCGAGCGCAGCGGGATGTTGGGGGCGGTGCTGCCGTTCCATGATTTGGACCAAGGCCGGGTGCCAGCCTCGATCATGGCAATCATCTGGTCGGTGACCTCCTGATAGACGTCGGCCCGGTTGTCGGTGATGCGTCCCATGATTTCGTCCTTTCCACTTGAGGCTGAAAGCCGCTTGCTCTGCGGCATGCGGCTCTGCCTTTCCGGCGAGGAACGGGATGGGGAGGGAGGGCGAGAATCTTGGCCCCTGGCGCGGGCGAGCCGCCCTAGCGCGGCCGATGCCTTCAGGGCATCGGGTGCCGCGCTCGGCGGATTACACGGGGGGCATGATTGTCGTTCGGGGACGAAAGGGCAGTAGCCCTTGGCGTTCCCCTAAGCGTGCGGGCTCCGGGGGAGGGCCGGAAGCGCCCTGTGAAGGAAACACCGCGCCACGGCGCGGCAACAGGGGTGCGCCACGTGGCACACCCCTCGCGCGAGGATCGTCACCCGAATGGGCTGAGACGCCGGCACGGTGGCTCGGTCGGCGCTCGCGGCGATAGAGCCGTGCCCGGCAGGGTCGCGCCCTGTGGGATGCTCATACGCTCCCAGCGATCATGGTGAGAGAAGAGACGGTGCCCCGCCCCCTGAAACACGAAGGCCGCCCCCTGATGCCGGAGGCAACAGCGGGACGGCCATGTCGTTTTCACGTCAAATCATTTGAACCTGCCGCGGTACGCCGCGCTGGTCCAGCGTAACGTGCCTAGTCCTCGTCATCGTCCCCATTGAGCGCGCCCATCAGATCCGCGACGGTAGCGAACCGCTCCACCTTGCCTTCGGACGCATCGCGCATCGCCGCCTGGGTGGTGGCATTGGGAACGCGAATATCGAAGGGCAGGTTCTTGTCGGAGGCTACGCGCACCAGCATCAGCCGGATGGCGTCGGACACAGACAGGCCCATCCCCGCAAGAATTGCGCTGGCTTCCTTCTTCAGGTCGGAATCAATCCGAGCACGTACTACGTCGGCCGCTGCCACTTCACTCACCCCATCAAATTCACCTGAGCCACATTGTAGCTACAAACCTAAATGCTCTCCTAACGCCGGGGCGTCAATAACAGTATCCCTCTCTGCACTCTCCCGGCAGCACGTGGAGCACATGCAGCACGCTGATCTACCGCAAGACGGATGATGCACTCGTTCTGGCCCGTATCGGTTCGCACAGCGAACTGTTCGGATGACCCGAGCGCCGATCCGGGGCGAAGGCGACGGCCGCGTAGCAGGCCGGTTGCCTCGCCCCGCAGGGCGCACCGATCCTATCCGGCGTCAGTATATGCGCTGGGCGGCCACCGCCAGTACACGCCGGAGGCAGTCATGCGCCGCCGCCGGGGCTGGAAGGTCTTGCGGGGGCAAGCCAGGATAACGGAAACTTTGCATGGCGTGCGGACAATCGAGCGCGTCGATCGTCGTATGGTCGCTAGCCGAAATGCCCACTGCAAGATCGAGCGACCCGCGATTGATGGCCCTGCAACATCGATGCAGGCTATGGCCCATCTGCATAAGCCGCTCTTCGTCCCAGCCATCGGCGATCAGTATCGCCTTGAGCGCAAGTTCCAGACTATGCGCAACCAGCGCAAAATAGCCCATCCGCGCAGCGTCTGCCCGGTTGATTAAGAGGATGCGACCTGCTGCATCGGCATAATCGTTGGCAAAGGCCAGATAGTGAACCGCGCGTTCGGGTTCCGGCCTGCTGACGCCCCCGGTCATAGCCAACGCTCATCCAGCGAGGGGGCAAAGGCATTGCCGATGGCGATCGAGCCGACAAGGGCGGACATCACCACAAAGAGGATCAGCCTCGTTCGTGCGCGAAAGCACCCGCGCGTGATGCTGACTGCAAACCATATCGCGACGGCCAGGAGCAGGCCCGGCCCCACCTCATAGAGGACCAAGCCGGGCAGGCGGTTGGGAAGCAGGTACGGCATGTCGCGGATGACGCGCCCGAGCAGGACCGCGCCAATCACCAGCGAGCTGGCTCCCCCCCAGCGACCAACCATGGCGACAACGGGAGAGCCGGGTTCGAGCATTACCGCGTCGAGCCTGCGCCGGCGACTGCCCCCGGCTCCTTCTTGATTGTCCCCACGTCGCACCCTTGCGACACTTGCGCACGCTGCACGGCAAGCTGCCGCATCCCTTCGTAATCGACGCCCCACAAACCTGCACGCTGCGCTGCTGCCTTGCGCATCAGGTCGACATAGGCGCCGCCCGAATAGACGCGGTAATCGACGGCATAGCCTTGAGCGACCATGGTGGCGCCCACGCTCGCCTTGTTGCTGGGGAAGCGGCAGGACAGATTCAATCGCCCATAGCTCTTGGCTGTGGTGCGGCACTGCTCTTCGCGTCGCAGGGCATAGTCGAACAGCGACGCGGAGCACGTCAGCCCGCCGTCGCGGGCCGCCAGCTCACGCAGCGCCTCACTCGCCAGCGCCTTGAGCTGCGGCCGATCGTCATCAGGAGCATCGATCCCGACAATCCGCACGCGACCGTTTGAGAAATCGACGGTATCGCCATCGATAATCCGGGGGGAAGGAGAGGATAGCTGGGTCTGCGATGCTTCGACCAGCGATGCTTTGTTCTGGGCGATGGAATAGACCGCAACGACAACGAAGGTCGCCCCCATCATCCAGCGCTGATAGGGCGGGACGCCGGGAAACAGCTTCATGCTGCCCGGATCTCGCGCAGGAGATCGTTCCAGTCGCCGCTATGGGGCGGCAGCTTGGTGAGTAGCCTACGGCCATTATTGGTCAGGTGAGGGGTGGCCCGTTCTACGGCGCGCGCCGCTTCGACGCCGTGCTGGCTGTAGAGGATGACGGTGTGGATGCTCTCCGGGATCGCAATGCCCTGATAGCGCTCGATGCCCAGCACCGGCCAGACGAAGTGACCGGGTTCGAGCAGGTTCATCACGCTTGCGGCATCCTCGACGCCTTCTGCGAGACGCAGCACGCCATCGGTTGGAATACCGCCCCAGCGCACCGCGCCGGTGCCGGGATTGCCCAGCATACGCTTGGGTTCGGGCATGTCGGCCTTCCAGCGGCCATCGGGCGTCAGGAAGGTGCGGTGGATCGCAACGACGCCGGCGTCTTCCTCGATCGGCACGATCAGCGCCGGGGCAAACGCCTTGGCGGCGCCTGCACCGCACTGGCAACGCGGATCGAAGCGAGCGTTGATCCCCTCGGGCACGATCGCACGGGTGCGCAGGTAGCGATCGGCGAGGGTGCCGACATAGGGGTCAGCATGACGCCAGACTGCAAGGGCGATCTTGTTGAGATCAGTCTTGCTCTCCTGACGCTGCCCCGGATCATGATCGGGGGGCGCAAGGATCTTGCCGGACCGAAGCGCCGCCATGATGGCTTCGGCATTGCAGCCGGCGAAACAGTGGAACAGCACGGCGCGGTCGCCTACGCGAACGGAAAGGCTTGCCTTGCTATCGGAATGGGCAGGGCATCGGCACATGGCAAAATCGCCCGTCCATCGGCCGCCAAGCTGGCGAACAATTCGGTCGGCCTGTTCCTCAATCGTAGCGATATGCCGTCGGGCCATTTAAGACACCTCCGTTGAAGCGCCTTGTCATGCTATCGCAGCGCGATACATGACACCAGCGAAAACCATATAAATCGCTTGTAGGGTTGGAATGGAATTAGAGCTACTACTGGAACGTGAACTTACGACGCATCGCCCTCCAGGCGGGACGATCACAGATGTTCACGTGTGCCAGCACGACTCCGGCAAGTGGCACATCAATATCCGTGTGAGCTGGCGTGGAACTGCCCTTTTCCATGTGGGGCTTTATGATAAGAAGCGCATCCGCTTGTATAAGCGCGCTTCTTCAGCAATCCGACATATCATTCTAGGATACGGGTACGAGGGCGTAATAAGTTTGCACCCATATCCGGGCATGAGGGACGAGGCGACGTTTTAGCGGGGTAAGCTGTTCGCAGTAGCAGCAACCAATGTCGCTTTCGGGGTGGCCATCACGGTTTTCTTAACATAGCCTGTTTTCACAACTGGAGTGAAAACATGGCAAATCGCTTATGTTCATTCCCGGTGTGCGTCGCGCATAATGCTGCGTTGATCGCATCGGTTTCGGCCCGGACCGCCGACTTTGACATTGCTGGCGATCGTGGAATGACGATCGCGCTCTTGCCCTATGCCCCTGACATAGAAAGCTGCAAGCGGTGACGCTTCCCGCCGCAGTCGTCATGGGCCTCGCCGCGCAATGCGCGCCAGATGTGGCTCCAGAGACAATCGCGGCAATCGTGAAAACGGAAAGCCAGGGCTACGAGCTGGCGATCAACGTCAACGGATTGGGCCACAAGGTCGCCCAGCCAACTACACTGGCGCAGGCGACTAGTATCGCGCGCGCCTATGTCGCCAAAGGCTATTCCGTCGATCTTGGCTTGGGACAGATCAACTCTCGGAACATGAAGGCCCTCGGCCTGACGTGGGATACGGTTTTCGAACCCTGCACGAACATCGCTGCTGCCGGGGCGGTTCTCGCCGGAAATTATCGTCAGGTCAGAAACGGGCTGCACCCGCAACGCGCGCTGCGCATCGCGCTCTCCATGTACAATACCGGATCGCAGTCACGTGGCTTTGCCAATGGCTATGTGGGGCGGGTGGTCGGCAATGCCGGTTTCGCCACCACCGCCCAGCCTGCGACGGTCCCATCGGCCGCAATTGCCAGCACGGCTGACACCGCAAACGCGGCGACGGTGCTGGCCGCCCTGGTCGGGGTGACTACACGAAAGTGACGTATCTGCACGGAAAGGGCGAACGGATAGCGAACGTCACGCGGCAAGTAGGGAGTTGACGGCGCGCAGCGGTCGCAAGGCGTCCGGATCGGGTTGATCTTCAACATTCCAGCTATAGTCACCGGTCAGCGAGATATGCTCCCAGCCCAATGGCGCGATGTGGCGTGCGATTTCGTCGGCTGTGCCGATGTCCGCCAGCGCCATTTCGAGATAGCGAGTGTTCCACAAGATGATGGCGGCGACGAGCAGGTTGAGGCCGGAGGCGCGATAGGTCTGGTTCTCGAACCGACGATCGCGCAGTTCGCCGAGCTGGTTGAAGAAGAGCGCGCGGGCGAGCGCGTTGCGGGCTTCGCCTTTGTTGAGGCCCGCCTGGGTGCGCCGGCGCAGGTCGATGTCGCGCAGCCAGTCGAGCATGAAAATGGAGCGTTCGAGGCGGCCCAGCTCGCGTAGTGCGAGGGCCAGTCCGTTCTGTCGCGGATAGGCGGACAAGCGGCGCAGCATTGCCGAAGCAGTGACGGTGCCGGTGCGGATCGACGTGGCGAACCGCAGCAGTTCGTCCCAATGCGCCGCGACATGACCCAATGCGATCGGTTCGGCCGTCATGCCGGCAAGCAAGGGGCCGGATTCTTGGCCGGGAAGGAGGTGTAAACGACGCTCCTTGATGTCGCGCAGGCGCGGCGCGAAGCGGTAGCCGAAGAAGGGCATGAGGCCGAACACATGGTCCGATGCCCCGCCCGTATCGGTGTAGTGCTCCTCGATCGTCAGGCCGGTCTGGTGATACAGCAAGCCATCCAGCACATAGGGCGCTTCGCCAGCGGTCGCCGCGATCACCCGACTTGCGAAGGGGTCATATCGATCCGAGACATGGGTGTAGAAGGCAACGCCTGGTTCGTTGCCGCTGCGCGCGTTGATGTCGCCGATCGCGGCCCCACGGCCCCCGGCATGAAATTGCTGTCCGTCGCTCGACGAAGTGGTGCCGTCTCCCCACAGCGCGGCGAGCGGCATGGCGCGATGGGCGTCGATCAGCCTTCCCAACGCTTCGCCATAGGCGGCTTCGCTGATGTGCCAGTCGTGAAGATGGGCGAGCTGACGCAGACTTGCGCCCCGGCAGGTTTCCGCCATGCGTGTGAGGCCGAGATTGATGCCATCGGCGAGGATGACCGTGAGCAGCGCATTGCGATCGTCGGCTTCCCGGCCCGAACGACGATGGATGAAGCATTCGCTGAACCCGGTCCAGGCATCGACCTCCAGCAGAAGATCGGTGATCTTCACGCGCGGCAGTCGATCATAGGCGGCGCGACGGGCAATCTCGGTGGCGGGCGGTGTTGCCGCCTTCAGCGGCGAGATGATGAGACCGTTTTCGTCAAGCTTAACCTGGGGCAGCTCCCCTTGCCGTGCAAGGACCGTTACCTGCTCGATCGCCGTGTCGAGCCTGGTGCGCCGTTCCTCGATATGGCGCTCGAAATCCGTTTCGATGGCGAGCGGCAACGGCCCCTTCTCGCGCAGCGCCGCAAAGGTCGCCGGCGGTATGAGATAGCTGTCGAAATCGCGAAACTGCCGGCTTCCCGCGACCCATATATCCCCGGCTCGCAACCGCTCGCGTAGTTGCGACAAGGCGCATAGTTCATAAGCGGCACGATCAACGATGCCATCCCGCAGGACGAACGGGCGCCATGCGGGCGGCACAAAGCGTAGCGGCACGCGATCAGGCAAGCGCCGTTTGCCGGTCCGATATAGCTCCGCGATGATGGCCAGCGCTGACAGGAGCCCCTGAACCGCGCCGGCGCCGCGAAACTCGAAGGCGTTGAGAAAAGCGCCGACAAAGAGCTTCACCGTCCGATGCCGCTCGATCAATTCGGCGGTGCGATCGACGGTTTCCGGTCGCCCGAGCACTTCGGCCTGCTCGACGGCCACGGCGAAGTGCTGCCAGTCCAGCGCCTCGATCTGCGCCAGAGAATCCACGCCCTTGCTGCGCGCGTCGATGAAGAGGCGGCAAGACCCCGTGAGCGTCCGGAGGTGGCCTTGCAACTCGCGCACCGTCTTGAGGGCTTTGTCGCGGGTCCGGTTCTCGGCGCGGCGCGCCATGCTGCCCAACAGCTTGTCGAACATCGTCAGGGTGGCGTCGGTCAGGCTTTCCTCAAGCCGGATGCCGGTTGCCGCCAGCGTCGCATGGCGGCGCAGGGCATTGAGTTCGCCAAGGTGCTGGGGTGTGATGCGGCTGCCTTCGTCCGCCAGCCTGTCAAAAGTCAAAGCCGGGATCATGTCGGCACGGGCGCGATCGAGGCCCAGCGCGCGGATATAGGCGAGCCGTTCGATCAGGCGCAGGATGTTGCGCGCTGCCGGCGATTGTGGCGCATTGCGCATCCAGGATAGCCATGTCGCGACCTGCCCCGGTCGTCGGGCCAGCAAATCGTCCAGGCCCTGAAGGGTGTCAGGCAGCAGGCCATTCGTGAGCACTTCATAGGTAAGCTGTTCGGCTTGCTGGCGCGCCCGCCGCAGCACCGCTTCGAGAATCGACGGAGAAGGCAGGAGGATCTGCAGGCGCCGGAGTTCATCGACGATGACGTCTGCCATCTGGCCGGGGTGTATGATGGTCTGCGCGATTGGGACCGAGAAGGCGACAACTTCACGGAAAGCGTTGCGGTCAAAAATCCTGAACCCGTGCGATCGTCGGATTTCGACGAGATGCTCGCGACGGGTCTGGTCCCGATGGGCATAATCCGCGAAGGCTGCCGGCGCGACGCCGAGTTGCTGCGCCACATAGGCGAGCACAGGAGCGGGCGGGACTTCGCCCGCTTCCAGCGCACGGCCAGGCCATCTCATATATAGCATGAGCATCGCATAGCCGAGCCGGGTGGCATCGCCGCGACGGCGGCCGACAATTTCCAGGTCGTCGCTGGTCAGCGTATAATGACGCGCGATCTCGCGCTCATCGAGCGGCGCGCCATAATGCCTCGCCCAGATTTCCAGGCTCACCAGTCGCCGTCTCGCCAAGCATCATCTCCTTCGCTTTGCGTGTCCGTCAGACGGTCCTCTGGCGGCCAACAGGAATATGTCCGTTAACTCTGGACCTGTAACGGCGATTCGGACAAGATCGCATAATGACGGGAAAACGGACAGGATCGGGCATCATGTGGCGCTGATCGGCTATGCGCGCGTCTCGACCGCAGACCAGAAGCTGTCGCTCCAGCTTGACGCGCTGAACACTGCCGGGTGCGACCGTATATTCGACGATCACGCATCCGGGGCAAAAGCCGATCGGCCTGGCCTAACCGAAGCGCTCGCCTATTTGCGCCCCGGCGACACGCTGGTGGTCTGGAAACTCGACCGCCTCGGCCGCTCGATGAGCCACCTGATCGAGAAGGTCGGCGAGCTTGCGGCGCGCGGCATCGGGTTCCGCTCACTCACCGAGAATATCGACACCACCACTTCGGGCGGCATGCTGGTGTTCAACATCTTCGGCTCGCTGGCCCAATTCGAGCGTGACCTGATCCGTGAACGCACTCATGCCGGCCTCAAGGCCGCACGCGAGCGGGGCAACAAGGGTGGTCGCCGGCCTGTCGTTACCCCCGACAAACTACGTAAAGCGCGGGCGCATATCGCAGCGGGCCTCACTGTTCGTGAGGCGGCGGCCCGGCTCAAGATCGGCAAAACCGCCCTATACAAGGCTCTGGAAAACGCGTGAAACCGCTGGCGATCAAGAACTCGTGGGTGCTGGTCACAGGGGCTTCGACCGGTTTGGGCAGAGCGTCCGCCCTCCGCTTGGCGGCATCGTACCAGGCCAAGCCCCTGATTGTTGGACGAAGGCTCGACAACTTGCGGGAGCTACAGACCGAAATTGACGAGCGGTTCAATGTGCCGTGCGAGATTATAGTGGCTGATCAACGTGAAATCGAGGGCAGGGAGAAAATCGCGGCTAAGGTTGCAGAATTGCAAGTAACAGCCGCTTTGTTGGTTGCCGGAATGACGAGCGTTGGTTCATTTGATGCAGGCCGTGCCGACACTTATGCCGAGGTAATTGAAACAAACATACTCGGTTTCACGGATTTGCTGGCTCGCCTGATTGCGATTTTCAGGGAGCAGCCGTTTGAATCCTCAGTAATCGCCGTGTCGAGCCTGGCGGGCGAAACATCCGTGCCCTTCCAAGCGGTCTACGGCGCGTCGAAAGCCTATGTGAGCACCCTCATGCGAGCGCTTTCCGTGGAGCTTGCCGGGACGGGAGTGAGTGTTGGGTCTTTTGCACCCGGTGGAATCGACACAGACATGGCTGCCCTCAGCGATTTGAAGTGGGGGAGGTTGGGTTTGATGGACGTTGACCGGTGCGCGGCCCATGCAGTCCACGCTCTGGTTTATCGGCAATCCTTCGCCATACCGGGGATGGGCAACCAGCTCACATATTTGGCGAGCAGGGTTCTACCTCGATCGTTGGTCAATCGGATTGCCGCCCTCCCATATCGGCGCCCGTAGGGCGGCACCACATAAAAGGGGCAGGAAAGCCTGCGAATAGCATCTGCTGGCATCGTACCGGATTTGTTCGCCCTTAGCGTGCAGATACGTCACTTTCGTGTAGTCACCCCCGGGTGGGCTTGAACCAGGATCTGTTTGCGAGCGGCGAGGATCTGGCGGGGATCATGGATGCGCTACGCTGGAAGAGTCCCCGGATGCCGCTCGCCTATAATCGCAATCTGGCGGCAGAGCAGGGTGCCGCCGGCCGCTTGATCGCGAAAATCGGGTGATTAGATCTTGAGCTGCGCACAATTAGGTATTTGTGACGGTGTTTGAAAATTCCGAGTGCGCCAGATCACGCGGATTAGCGTTCCAGCGAATGTCCTACGGAATCGGAAAAGAAAACCCGCCCGTCTTTTGACGGGCGGGCAAGGAAAGGTGTCTACGTCTTACCGAGACTCCTTCGGGTCGCTGGCTGATGCTATGCCTTCGTGTTTCGGATTCAAGGCTAAACTAGCGGGGCTGAGCAGTTTCTCAGGCTGTGTACATCGCCGCGACCGACGACCTGGAAATATGCGCTAGCCTTGCGTTTATGCGCAATCATGATAGATGTATTATATATACATGATTGGAGCGCGAGTCGTGGACGGTGTCTCGAAAATCAGAGAAGAAGAGCTGACTCCTTTGGTGGAGGAATTTTACGCGCGGGTCCGCGCCGATCCCGCGCTTGGGCCGATTTTCAACGATGCGATCGATGACTGGCCGGAGCATCTTGGGAAGCTGACTGCGTTCTGGTCCTCCGTCATGCTCACCAGTGGCCGATACAAGGGGCAACCGGTGCCGGCCCATTTGAAGCATAAGGCCAGGATAACGCCCGCGCTGTTCGAGCGCTGGCTCGCACTCTGGGTTCAAACGACCAATGACAGGATGACGCCCGAAGCGGCAGCGGCGCTACAAGCGAAGGCGCGGCGCATCGCCGAGAGCCTGCAACTGGCGATGTTCTTCCAACTGGAGGAACGGAGTGCTGCATCGGTCGCCAACGCGGAACGTAAGGATGCCATCGAGCGACCAGGGCAAACCCATGGCTGAAATCTTGCCTTACCGTTCCACGCCGGTGTTCAACCAGGACACTCTGCCGGCTGCCTTGCGCGCGCGACATGACACGAAGGCTGGTGTTTGGGGCGTGATCCGGGTTTTGGAGGGCGAACTCCGGCTAACCTACCTCGAGCCACCTTCGGAGATCGTCCTGACGCCTGACCAGCCTGGCTTGATTCTCCCTCAGCAACCGCATTTCGTAACGCCGACAGGGCCGATGAAGATGCAGGTGGATTTTTACGATCACATTCCCAAGCTCTGACATTCCGGGATTTTCAACGCATTCAAAAAGGAGAAGTTGATGACGCAGCCCCTCAGCGATCAGACCATTGCGCTCGTCAAGGCGACCGTTCCCGCGCTCGAAGCGCATGGCCTCGACATCGTGAACGAGATGTATTCCCGGATGTTCCAGAACCCGAACATTCGCGACCTTTTCAACCAATCGCACCATGGTGATGCCGGTTCGCAGCCGCGGGCGCTGACCGGCGCCATTCTCGCCTATGCGAGCAACATCGAAAATCTCGGTGCGCTTGCCCCGGCGGTCGAGCGGATCGCGCAGAAGCATGTTGGCCTGCAAATTCTGCCCGAACATTATCCGCACGTTGCCGAGGCGCTCCTGGGGGCGATCAAGGCGGTGCTGGGGGATGCGGCCACCGATGAGATTCTCGCTGCCTGGGGCGAAGCCTACTGGTTCCTGGCCAACATCCTGATCGCCCGCGAGCAGCGAGTCTACTCAGAACAGAAGGATGCGACCGGCGGATGGAATGGCTGGCGCGATTTTCGCGTCGAGGACGTCGTGCGTGAGAGCAGCGTCATCAATTCCTTCGTTCTGCGCCCCGTTGATGGCGGGGCCGTCATGCGGCACAAGCCCGGGCAATATCTGACCTTCTGGCTTGAAATTCCGGGACATCCGCCAGTCAAGCGCAACTATTCGATTTCAGCAGCCCCCAACGGCGAAACCTATCGCATTTCGGTCAAGCGTGAGCCGCTTGGTCTTGCGTCAGGCTGGCTTCATGATGAAGCCAAGCCGGGCACGGTGCTCAAAGTTGCCGCGCCTGCAGGCGAATTCTTCCTGGCAGCGCATGTCGAACGCCCGGTGATCCTCCTGTCGGGCGGCGTGGGGCTGACCCCGATGGTGGCCATGCTCGAAACGCTTGCTGAGGGCGAGGCGGGAGTCCCCGTGCACTATGTCCACGGAACTCATGACCGCGATACCCACGCAATGCGTGATCATGTTCGCGCTGTCGCTGGGCGGGGCAAGTCAATCACCGTCACCGATTTTCATCAGACCCCGCTCGAAGATGAAGTCGCAGGACGGGATTATGACGTCGCCGGCATCATTACCGATGAATGGCTGGTCGCCAACACGCCTGTAGGTGAGGCCGATTACTATATCTGCGGACCACGCCCGTTTCTGCGGCACGCCGTCTCGACCTTGTCGCTGGCTGGCGTCCCATCCGACCGCATTCATTACGAATTCTTCGGTCCGGCGGACGAATTGCTCGCCGCCTGACTGAGCGCGGAGAAGGGCGACATCGCCCTTCTCCGCGTCTACTCAAACCGCCATGTCGGGGGCGTCACATAAAACGGGCACAGATATACGCCTCATGACTGCCATGCGAGACGCTGGCCGAGTTTACTCCTTCGCTAGCCTCGAGACCAGCGGTCGCATTGACCTTGGCGGGTGTGCCGCGGGCGCCTGATCGACGACGATTGATCATGCTCTCATCCGCGGGTTGATTACCGCACTACCCGTATCCGTCGCTGGGCCTATCCTCCGTCTAAGTTCGGGCGTGAAGCGGCCTAAAGGTTTCATCTGAAAGTTCGCCCAAACCGTTGGACGCCTTATGGTTGTTGGTGCCTGTCCAGGGTCGATCACACGGGTCTTGCCTTGTGATCCCATCATCGGCCCGCTACCATGAAGCAAGCAAATGAATATTATTGCGCATTGAGCGCAAGGATGATGGCTTATGGATATCAATGTTGCGCGCACATTCTTGGAAGTCGTCAAAACCGGCAGTTTTGTGAACGCTGCGTCGAACCTTCACCTCACGCAGACCGCAGTCAGTGCCCGCATCCGGGTGCTTGAGGACCTGCTCGATCGGCCAGTATTCATCCGCAACAAGGCAGGTGCGAAGCTGACACCGGCGGGCGAGCAGTTTCTGCGCTTTGCAACCACCATGGTGCAGGTCTGGGATCGGGCGCGCCGCGCCGTCGCGCTCCCGCCGGGACGGGAGACCGTGGTAACGGTCGGCGCCGAGCTCAGTCTGTGGAGTCCCTTGCTGCGGCACTGGCTGCTCTGGATGCGTCGGGAATGTCCGGAAATCGCGGTAAGCACCCATATCGACACATCCGAACGCCTGATGGAGCAGGTACAGGATGGCTCACTCGATATGGCGGTGCTCTATGCCGCGCCGAGCCGTCCGGGGATCATCGCCGAACTCTTGTTCGAGGAAAAGTTGGTCCTGGTGCGGACCACGCCAACCAGCAGCCCTCTCGCACCGGAAGATCATGTTCAGATCGATTGGGGTGAGGAGTTTGCCGGGAGCTATCACGCCGCTTTCCCGGATCAGCCTAACGCCGTCGTTTCGATAAGCTATGGTCCGCTCGCGCTCGAGTATATCCTGGCGACAGGGGGTAGCGGCTATTTTCGCAAAGGCTTCATCCGCTCCTATCTCGAGGAAGGCCGCCTCGCTCTCGTCCCCGGAAGTCCTGAATTTTCGTACTCGGCCTATGTCGTCCACAGCACAAAGGCCGACCCGGGCGTGATGGACCGCATTCGTGCCGGCCTCAAGGCGGCCGCGGCGATTACAGCATGACCGTGAACGAACCATCCTCGCCCGTTTGTTACGCCAGCGAAGCCGATGACATTTACATGGGCTTTGCCGGTCGCGAGGAGATCCTCGCGGCGCTCCACGAACTGCTGGAAGCCGAACGGGCCGGCGCCCGCGTCGCGCTCGCCAGCACCAAGTCGGCGAACGATCCCGACTACGCCGAACTGATGCGATCGGTCCGTGCCGACGAAGCACGTTGGTGCGCGATGCTCTCGAGGCAGATCAGGCGATTGGGCGCAGCGCCCTCACGCAAGACCGGCGCCTTTTACAAGAAGGCGTTGGCAATCCCTGATCCGCTTGAAAGGCTCGCCTTTCTCAACCGCGGACAAGCCTGGGTGGTTCGCAAACTGGAATCTCTGACCCCTAGGGTTCGTGACGAGGCATTGCATGCCGATCTTCGCGAGATGCTCGAGAGCCATCGGGTCAACATCGATCGCGCCGCAGCGCATCTTGAAGCGGAGCATTGACCTGCGCGGAATCCGCAGCTGTATCATTTAGTCCATGCCGACGCCGAGCGGTGATTGGCGGTTAATCAGCCGCTTCATGGCCTCACGATCGGACAGGAGATCGGAAATCCGGTAGGTATCGAATACCGCCATCATCGCCTGCATGCCTTGCGCCAGCACGCCGGTCAGTCCACATGCGGGAGACAGCGCACACCCGGAACAATCTGCGAGTTGGAAGCCTTCCTCGGTGCGGCGGACGACCTCGCCGACGGTGATCTCATCCGCTGGTCGGGCGAGACGCATGCCGCCGGCGCGACCGCGAACGGTTTCGATGAAGCCGTCGTGCGCCAGGGCGTTGACGACCTTCATCAGGTGATTGTGGGAGACATCATAAGCCCGCGCGATTTCGCCGATCGAACACAGGCGCTCTTCGTGAAGGGCCAGGTGAATCAAGACCCGCAGTGAATAATCCGTGTAGCGTGTCAGCCGCACGCAGAACTCCCGAGAACCAATCTGCAACATCATACCTGTATGTGACAGACATGTTAAGGCCGGGATCGCCCTCGAGCCGGCTTGCAACGATCGGCCCATGGTTGTTGGCCTGCAGCGACCGGCCTTATCGAGCAATTATTTTGATGGATCGCTGCATTAAAAGTCATTTTGTGCATGAGTGCTCGTGATGCCATCCTGATGTCCCCTTGGGCGTGAGAGGCTGATATGTACAAATACGACGAGTATGATCAGGCCATGGTCGATGCCCGGGTCGAAGAGTTTCGCGACCAGACGCGCCGTCGGATCGAAGGCCATCTCAGCGAAGACCAGTTCAAGCCTCTGCGGCTCAAGAATGGGCTCTACCTGCAACTGCACGCTTATATGCTGCGCGTAGCGGTGCCTTACGGCACGCTCAATTCGCGGCAAATGCGCAAGCTGGCGCATATCGCGCGCAAATATGACCGAGGCTACGGTCATTTCACGACACGACAGAACATCCAATATAACTGGATCAAACTGGCGGATGCGCCCGACATCCTCGCTGAGCTCGCGACGGTGGAAATGCACGCCATCCAGACGAGCGGCGAGAGCATTCGCAACCTGTCGGCGGATCATTATGCTGGAGCTGCTCCCGACGAGATATGCGATCCGCGGCCCTGGGCCGAACTGATCCGCCAGGCCACGACGTTCCATCCAGAATTCAGTTATCTGCCGCGCAAGTTCAAGATCGCAGTGATCGCCGCGCAGGAAGACCGTGCCGCGCTGCGCTGGCACGACTGTGCACTGCGCATCATCAAGAACGAGAGCGGTGAGCAGGGGTTCGAGGTCTATGCTGGCGGCGGTATGGGGCGCACGCCGATTATCGCTTTCCCGATCAGGACGTTCTGTCCGGCAGGCCAGATCTTTTCCTATATCCAGGCGATCCTGCGGGTGTGGAACCGGCATGCGCGGCGCGACAACATCCACAAGCAGAGGATGAAGATCCTTGTTCATGAACTGGGGGAAGAAGAGTTCCGCCGTCAGGTGGAGATGGAGTTCGAGCACATCCTGACGCTGGGCCGGGATTTTCCGCAGGCCGAGTATGACAGGATTGCCGCCCATTTTGACCCGCCGCCGTTCGAGACCGGGCTTTCCGAGGAGCTCGACCGCTCCGATCCCGACTTCGCGCTATGGGTCGATCGCCAGGTCGCCGCACATAAGGCGCCCGGTTATGCCATCGTCAATATCAGCCTCAAACCCGACGGGGGTATAACCGGCGACATTTCAGCCGAGCAGATGGAGCTCGTGGCCGACCTTGCCGAACGCTACAGCTTCGATGATCTGCGCTCGACGCATGTCCAGAATCTCGTGCTGCCCCATGTGCGCAAGCGGGATCTTCATGCGGTCTGGCAGGCGCTGGACGCGGGGGGGCTGGCAAGCGTCAATCTCGGCCTCGTCACGGACATCATCGCTTGTCCCGGACTCAATTATTGCAGCCTGGCCAACGCGCGTTCGATACCCGTCGCCCAACAGATCGCAGAGCGCTTTGCCGATCTCGATCGTCAGCTCGACCTCGGCGAACTCAAGATCAAGATTTCGGGCTGCATCAACGCCTGCGGTCATCACCACGCGGCCCATATCGGTATACTTGGTGTCGATCGTAAGGGCACAGAGAACTACCAGTTGCTGCTTGGCGGGTCCGGGGCCGAGGATGTTTCGCAGGCCAAGATCACCGGGCCGGGCTTCGACGAGACCGGGATCGTCGATGCCGTCGAACGCACGATCGAACGCTATCGTGAGATTCGCGAGCCAGGTGAACGCTTTCTCGATTGCTATCGCCGCGTTGGCATGGATCCGTTCAAGGAGGCTATTTATGGGTGATCCGTTACGCTTCCGGGACGATCCGGCACCGGATGAGCCGGGAGTTTCCCTGGATGCGTTTCTCAATCAGAAGGACGCAACCTCAGTGCTTCTCGAGGCGGGCGATGATGTCCGCGCCTTGTTACCCGAACTTGGCCGCGTGCGGCTCGTCGAGATCGACTTTCCGCGGTTTCGCGACGGGCGTGGTTTTTCCAGCGCAAGCATATTGCGCGAGGCGGGCTACACAGGCGAAATCCGCGCGATCGGTGACGTGCTCATTGATCTCGTATTCTTTATGCGGCGTTGCGGCTTCGACAGCTTCGAGCCCGACGCCCCCTTTCATCCGGGTGCCGTCGATGCTGCGCTGAGCCGCTACCCTGACGTCTATCAGTCCGCGACAGATGGGCGAGTACCGGTTTGGGCGCTGCGGCATCCCCAATTCGCCACGGAAAGAAGGCAGTTCCTTCCTCTGGTTTGGACGGTAGTTCGGCACCTGGCGCGCGCACCATATATTAATCAGACCATCGTGCCTTGAATGCTGGAAGTGATGAGCGGGGTCCTTGTAAATATATCGCAACACGATATATTGGAACGAAGGGCGCGGAGGGGATGTCGATGGAGGCAGATATGCCGATGTTGCAAATCCTGGTCACGGCTGTCGGCCTGACGTTGGGCAGCTTGCTGGTCGCGATATCGCTGTCCTGTCTGGCTTGGTGGCTGGCCACCCGCGTTCATCATCCGCGCTGGGGCGCGGCTTTTCTGCTCATCATAGTCGGTGGCACCTGGCTGGCTGCGTTAGGGCAAAGTGAGTTCGTGAAGATGGCCACCGTGTTCGCTCTGGTTGGGGCAGGCCTGCTCTATCTGGTAGGCCGGGAAGAACGGGATGGAGGAACTTCGCGCGATACCAAGCCGGGCCGCTCCGCCCTCTCTAAAGAAAAGCACTGATGGCAACGCAGATCTGGATCTATCCCGCCCTCATCGCGGTTCTAGCACTACTTTGGCAGAAGTGTGATTTTTGGGATTCCCTGCAGGGGAAATGCGTGATTCATAGGAAGCCAGCTTTGATGGAGGCTGGCGATGGAAGAGGATTGGCGGCGGGATCTCGAGCATTGGCTTGAGCCGTATCTGCAGAAGTTGGGTAACAAGACGCGGCGTCGGATGTGCCCAGCCTACATCGCCGGCTTGATTGGCCCCGGCGATCGCAAGAGCATCCAACCCATCGCGGCCCGCGCAGACGCGCTCAGCTATGACCGGCTGCATCATTTCATCGGTGCCGGGATCTGAGATAGCGCGCCGCTGGAGGCGACGTTGTGGCGGCAAGCGGATGAGTTGGTCGGTGGCGACAAAGCCTGGCTGATCATCGACGACACAGCTCTTCCCAAGAAGGGTAAGGCCTCGGTCGGGGTCGCGCCCCAATATGCTACGGTACTGGGCAAGAACGCGAACTGCCAAACGCTCGTGTCAGTGACCTTGGCTTCGGGGGAGGTGCCGGTCATGCTGGGTTTGCGGCTATACCTGCCGGAAAGCTGGACCAGCGACACGGCCCGGATGGAGAGGGCTGGCGTGCCCAACGATTTCCAAGCCTATCGCACGAAGCCCGACATCGCCATCGAGGAGATTGATCGGGTCATTGCTGCCGGCGTTCGCTTCGGCTGCGTCCTGGCCGACGCCGGCTATGGCTTGTCAGCGCCGTTTCGGCAGGCGCTAAGTGCACGAGGCTTGCGCTGGGCCGTTGGTATTCCCCGGCACCAGAAGGTCTATCCCGCCGACGTGCAGTTGATCTTCCCGATGGCAGGACGTGGGCGACCACGGGTTCGGCATGTGCCCGACGTCGAATCCCGAGCAGCCCATGCCATGCTCGAAGATGCGAAATGGCGGCAGGTCAGTTGGCGCCGAGGGACCAAAGGCCGCCTGACGGCTCGCTTTGCCGCCATGCGTGTGCGTATCGCCGATGGCGCGCCACAGCGGATCGGAACTGCTGGCGCTCAGCATATGCCAGGCGAAGAGGCTTGGCTGGTAGGTGAGCATCGCTCGAACGGCGAGCGAAAATACTATCTCTCCAACCTTCCCGCCGACACCGCGATCAAGGACGTCGCTGGCGCCATCAAGGCGCGCTGGATCTGCGAACAGGCGCACCAGCAGCTCAAGGAGGAACTCGGCCTCGACCACTTCGAAGGACGATCATGGACAGGGCTGCATCGCCACCTTCTCATGACAATGATGGCCTATGCCTTCCTGCAAACACGAAGGCTCGCGCAGGCGGGGCGGAAAAAAAAGAGTCTCCGGACCTCCGCCTCAGCCGAGCATGCCCGCCATCCGACAGGCCATCATTGACCGAATATCGCGACCTCCGCCAGACCAATGCCCACACTGCGGTGGGAACCTATCAGTCACGCATTTCAAACTTCTGCCAAAGTAGTGCTAGGGATCGAAGTGCATTTCGTGAAGGAGAATTTTATCCTCTCCGACGAATGCCGCTCCTCCGAAAAGTTCATGCACGGCATCAAGGTGCTGATGGTCAAGGGCTATATCGACAATCTTTCCGAGGAAGCCACCAAGGGCATGGCCGAGAAAGCCCGTCAGGGCCTCTGGCCGTCCGTGGCGCCCTTCGGCTACGCCCGGGTATCGACGCGGGATCGGGAGCGGGAAGGCTATTCGATCCCTGCTCAGGTCAAGCTGCTCGAAGACTATGCCGCTCTCAACGGGCTGATTGTTGCCAGCAGCCATGTCGATGTCGAGACCGCGCGTAAGGCGGGACGCACTGCCTTTGGGATTCCTCTTCGAAACGCGGTTGGACGGGGAAGTGAGGCTGGCGTGCTGGCGGTTCATGGCCTTTGTTGGTGCGACGGCGAGGGTTGCGGCGGTGTTGTGGAGTGCGGCGCGCGCATCAGGCGAGGATCGTGGTACGTCTGAGGTCGTAGATGGTTGCGAATGCGAAGAAATCGGCGGAGTTTCGCGCGAGGGAAAGGCATCTGGCGCGCGCCTCGCCGTAGAGGCGCTTCATGGCGCTGAACACCGCCTCGACCGGTGCGCGCCGTTTGGCGATGAGGAGATTGCGGCGCGCCTGCCAGCGCGGCAGCTTCGGCATCTAGCGGTGCCGCCGGTGCATGATCCGGTCCTTGATGCCAGCCGCCCCGAGGCCATCGCGGTCCCGCCCCGCGCTGTCGGAATTGTCGGCGGTGGTCAAATTGACCATGAGCAATCGGCAATCGGTATTGACGGCAATGTGCCGATTACGACCGACAACCTTCTTGCCCGCATTAAAACCCCGCTTTTGCGCCGCCGGTGCCTTGATGGATTGCCTATCCACGACGGCGGCTGTCGGGCTCTGTTCACGCCTTTCGCGTTCGCGGTCGAGCATCAGTGCGATGTCGTGTATCGTACGGAACAAGAGCCGGCGCACGAAGCGACGAAACTACCAATACACCGTTTGCCAGGGTGGGAAGTTGTTCGGCAACATACGCCATCCCCCACCTGTTCGTGCCAGATAGCGAAGCGCATCGAGCACATCACGCAGGTCTGTCGACGGCTTGCGTCCGCGCTTGGCTACGGGCGGCAGAAACGGCTGAATGAACAGCCATTCTTCGTCCGTCAAATCGGTCGGGTAGCGCTTCGATCGTTTCTCAAATCCAGCCATCCGGCCACGCTCGCTCGGGTCCACATCCCAAATTTGAATCATGTCCGAGCCGCCGCATCAACACATTTCCAAACGGTCTCTGAAAACGCAAGATTGAGCCAAGCCGGAAGCAGGCCTGTTCGCCGCAGTTGAATACGTATGTTGAAATCTGTGCAGGTGGCCACCGGCGGATTACCGTGGCGCTTAAGAACGTAGGCAAGATCAACGCACTAAACAAAAAGTTAGGGGAGGCTCCGGCAATGCGTCATTTCCATTGCTCCGTTTTTCGCATCACATTGCTAGCTGGCGCTGCACTTTCGTTTCCAGCAATTGCTCAGGCTCAGGCACTGGCCGGAACGGAATCGCCATCTGAAAAATCATTGACTGAAGACATCGTCGTCACCGGCATCCGGGCCTCGCTCGCCTCAGCCGCGAAGGTCAAGCGCGATTCCGTCCTGATCGTGGATTCCATCTCGGCCGAAGATGTTGGCAAGCTGCCCGACGTGTCGATCGCGGACTCGCTCGCCCGTCTGCCCGGCGTCACTGCCCAGCGCCTCGAAGGTCGCGACCAGCGCCTGTCGATCCGCGGCCTTGGCCCGGACTTCTCGACCACCCTGCTCAACGGCCGCGAACAGGTCACCGTCGGCGACAATCGCGGCGTCGAATATGACCAGTATCCGTCGGAATTCTTCCAGAACGTCAACGTCTACAAGAGCGCCGACGCCGCGCTGATCGCCGCCGGCATCTCGGGCACGGTCGACCTGCGCATGCTGCGTCCGCTCGACAAGAATGACCGCATCCTCGCCGTGTCGCTGCGCGGCCAGATGAACGGCATGGACAAGCTCAATCCCGATGGCGAACGCTATGGCTATCGCGCTTCGGCCACCTATGTCGATCAGTTCGCCGACGACACGCTGGGCCTGTCGCTGGGTTTCGCCGCCTCGCAGACCCCGTCGCAGAATGAGCGTTTCAACGCCTGGGGCTACCCCACCGATGCCGACGGCAATCTGATCATCGGCGGCGCCAAGCCCTATGTGCAGTCGAACCTGCTCAAGCGCTATGGCATGGTCGGCACGCTGGAATGGCAGCCGAGCGACAATTTCCACTCGACCTTCGACGTCCTCGCCTCGCATTTCGAGGAAGAACAGCGCCTGCGCGGCATCGAATTCCCGCTCGTCTGGGGCAGCAATGTCGGCGTCAGCGACGTGACGGTCGAAAATGGCTTCGTCACCGGCGCCACCTTCTCCAACGTCTATGGCGTCCAGCGCAACGACTATAACAAGCGCAAGGCCGACACTATCTCGCTCGGCTGGAACAACGACATCCGCCTGAACGATCGGCTCAAGCTCAATGTCGATGCCAGCTGGTCGCGCGCCAAGCGCACCGACTTCCTGCTCGAAACCTATTCGGGCACCGGCTATCTGCGGTCGGGCGTGTCCGACACGGTGCGCGTCGAACGCCAGTCGAACGGCCTGTTCAGCATCGTGCCGACGCTCGACTATACCGACACCAACGCGATCAGCCTGACCGACCCCAATGGCTGGGGCTACAACGGCACCACCGCCGTCGTGCAGGCGGGCTTCCTCAACCGGCCCAAGTTCATCGACGACATGAAGTCGTTCCGCGCCAACTTGGTCGGCGATATTTCGGGCAGCATCTTCAGCAACTGGGAAGTCGGCGGCAATTACAGCCGGCGCAAGAAGACCAGCGCCTATACCAGCTATTTCCTCTGCCCCACCGGCGGCACGGATTGCACCATCGCTAATGGCACGCCCGGTTCGGCGCCGGTGCCGCAGGAGGCACTGCTCGGCAAGAATGTCTCGCTCGACTATCTGGGCGTGCCGGCGATGCTGACGCTCGACCCGCTCTATCTCTACAACAATGTCCTGGATGCCGTGTATGACAACCGGCCATCCTCGCTGGTGCGCGACAATGTCGTCAAGGAAGATGTCTTCACCGGTTATGCGAAGATGACGCTGGATGGCGATCTGGGCGGCAAGCCGCTCAAGGGCGCGATCGGCGTGCAGGTGATCCACACCCGTCAGGCGTCGACCGGCACCATCTCCAACTTCTCCAACGGCGTCGTCACAGTCGTGCCGGCTTCGGGCAAGGACAGCTTCACCAATTTCCTGCCCAGCGCGCAATTCTCGGTCGAGCTGGAACCCGGCTTCTTCGTGAAGATGGGCGCGGCCCAGACCATGGTCCGTCCGCGCATGGACCAGGAACGGATCAACCAGGAATATAGCTTCAACCTGGCCAATGTGGGCCTCGGCTCCGACCCGCAATATAGCCCGTTCAGCTCGAACGGCGGCAACGTCGCGCTGCGTCCCTATCAGTCGACCAATATCGACCTGTCGATCGAGAAATATTTCTCGGGTGGCGGCTATGTCTCGCTCGCGGGCTATTTCAAGAATCTGACCGACTTCGTCGATCCCAACAACAATATCGCCTATGATTTCTCGGATGTGCTGGCCTCGCTGCCTGTCGATATCCGCAACCAGATCATTGCCGACGGCAGCTATATCGGTCTGCTGAAGGCCCCGGCCAACACCGGCAAGGGCACGATCATGGGTGCGGAAGGCACCGTCTCGCTGCCGTTCAAGGTGTTCAGCGAAACGCTCGACGGCTTCGGCATCTTCGCCAGCGGTTCCTACACCCACAGCGAAGTCAAATATGGCAGCAACCCGACCGATGTCGTCACCCTGCCGGGCCTCTCCAAATGGGTCGCCAGCGGCACCGCTTATTATGAAAAGAGCGGTTTCCAGGCGCGCGTCTCCTATCGCTATCGCTCCTCCTTCCTGGGCGAAGTCGCCGGCCTTTCGGCCGCGCCGACCTTCCGCACCGCCAAGGCAGAGGGCATTCTGGACGCGCAGATCGGCTATGAATTCCAGTCGGGGCCACTCACCGGCCTGTCGATCCTGCTGCAGGGCAAGAACCTCACCGATCAGCCCTTCGTCACCTATCAGAATGGCGATAAGCGGCAGGTCATCGACTATCAGCGCTACGGCCGTGATTATTATCTGGGCCTGACCTATAAGTTCTAAAATTCCTCCCCGGATTGCCCGACTGCACGCGGGCAATCCCTCTCCCCGGACCGCCACCCCTTAGAGGGGAGGGCGGTCCGTTTTTCTTTGGGGGGAGAGGGAGTAGGCTCGGCCGCTCTTCTTCCTCCCCTCCCTGAGAGGGAGGGGAGATGATTTACGCCGTCATCCGCGTGATCAGCCGGGGCGCCAGCAGCGTTGGCGTGACCGGCTTGCGGTCGATCTGGCCGATCAGCGCATCGACCAGCACTTCGCCCGCGCGCAGATAGTCCTGCGCCACGGTGGTCAGCGGCTGTCGTGTCAGGCTGGCGGCGGGGATATCGTCAAAGCCGATCAGGGCGACGTCGCCGGGCACCGACAGCCCATGTTCGTCCAGCGCCCGCATCGCGCCGATCGCGATCAGGTCCGACCCGGCAAAGATCGCGTCGAATGTCACGCCGCGCGCGATCAGGCGGCTCGCTGCTTCATAACCCGATTGCTCGGTCGACAGTGCATCGACATGCAGGCCGAGGTCGATCGCATGGCCGGCCTCGCGCAGCACATCGGACAGGCCGGCATAACGGTCGCGAAATTCGGGATAATGGCTCGATGCGTCGCCCAGAAAGGCGATCCGGCTGCATCCGCGCGCGATCAGATGTCTGCCCGCATCCCGCCCGCCACGACGGTTGTCGCAGCCGATCGTCATCCCCAGCGCATGCTGGTCCACCGATCCCCAGCGCACGAAATGCGTGCCCTGCGCCACCAATTGCTCCAGCCGGGTGCGATAGATTTCATAGTCGCCATAGCCCAGCAGGATGATGCCGTCGGCCTTGCGGCTATCCTCATAATCGACATGCCAGTCGGTCGACAGCTGCTGGAAACTGGTCAGCAGGTCATAGCCGCGCTTGGCGCAGGTCTGCAGGATCGGGCCCAACATCGACAGGAAGAAGGGGTTGATCCAGCTTTCGTCGGGCAGCAGATCCTCGAAGAACAGCAGCGCGAGCGTATTGCTCTTGCCCCGCCGCAACGAGGATGCATTCTTGTCCACCGTATAATTGAGCTGCCGGGCGATCGCCTCGACCCGCAGCCGCGTCCCTTCGCTCACCGTCTTGTCGCCACGCAGCGCGCGCGACACGGTCGGCTGGGACACGCCGGCCAGCGTGGCGATGTCGAAGGATGTCACTTTGTCGTTGGCGGCCATGGCGCAACCCTACGCCAGCGAGTCTCCATTGGGAATAGAAGGGTTTGAAACCGGCCTGAATACGTATGCCGCTCCCTTGGCCCGCCCTGTCCACGCCGACTAAGAAGGGGCCAAGCCGCGGCAATCGGGCACAAGCGGCAATGGGAGGGATGAAGGTCATGCGCGGACGAACGGCAATGCTGCTGGCTGGGCTCTGCGCGCTTCCCGCTCCGGCGATGGCACAGGATGACGGTTTCCGCGCCCGCCTGCCCGAAGATGAAGTCATCTATTTCGTCCTGCCCGACCGGTTCGACAATGCCGACCCCGCCAATGACAAGGGCGGCCTCAAGGGCGACCGGCTCCAGACCGGCTATGATCCTGTGTCCAAGGGCTTCTACCATGGCGGCGACATCAAGGGGCTGATCCGCCGGCTCGACTATATTCAGGGGCTGGGCGCCACCGCCATCTGGGTCGGGCCGATCTTCCGCAACAAGCCGGTGCAGGGTCCCAAGGGGCAGGAAAGCGCCGGTTATCACGGCTACTGGATCACCGATTTCGAGCATGTCGATCCGCATTTCGGCACCGACGCGGATTTTGCCGCACTGGTGAAGGCCGCCCATGGCCGGGGGATGAAAGTCTATATGGACATCATCGCCAACCATACGGCCGACGTGATCCAATATCGCGAATGCGCCGACCAGCCCTGTCCCTATCGCTCGCGCGCCGACTATCCCTATCAGCGCCGCGGCGGCGTGGCCGGCCCGGCGATCAATCCGGGCTTTGCCGGCGACGCCGATCATAGCGCCGCCAATTTCGGCAAGCTCACCGACCCCGCCTATGCCTATACCCCGTTCGTGCCCAAGGGCGAGCAGGCGGTGAAGAACCCGGCCTGGCTAAACGATGTGCGCTATTATCATAATCGCGGCGAGACGACCTATTCGGGCGAGAGCGCGACCATGGGCGACTTTGCCGGGCTCGACGATCTGATGACCGAACATCCGCGCGTGATCGCCGGCATGATCGACATTTTCGGCGGCTGGATCGACCGCTTCGGGATTGACGGCTTCCGCATCGACACCGCCCGCCATGTCGACCCGCATTTCTGGCAGCAATTCGTCCCCGCCATGCAGGCGCGGGCCAAGGCGCGCGGCATCCCCAATTTCCATGTCTTCGGCGAAGTCTATGTCGAGACGGTCGATGCCGGCCCGCTTGCCTGGCACACCCGCGAAGGCGGCTTTCCCGCCGTGCTCGACTTCGCCTTCCGCCAGGCCGCACTGGAAACCGTCGCGGGCAAGGCGGCGACAGCTACCTGGGAACGCATGCTGACTGGCGACGCCCTCTATCAGGGCGGCGGCGCCACCGCGCGGCAGTTGCCGACCTTCGTCAGCAATCATGACGCCGGCCGCTTCGCCACCTTCGTCCGCCGCGCCTTCCCGCAGGCGGGCGAGGATGAAGTGCTGCGCCGGGTGATGCTCGCCAACGTCATGCTGCTGACGCTGCGCGGCGTGCCGACCATCTATTATGGCGATGAACAGGGTTTCGTTGGCGATGGTGGCGATCAGGACGCGCGCGAGGATATGTTCGGCAGCCAGGTGGCGAGCTATAACGACAATCGCCTGCTCGGTAGCGATGCCACCACCGCCACACCGCGCTTCGATCCCGCCCATCCGCTCTATCGCGAGATCGCGGCGCTCGCCCGGCTGCGCACCGGCCATGCCGCGCTGCGCCGGGGCAGCGAGACGATCCGCGCGCGCGGCGACGAACCGGGCCTGTTCGCCGTCTCCCGCTTCGATCCCGACACGGGCGCGGAATATCTGATCGCCTTCAACACATCGACCGCGCCGATCAGGGCGCAGGTCCAGGTGGATATAGCCTCCACCGCTTTCGACACCGTTGCCGGCGCGGCCTGTGCCCCGCGCGCGTCGGCGCCCGGCAGCCTCGCCCTCGACCTTCCTCCCCTTGGCTACAGCGTCTGCGCTGTACGGAGCGCTAATCCGCAATGACCGACGCACTGACCGATATGGCTCCCTGGTGGCGCGGCGCCGCCATCTACCAGATCTATCCGCGCAGCTTCGCCGACTCCAATGGCGACGGCATCGGCGATCTGGCCGGCATCACCGCCCATCTTCCCTATGTCGCCTCGCTCGGCGTCGATGCCATCTGGCTCTCGCCCTTCTTCAAGAGCCCGATGCGCGACTTCGGCTATGACGTGTCGGATTATTGCGATGTCGATCCGATCTTCGGCACGCTCGCCGATTTCGACGCGCTGATCGCCCGCGCCCATGACCTCGGCCTGCGCATCATCGTCGATCAGGTCTGGGCCCATACCTCCGACGAACATCCCTGGTTCATCGAAAGCCGCTCCAGCCGCCAGAATTACCATGCCGACTGGTATGTCTGGGCCGATGCCAGGCCCGACGGCACGCCGCCCAACAACTGGCAGTCGGTGTTCGGCGGCCCGGCCTGGACCTGGGACGCGCGGCGCGGCCAATATTATATGCACAATTTCCTGAAGGAGCAGCCGCAGATCAACCTGCACAATGGGAAGGTGCAGGCGGCGGTGCTGGATATCGTGCGCTTCTGGCTCGACCGCGGCGTCGACGGCTTCCGTATCGACGCGATCAACCATTCGATGCCCGACCCGCAACTGCGCGACAATCCTCCCGCGCTACAGGATGGCCGCATTCGCACGCGCCCCTATGATTTCCAGATCAAGCGCTACAGCCAGAGCCACCCGGACATTCCGCTGTTCCTGGAAAAGGTGCGTGCGGTGTTCGACGAATATCCCGATCGTTTCACCGTCGCCGAAGTCGGCGGGGATGACAGCGATGCGGAGATGAAGGCCTTCACCCAGGGCGATCATCGTCTCAACACCGCCTATGGCTTCGACTTCCTCTACGCCCCCAAATTGACCGCGCCGTTCCTGAAAGACGCGCTGTCGCGCTGGCCGGCGGAGCAGGGGATTGGCTGGCCCAGCTGGGCGTTCGAAAATCATGACGCGCCGCGGGCCGTCTCGCGCTGGGCCGGCGACATCGACGCCCATGCCTATTGCCGGATGAAGATGCTGCTGCTGGCCTGCCTGCGCGGCAATATCTTCCTCTATTATGGCGAGGAACTGGGCCTGCCGCAGGTCGATATCGCGTTCGAGGATCTGCAGGATCCCGAAGCGATCGCCAACTGGCCGCTGACTCTGTCGCGCGACGGCGCCCGCACGCCCATGCCCTGGATCGGCGCGGCTCCCTGGCTCGGCTTCTCCGATGCCAAGCCCTGGCTGCCGGTGGGGGAGGCGCATCGCCCGCTCGCGGTCGATGCGCAGGAAGCCGATCCTGCTTCGCTGCTCCACTGGACGCGCGAGGTGCTGGCCCTGCGCAATGCCACCCCGGCGCTGCGCGGCGGCACGATCACCTTTCTCGATACGCCGGACGATCTGCTCGCTTTCGAACGGACGCAGGACGGGCAGCAGCGCCTCTGCGTCTTCAACCTCGGCGCCAGCCCCGTCGCCTGGCGCCCGGCCGATGCGGACCGCTGGCAGGTCGAACTGTCGACCGGCAGCATCGCCGACTGGAATTTCGCCCCCGCATCCGGCCTCGTCGCCGCCTTCCAAGTTTAAGGACGTTCCCATGACGCGACTGACCGCGCTCGCTCTTCCCCTCATCGCCCTGGCGCTCGCGCCCACCGCCGCGCGCGCCGATGTGGTGGCCAAGGCCGCCTCGCCCGACGGCCATATCACCCTCACCATCAGCCTCGATGGCGAGGGGCGCCCCAGCTATGCCGTGCAGCGCAATGGCAATCCGCTGATCGCCGACAGCCGTCTGGGCTTCATGTTCACCGATGCGCCCAAGATCGAGCGCAACCTGACGCTGGCCGATGCCAGGCAGGCGAGCAGAGACACCAACTGGACCCAGCCCTGGGGCGAGTGGAGCACGATCCGCGACCATCATAATGAGCTCAAGCTGGTCTTCCGCGAGAAGGGCGATCTCCAGCGCGAAATGGACGTGACCTTCCGCCTGTTCGATGAGGGCGTCGCCTTCCGCTACAGCCTGCCCGATCAGGCCAATCTCCATCACGCCAACATCGCCGAGGAACTGACCCAGTTCGCCTTCGCGCAAGGCGGCACGGCCTGGTGGAAGCCCGCCTATGAATGGAACCGCGAGGAATATCTCTACAATCGTACCCCGCTCGACGCGGTCGGCACTGCCCAGACGGTGATGACGGTGAAACTGGCCGACGGCACCCATGTCGCCCTGCATGAGGCCGCGCTGGTCGATTATGCCGGCATGAATCTCGCCCGTGCCGAAGGCAACACTTTCCGCGCCGATCTGACGCCGGGTGCGGGCGCACCCAAGGTGTCGCGCGACGCCGGCTTCTCCACCCCCTGGCGCACCATCGCCGTCGCCGACGATGCCGCCGGCCTCTACATGAACCACATGATCCTGAACCTGAACGAGCCCAACAAGCTCGGCGATGTTTCGTGGATCAGGCCGGGCAAGTTCGTCGGCGTCTGGTGGAACATGATCAAGGGCGAATGGAGCTGGGCGCAGGGCCCCAAACATGGCGCCACCACCGCCAATGTCCGCCGCTATATCGATTTCGCCGCTGCCAGTGGCATCCCCGCCGTGCTGGTCGAGGGCTGGAATGTCGGCTGGGACGGCAACTGGTTCGGCAACGGCAATGCAATGAATTTCTCGCAGCCGACCGAGGACTTCGATGCCGATGGCCTCGCCGCCTATGCCAGGTCCAAGGGTGTCACCCTGATCGGCCATCATGAAACCGGCGGATCGGCCAGCCATTATGACGGCCAGCTCGACACCGCCTTCAAATGGGCGGCCGACCATGGCGAGCAGGTGGTGAAGACCGGCTATGTCACCGATGCGGGCCAGATCGAGCGGGTCGACGCCGATGGCGCCAAGCATCGCGAATGGCATGAAGGCCAGTGGATGGTGAACCATTATCTGCGCGTCGTGCAGACCGCCGCCAAATATCATGTCAGCATCGACAGCCATGAACCGGTCAAGGATACCGGCCTGCGCCGCACCTACCCCAACTGGGTCGCGCGCGAAGGCGGCCGGGGCATGGAATATAATGCCTGGGTCGGCGGCAAGAACCCGCCCGAGCATGAGGCGAACCTGGTCTTCACCCAGCTGCTGGGCGGCCCGATGGACTTCACGCCGGGCGTGCTCAGCCTGTCGGGTTCGGAAGGCAGCACGATCCACTCGACCATCGCCAAGCAGCTCGCCCTCTATGTCGTCCTTTATTCGCCGGTCGTGATGGCGGCTGACACGCCGGAAAATTACGCCAAATATCCCGGCCCCTTCCAGTTCATCAAGAATGTGCCGACCGACTGGTCCGACACCCGCGCCTTGAATGGTGAGGTTGGCGACTATGTCACCATCGCGCGCAAGGCGAAGGGCAGCGACGACTGGTATCTGGGCGCAGTCGGCGATGAACAGGCGCGCTCCAGCAAGGTGGCGCTCGACTTCCTCGATGCCGGCCGCAGCTACACCGCCGAAATCTACCGCGACGGCCCTGGCGCCGACTATCGCACAGAGGCACGCCACGCGATCGTGATCGAGAAGAAGCAGGTGAAGAAGGGCGACGTCCTCGCCATCGATCTTGCGCCCGGCGGCGGCCAGGCGATCCGCTTCGTCGCCAGCGGCGGCAAGCGCAAGCGGTGAAGGCTGACGCCTCTTCTGTTCCTACCGTCATCCCGGACTTGATCCGGGATCCATTCAGCGCTCGCTCGCAGATGTCGCGCCGAATGGATCCTGACTTTCGTCAGGATGACGCAGGGTGGAAGGGGGCGATCAAAAGCCTCGGCTGTCCTATTCCGCCTGCGCTTGATAGGCTTAGTGGCCGCATGCACGCAGACTTTCCGATAGGATCAGGCGCTCGCAACTAAATGTCAAAATGTGCGGGAAATGTGCGAAGTTAAGGCGAAGGATGGGGATGGCCGGGATGAATGAGATGGGGCTGGAACCGGGCGCGACGACGTCCGATGGTCGGCCGCGCCAGGGCTTTTGGGGGCTGTGGAATATCAGCTTCGGCTTCTTCGGCATCCAGATCGGCTTCGCGCTCCAGAACGCCAACATGTCGCGCATCTTCCAGTCGCTGGGGGAAAATCTCGACAATCTCGCCTTGCTGTGGATCGCCGCGCCGCTGACCGGCCTGCTGGTCCAGCCGGTGATAGGCCATTATAGCGACCGCACCTGGTGCCGCCTCGGCCGGCGCCGGCCCTATTTTTTCGCCGGTGCGCTGTTCGCGGCGCTCGCTTTGTTCGGCATGCCCAATGCGCCAGGCCTGATGGCTGCCGCGCTGATGCTCTGGATTCTCGACGCCTCGCTCAACGTCTCGATGGAGCCGTTCCGGGCCTTTGTCGGCGATATGCTGGCGAAGGAACAGCATATGGCCGGCTATGCGATCCAGACCGCCTTCATCGGCACCGGCGCGGTGATCGGCTCCTCTACCCCCTGGCTGCTCGACCAGATGGGCGTCTCCAATGTCGCGCCCGTCGGCATGATCCCCGACACGGTACGGGTCAGCTTCTATATCGGCGGCGCCGCGCTATTCCTTGCCGTGCTCTGGACCGTGCTCACCACCCGCGAATATTCGCCCGAGCAGATGGCCGGTTTTGCACAGGCCAGCGAAGCGGCAAGCCGGAAGGAGGCGCCGCCGGTCCCCGCCGGTGGTCCGCTCTGGATCGTCGCCGGCCTCGCCGTCATCGCCGCCGTCTGGGGCTGGGCGCTGGAAAAGGAACTCTATCTGCTGGGCGGCCTGCTCGCCGCCTATGGCATTGCCCGCATCGCCGCGCGCGGCCTTCATGCGCAAGGCCGGACCGATAATTTGCTCAGCCATGTGGTCGGCAATTTCGCGACCATGCCGGCGGTGATGAAGAAGCTGGCGCTGGTCCAGTTCTTCACCTGGTCGGCGCTCTTCATCATGTGGATCTACACTACGCCGGTGGTCGCCCAATATATGTTCGGATCGGCCGACCCGACCAGCGCCGCCTATAATGAAGGGGGCAATTGGGTCGGCATCCTCTTCGCCACCTATAATGGCGTTGCCGCCTTCGCCGCGCCCTTCCTGCTCCAGCCGCTTGCCCGTCGCATCGGCCAGGCCCGGACCCATGCGCTGGCGCTCACGCTCGGCGCCCTCGGCTTCCTGTCCTTCCTGGTCCTGCGCGATGCGCAGGCGCTGCTCCTGTCGGAAGTGGCGATCGGCATCGCCTGGGCCTCGACCCTTGCCATGCCCTATGCGATGCTCGCCTCCAGCGTGCCGCAGACCAAGCTTGGCATCTATATGGGCCTGTTCAACGCCTTCGTCGTCATCCCGCAATTGCTGGTGGCGACGGTGATGGGCACGATCATGCGCCATTTCTTCCCGACCGAACCGATCTGGACCATGGCCTTCGCTGGCGCGGTCATGCTGGCTGCAGCCGGAGCTACTCTGCAACTAGGGTCAGAAACGCTCGAGTAACTTCGAGGAGACCAGATCGAAGGTCCAGCCTCGATCAAACTATGATTTGGAGCATGATATCTGAGGCCGTCACAAAGCCTTTATCATCATGCTTGCTGCGTTTGAATGGCATTTGGCAGATGTTATGCGTAAGCGCCATCACCGCACTGTCAGACGAGCGTCCGCTTTCGATTGTGCCGTCCAAAAGGCCGTATGTTCGGGCTGCGAAGGTGCCCCGCCCCCGTATTTAGCACGATGCGGGATTGCGCCGGATGGGCCGGCACCTAGCCCCATGCTTAAGCGAGGGCGGACCATGGGAAAGGATAGCGAGCTTTTCGTTGGACTCGATGCATCAAAATTGAAGATTTCAGTCGCGGTCGCCGAGGGCGAGCGGAGTGGCGAAATACGGTTTTTTGGCGATATCTCAGGGGAGCCGGCGTCGGTAGCATCGATGGTGGGCAAGCTTGCGAAGCGCGGCGCCAAGCTTCATTTCTGCTACGAGGCTGGTCCAACGGGATACGATCTATACCGCCAGATCCTTGAGCTCGGCCACCATTGTGAGGTGGTGGCGCCATCGCTCATTCCCAAACTTGCGGGCGACCGGGTAAAGGCCAACCGTCGCGACGCTGTAAGCCTGGCCCGGCTCCATCGAGCTGGCAAGCTGACTGCGGTTTGGGTGCCAGATCAAACTGCTCTCCCACCTGAAAACTGGATCGCTTTGAGCTAGCACTACTTTGGCAGAAGCCTGATTTTTGGGATTCCCCCAGCGCAAGATGCGTGATTCATAGGGAGCCAGCTTTGATGGAGGCTGGTGATGGAAGGGGATTGGCAGGGCGATCTTGAGCGCTGGCTGGAACCGTATCTGCAGGGGCTCGGCAACAAGACACGGCGGAGGATGTGTCCAGCGTATATCGCGGGCTTGATCGGTCCCGGTGATCGCAAGAGCATCCAGCCCATGGCGGCCCGCGTGAGTGAGGTCAGCTACGACCGGCTGCACCATTTCATTGGTGTAGGTATCTGGGACAGCGCGCCCTTGGAAGCGACCTTATGGCGACAGGCAGATGAGTTGGTCGGCGGTGACAAGGCCTGGCTGATCATCGACGACACCGCGCTGCCGAAGAAAGGCAAGGCGTCGGTCGGTGTCGCGCCGCAATACGCCACGGCGCTGGGCAAGAACGCGAACTGCCAAACGCTGGTATCGGTGACGCTGGCCTCGGGAGAAGTGCCGGTCATGCTGAGCTTACGGCTTTTCCTGCCGGAAAGCTGGACGAGCGATGCGGTGCGGATGGCCAAGGCTGGTGTGCCGGATCTTCTCCAGACCTATCGCACGAAGCCCGAGATCGCCATTGAGGAGATCGACCGCTTCATCGCCGCTGGGGCCCGCTTCGGCTGCGTTCTGGCCGATGCGGGATATGGCCTATCCGCCTCGTTCCGGCAGGCATTGAGCGCACGGGATCTTTGCTGGGCCTTCGGCATCCCCCGGCACCAGAAGGTCTATCCTGCCGACGTGCAACTGATCTTCCCGGTGGCGAACCGCGGGCGTCCGCGTGTGCGGCACGTGCCGGACGTCAAATCCCGGGCCGCGCACGCCATGCTCGAAGACGTAAAGTGGCGTCAGGTCAGCTGGCGCCGGGGAACGAAGGGGCGCCTGTCAGCGCGCTTTGCCGCCGTGCGTGTACGCATCGCCGATGGTGCGCCACAGCGGATCGGCGCAGCTGGAGCTCAACACATGCCCGGCGAAGAAGCATGGCTGGTTGGCGAGCATCGTTCGACTGGCGAGCGAAAATACTACCTCTCGAACCTACCGGCCGATACCTCGATGAGGGACCTGGCGGGGGTGATCAAGGCGCGCTGGATCTGCGAGCAGGCGCATCAGCAACTCAAGGGAGAACTCGGCCTCGACCACTTCGAGGGTCGCTCCTGGACCGGGCTGCATCGCCACTGTTTGATGACAATGATGGCCTATGCCTTCCTTCAGGCCCGCAGGCTCGCTCAAGCGGGACGGAAAAAAAAGAGTCTCTGGGCCACCACCTCAGCCCAGCCTGCCGGCAGTCCGCCAAGCCATCCTTGACCGCCTCTCGCGCCCACCGCCAGGCCAATGCCCTCATTGCAGAGGCGCTCTCTCGAGCGCGTCAATCTCACTTCTGCCAAAGTAGTGCTAGGTCGTGAACCCATAAAGCGAATGACGGTGTTTGATGGGGGGCAAACTTGATCTGCCCCCACTGAGTGGCCCAGAGACTATGATAGTCTGGACCACGAAAGGGATGACGAATGCCAAGCAAGAAGCACAAGCCGGAAGAGATTATCGGGAAGCTGCGTGAAGTTGAGATCGTGCTGGCCCAGGGGGCCTCGACGGCGGAGGCGTGTCGCCGGATCGCAGTCAGCGAACAGACTTACTATCGCTGGCGCAAGGAGTATGGCGGCCTAAAGACTGACCAGGCGCGGCGGATGAAGGATCTGGAGAAAGAGAACCAGCGGCTTCGCCGGGCGATCTCGGACCTGACGTTGGACAAACTGATTCTGCAGGAGGCTGCAAAGGGAAACTTCTGAGCCCCGCGCGACGGCGACGCTGCATCGATCATGTACGACGAGAGCTTCCGGTCCCGATGTCCGAACGACGGATCTGCCGGGTGCTGAGGCAGCATCGATCGACGCAGCGTAAAGTGCCGCGCGGGGCGGATGACGAACAGGCGCTAACGGAGGACATCATCGCATTGGCAAAGCAATATGGGCGCTACGGCTACCGCCGGGTGACGGCGCTGCTGTGCCATGCGGGGTGGACGGTGAACCATAAACGGGTCGAGCGGATATGGCGACGCGAGGGACTGAAGGTTCCGCTGCGCCAGCCAAAGCGTGGACGCCTGTGGCTCAACGACGGATCCTGCATCCGCCTGCGGCCCGAATATCCAGGTCATGTATGGGCCTACGACTTCGTCGAAGGGCGCACGCATGACGGGCGCAAGTTCCGCATTTTGACGATCATCGACGAGGTCAGCAGGGAGTGCCTGGCGCTCATCGTCGCGCGGCAGCTCAAGCATGAGGATGTTCTGGCAGCGCTCGCCGACCTGTTCATCTCGCGCGGGCCACCGGCACATATACGGTCCGATAACGTCCTGGGTCACGAAGGAAAGCGAGATTTGGTCAACAGATCTCTATGCGCCGGCATTGAGCGGCGAGGCATGCATTCTGAGCCAGATGGCTTCCACCGTCAACGGGATCGCTCCCTGCCATAGCAAACACAGGATCCAG